>NZ_BCUU01000008.1 GCF_001591385.1 Variovorax soli NBRC 106424
GTGCTGCTGCTGGAGGCGCCCCACCGCATCGAGGCACTGGCGCGCGCCCTGGCGGCGCTCGGCCCGCGCCCGATCACCGTGGGCCGCGAGCTGACCAAGCAGTTCGAGGAGATCGACACCGTGCCATGCGACGCACTGGCCGGCTGGCTGGCCGCCAAGGACCAGCGCACGCGCGGCGAGTTCGCGCTGGTGCTGCATCCGCAGCCCGCGGGCGGCGATGCGAAGGCCGATGAAGGCGAACGGGTCCTGCAACTGCTGCTGCCGGAGCTGCCCGTGAAGACCGCGGTACGCCTGGCGGCCGAGATCAGCGGCGCGCCGCGCAATGCGCTGTACGAACGCGCGCTGCAGCTGCGCAAGGCTGGCGAGGACGAGCCCGGCGAAGAAGACTGAGCCGCGCGCTCAGGAGGCAGCCGCCTGCACCGCGGCGAGCCAGAGCTGTGCCCCCTGCAGCGGCGTCGATGTCCAGGTGACGTTGTAGCTGCCGGCCGCCTCGACCTGTCGGACGGCCACCGCGCATTGCACCAATGCGCCCGAAGCCAGCACCGTGTCGATGACGGTGAAGCCGTTGTCGGGCACGGCTGTCTTCTCCTCGTACACGCCGGAATCGCCCCACCACCATGCCACGAGCAGCGCGGGGCCGGTGGTGCTGACACTGGCGCTGGTCAGGGGCTGGCCGGCCAGCACTTCTTTCCACTGGACGTCGCGCACCAGGCCTCCGTTGGCAATCTCGACGACGCTCAATGTCACTTCATCGCCGGGGTCGGGCTTCGCCACGGCGACCCCAAGGCCATCGATGCCACGCGCCTGCACGCAGGCGTACAGCGTCGTTCCCGAAGTGGGCCACAGCGTGTAGACATGCGACGCGCCCAGCCGGGTGTAGACATTGCCTGCGCTGTCCGTGGGCGGGACATCGGCCGACAGCAGGCCTCGGCCGACACAGGCCAGCACGGTGCTTGCGCTCGCGCGCGTCGACAGGCCGGCAACGGAGAGCGACGGCTGGCTTTCGCCGAAGCGGTGGAAGCTGAGTCCATGGGCACCCAGGGCCGGCGCGGCCAAAGGAGGCGCCGGTGGAGCCGGCGATGGGCCGGGGTCGGACGGCGTTCCTGGTGTGCCAGGAGCTGGGGCCGGACCGGGTGCAGGCGCAGATCCGGGTGCAGGCGCAGATCCGGGTGCAGGCTCAGGACCGGGCGCAGGCGCGGGACCAGCCCCCGATGGGGCCGCCGCGCCGCCCGCCGAGCCCGTGCCGCCGCCGCCTCCTCCTCCTCCGCAAGCCAGCAGCACAGCCCCACCGCCGGACGCCACGCCGAGCGCCGCCAGTGCCCAGGTGCGGCGCATCAGCCGGCGGCGCTCGTCCAGCTTGGCCTGCTGCGCGGCATGGAAGGGAGGGTGGCGCATGATGGTCACTCCGTCGTGTTCGGGCTGCCATTTTGAATGGCCGAAGCTGCAAACCAACGTAGTACCGCTGTCGGCGGTGTTGCGATTGCGGCCGCCCCAATGGGCTCGCGCAAAAAAGCAAAAACCCGCTACGCTGGAAAACGTGCGGGTCGTCGGTGCATGACGCGAGGGGCTTTGAGCCAGATGGATGGTCCCGCCGCCAGGAATCGAACCTGGATCTCAGCCTTCGGAGGGCCGAATTCTATCCATTGAAATACAGCGAGATCTCTGACGCGGCGCTGCCACGTCAAACCGCGATTATCGCTTATCGGCAGGCGCCCGCTCCGGGCACCGCCTTTGCTTCATCGGCGGCGATGCTTCTGCCGCCGAAGCCCAGTCCGCAGAGATAGACATGGAAGACCCGTTTTCCCGTCGACACCAGCTCGAAGGCCGCGGGGTCGAGAAGCCAGTCCTCGATCAGGCCGCCGATGAGCGCATGCAGCCCCTGCGCCGCGGAAGCGACCGGGATGGGCAGCTTGCGGCCCTCGATGCGCGAAGCCGCCTTGAGCGCCTGCTCGAATCCGGTCAGGAAAAGCTGGCGCGACTCCAGGTGGCGGCGCCGCACCGAATCCATCTCGTCGGTGTATTCGATCTTGCGGGTGGCAATGTCGAACACGCGCCGCACCTGCGGGTTGGTGGTGATCAGGCGCAGCGCGTCGAGCAGCGAGCGCTCCACCGCGGCCAGCGGCTGCTCCTCCGCGGCGGCGATGCCGGCGCGGTTGGCTGCCTCCAGCGGCAGGGTGACCCGGTCCATCATGGCGTTGAACAGGTCGGCCTTGTCCTTGAAATGCCAATACACCGCGCCGCGCGTGGCATTGGCCGCCTGTGCAATCTGTTGCAGGGTGGTTTGCGACACGCCCTGGGCCTGGAACAGCATTTCGGCTGCGTCCAGCAGGCGTTCGCGGGTGGCCTGTGCCTCTTCCTTGGTGCGCCGGGCCATGCTCGATGTCTCTAAAAATGATTGGGTCTTGTGCCGAAGCCCTAACTATACATCCATGAATGTATGTAAACTAGCGGACTTTCCGGCGAACAATCCGTCCCTTCACGCGCGCCCCTCTCGGCCGCGGCGGGCGTCGCGCCCGTTCCAAATCCCGTTTTCAAATCCCATCAAAGGATTCGCATGCCTGTTCTGCATGAAGTCTCTCGCTCCGTTCCCTTCTCGGCACGCGTGGCCGCCGTTGCACTGGCAGCGCTGGCCCTGACCGCCTGCGGCAAGGGCGATGCGCCGGCCGCGGCCCAGGGCGGCGGCGGCAAGATGCCGGCACCCGAAGTCGGCGTGGTGGTTGCCACGCCGGGCGACGTCGGCCTGCTGGTCGAACTGCCCGGCCGCCTGGAAGCCTCGCGCGTGTCCGAAGTGCGCGCCCGCGCCGCCGGCATCCTGCAAAAGCGCCTGTTCCGCGAAGGCAGCGACGTGAAGGCCGGCCAGCCGCTGTTCAGCATCGACGCATCGCCGTACGAGGCCACCCTGCGCAGCGCCCAGGCCAGCCTAGCCCGCGCCGAAGCCAACGTGGTGCAGACCAAGGCCCTGGCCGAGCGCTACAAGCCGCTGGTGGAAGCCAATGCGGTGAGCAAGCAGGAGTACGCCAACGCCGTGGCATCGTGGAAGCAGGCCGAGGCCGATGTGGGCGTGGCCCGCGCCTCGCTCACCACGGCACGCATCAACTTGGGCTACGCCACGGTGACGGCGCCGATTTCGGGCCGCATCGGCCGCGCGCTGGTCACCGAAGGCGCGCTGGTTGGCCAGGGCGAGGCCACCCAGCTGGCCGTGATCCAGCAGATCAACCCGATGTACGTCAACTTCACCCAGTCGGCCAGCGACGTGCTGCGGCTGCGCCGCGCGCTCGATGCGGGCCTGTTCAAGCGCGCCAGCGGCGGCGAGGCGGCCAGCGTGCGCATCGTGCTGGAAGACGGCACCGAGTACCCGCAGGAAGGCAAGCTGCTGTTCTCCGACCTGACCGTGGATGCCACCACCGGCCAGATCACCCTGCGTGCCGAGGTGCCCAATGCCAACGGCACGCTGCTGCCGGGCCTGTACGTGCGCGTGCGCCTGGAGCAGGCGCAGGTGTCCAACGCCATCACGGTGCCGCAGCAGGCCGTCACCCGCACGCAGCAGGGCGACACGCTGATGGTGGTGGGCGAGGACGGCAAGGTCACGACCCGCAACGTGAAGATCAGTGCCGGCCAGAACAACCGCTGGGTGGTGCTCGAGGGCCTGAAGGCCGGCGAGCAGGTCATGGTCGACGGTTTCCAGAAGCTGCAGATGATGCCGCCTGGCACGCCCGTGAAGGCCGTGCCGTGGCAGGCCCCGGGCACGGCGCAAGCCGCGGCCCCGGCGGCCGGCGCCCCTGCCAAGCCGGCGGCCAGCGAGCCGGCGGCCAAGCAGTAAGGAGCGCAGCCGCATCATGGCCAAGTTCTTCATCGACCGCCCCATCTTCGCGTGGGTGATCGCGCTGTTCATCATCGTGATGGGCGCGGTCTCCATCACGCAGCTGCCGATCTCCCAGTACCCGCCGGTGGCGCCGCCCGCCATCGTGGTCAACGTCGCCTACCCGGGCGCTTCCGCGCAGACGCTGGAGGACAGCGTGCTGTCCGTCATCGAACGCGAAATGAACGGCTCGCCGGGCCTGATCTACATGGAGTCGGTCGCGCAGGCCGACGGCACCGGCACCATCACCATCACCTTCGAGACCGGCACCAACGCCGACCTGGCGCAGGTGGATGTGCAAAACCGCCTGTCGCGCGCCACGCCGCGCCTGCCCTCCGCGGTGACGCAGCAGGGCGTGCGGGTGGACAAGTCGCGCAACAACTTCCTGCTGTTCACCATGCTCTCGTCCGAAAGCGCGGCGGTCGACGACACCGCGCTGGGCGACTACGCGGCGCGCAACATCGTGCCCGAGCTACAGCGCATTCCCGGCATCGGCCAGGTACAGCTGTTCGGCTCCGAGCGCGCCATGCGCATCTGGATCGACCCGGCCAAGCTGCGCGGCTACAACCTCTCGGCGGCTGACGTGAACGCGGCCATCCGCGCGCAGAACGCGCAGGTGGCCTCGGGCGTGCTGGGCGACCTGCCCAACTCCCCCGGCCAGGCCATTGCCGCCACGGTGGTGGTCAACGGCCAGCTCACCAACGTGGAGCAGTTCGGCAACATCGTGCTGCGCGCCAACACCGACGGCTCCGCCGTGCGGCTGAAGGACGTGGCCCGCATCGAGCTGGGCGCGCAGACCTATGCCACCTCGGCCCGCCTGAACGGCAAGAGCGCGGTGGGCATGGGCGTGCAGCTGGCGCCCAGCGGCAACGCGCTGGCCGCCGCCAAGGCCATCCGCACCAAGATGGATGAGCTGTCCAAGTACTTCCCGCAGGGCGTGAAGTGGACCATTCCGTACGACAGCTCGCGCTTCGTGAACATCTCCATCACCGAAGTGGTGAAGACGCTGTTCGAGGCGGTGGCGCTGGTGTTCGTGGTGATGTTCCTGTTCCTGCAGAACTGGCGCTACACCATCATCCCCACCATCGTGGTGCCCATTGCACTGCTGGGCACCTTCGCCACGCTGCTGGCACTGGGCTTCTCGATCAACGTGCTGACCATGTTCGGCATGGTGCTGGTGATCGGCATCGTGGTGGACGATGCCATCGTGGTGGTGGAGAACGTCGAGCGCATCATGGCCGAGGAAAAGCTGCCGCCGCTGGAAGCCACGCGCAAGGCCATGAAGCAGATCTCGGGCGCCATCATCGGCGTGACCGTGGTGCTGATCTCGGTGTTCGTGCCGCTGGCCTTCTTCGCCGGCTCCACCGGCAACATCTACCGCCAGTTCTCGGCGGTGATGGTGGCCTCCATCGCCTTCTCGGCCTTCATGGCGCTGTCGCTCACGCCGGCGCTGTGCGCCACGCTGCTCAAGCCGGTGGACGACGACCACCACGAGAAGAAGGGCTTCTTCGGCTGGTTCAACCGCAGCTTCTCGCGCACGGCCAAGGGCTACGAAAGCATCGTGGCGCGCATCCTGCGCCGCGCGGCGCGCTACCTGATCATCTACGCGGCCATCGCGGGCGCGGTGGTGATCGTGTTCCGAAGCCTGCCCACCTCCTTCCTGCCGCAGGAAGACCAGGGCTACATCATCGTGAACGTGCAGCTGCCGCCGGGTGCGACGCAGGAGCGCACGCTGTCGGTCATGCAGCAGGTGGAGAACTACATCCTCAAGCAGCCCGAAGTGCAGAGCATGGTGGCGGTGATGGGCTTCAGCTTCTCCGGCCAGGGGCAGAACGCGGGCCTGGCCTTCGTGACGCTGAAGGACTGGCACGAGCGCAAGGGCCCCGGCGAATCGGCCGATGCGATCGCCGGCAAGGCCTTCGGTGCGCTGTCGGGCATTCGCGACGCGTTCATCTACCCGCTGTCGCCGCCGCCCATTCCCGAACTGGGCAGCGCCAGCGGCTTCAGCTTCCGCCTGCAGGACCGCAGCGGCGCGGGCCACGAGGCCCTGACCAACGCGCGCAACCAGCTGCTGGGCATGGCCAGCAAGAGCCCGCTGCTGGCGCTGGTGCGCCCGGACGGCCTGGAAGACGCGCCGCAGCTGCAGATCGTGATCGACCGCGACAAGGCCAACGCCCTGGGCGTGACCTTCGACGCGATCAACACCACGCTGTCGACCGCGCTCGGGTCGTCCTACATCAACGACTTCCCGAACCAGTCGCGCCTGCAGCGGGTGGTGGTGCAGGCCGACGCGCCGGCGCGCATGCAGCCCGAAGACCTGCTCAAGCTCAATGCCGCCAACAGCAAGGGCCAGCCGGTGCCGCTGTCCACCTTCGCCACCACCAAGTGGGTGAACGGCGCGCAGCAGACGGTGCGCTACAACGGCTACCCGTCCATGCGCATCTCCGGCTCGGCGGCACCGGGCTACAGCTCGGGCGCGGCCATGGCCGAGATGGAGAAGCTGGCGTCCCAGCTACCGGCCGGCTTCGGCTACGAATGGACCGGCCAGTCGCGCGAGGAACGGCTCGCCGGCTCGCAGGCCATCATCCTGTACGGCTTCTCGATCCTGGCGGTGTTCCTGTGCCTGGCGGCGCTGTACGAGAGCTGGACCATCCCGCTGTCGGTGATCCTGGTGGTGCCGCTGGGCGTGCTGGGCGTGCTGCTGGCCACCTGGCTGCGCAGCTATTCGAACGACGTGTACTTCCAGGTGGGCCTGATCACCATCATCGGCCTGTCGGCGAAGAACGCGATCCTGATCATCGAGTTCGCCAAGGATCTGCAGGCCTCGGGCAAGGGGCTGGTCGAGTCGGCCCTGGCCGCCGCCCACCTGCGGTTCCGGCCGATCATCATGACCTCGCTGGCCTTCGGCCTGGGCGTGGTGCCGCTGGTGATCGCCTCCGGCGCCGGCTCGGCCAGCCAGCGTGCCATCGGCACCGGCGTACTGGGCGGCATGGTGACCGGCACCGTCCTGGCGGTGTTCTTCGTGCCGGTGTTCTTCGTGGTGGTGCGCTCGATCTTCAAGGGCAGCGCGCGCCAGCACGAGGCCGACCTGCGCCATGCGCACGCGGCCGGAATCGAGGACGAGCCCCGCCATGCCTGACCCCAACAACATGAAGATGAGGAACCCCCTCGTGCCTGCCAAGACCCTGGCCACCTCGCTGGCCGCGGCCCTGCTGCTGGCCGGCTGCTCGATGGCCCCCACCTACGAGCGGCCTGTCGCGCCGGTGCCGCAGTACTTCCCCAACAACCCGGCGCAGATCGCGGGGCAGCCGGCCACGGCGCAGATCGCGTGGCAGGACTACTTCACCGACCCGCGCCTGGTGGGGCTGATCAACACCGCGCTGCAGAACAACCGCGACCTGCGGGTGGCGGTGCTCAACATCGAGACCGCCCGCTCGCAGTTCCGCATCACGCGTTCGGCGCAGGTGCCCAACCTCAACCTGAATGCCGGCGGCACGCGCCAGCGCCCTTCGCTGCTGGGCAACACGGTGAGCGAGAGCGACTACGTGAACGTGGGCATCCCGGCGTGGGAGCTGGACTTCTTCGGCCGCATCCAGAGCCTGAAGGACGCGGCGCTGTCGCAATACCTCGCCACCGAAGAAGCCCGCAAGGCCACGCAGATCAGCCTGGTGGCCGCCGTGGCCACCGGCTGGCTCGCGGTGATCGCCGACGAAGAGTCGATGCAGATCACGCGCGACACGCTGGCCACACGCGAGGAAGGCCTGCGGCTGTCCAAGCTGCGCTTCGACAACGGCGTGATCTCCGAGATCGACCTGCGCCTGGCCGAGTCGCTGGCCGAGAGCGCCCGCGCCACCTACGCGCAGCAGCAGCGCCTTCGCCTGCAGGACGAGAACGCCCTCGCCCTGCTGCTAGGCACGCCGGTGCCGCCCGAGTCGATCAAGGGCGGGCTGGGCGCGCTGGACGCCGTCGCGCCCATGGCCGACGTGCCGGCCGGCCTGCCGTCCGAACTGCTGGAGCAGCGCCCCGACATCCGGGCGGCCGAGCAGCAGCTGCTGGCGGCCAATGCCAACATCGGCGCGGCGCGGGCCAACTTCTTCCCGCGCATCACGCTCACGGCCACCTACGGCACGGCCAGCAACGAGCTGTCGGGGCTGTTCGACAGCGGCACCAAGGCCTGGTCGTTCGCGCCGTCGCTGGTGCTGCCGATCTTCGACTACGGCGCCAACAGCGCCCGCCTCGACTCGGCCTGGGCGAACCGCGACATCGCGCTGGCGCAGTACGAGAAGTCGATCCAGAGCGCCTTCCGCGAAGTGGCCGACGCCCTGGCCGGTCGCGCCACGCTGGGCGACCAGCTCGATGCGCTGCGCAAGACCGCCCTGGCGGAAGAAGCGCGCTTCAAGCTGTCGGACCTGCGCTACCGAAACGGCGTGGCCAACGCACTGGACCTGCAGGACGCGCAGCGCTCGCTGTTCACTGCCCAGCTGGCCGCCACCCAGACCCGGCTGGCGCAGCTGCAGAACCAGGTGACCTTGTTCAAGGCGCTGGGCGGCGGCTGGGCCAGCCGCGAAACGGCTGCGGCGGCGCCAACCACCAGCCAGGCGAACCAGGCCACCCGCTGAGCGGCCGGCGGCCCGCCCGCCACGCGGTTGCGGGCCGTTGATGCGGCGCCACAAGGAGGGCCTACCCGGAGCCGGGTGTGCGGGGGGCCCTTCTATAATCCCCGGTTGATTTCAGGTCCCCCTAACGAGACAGCCCCCCGATCGATAACTTGAGGACTCCATGAGCGACGCCGCGCACACCGAAGAAGCCCACACTGGCCCCATCAAGAACCCGAAGCAGCTTCTCATAGCGGTTTTCTTCTCCTTCGTTGCTCCCATCCTCATCATCACGGGCCTGGTGGCCTACGTGGTCTCGGCCTACAAGCCCTCCGGCGCCGCCAGCGGCGACCTGGACCTCTACGGTGTTTCGCAGCAGGTGCGCGACCGCGACGTGGCCGCCCGACTGGCCCGCGTGGGCACCGTGGAAATCCGCGATGCCAACCGCGAACTGGCCACCGGCGAAGCCGTGTTCAAGGCCCAGTGCGTGGCCTGCCACGGCAGCCCCGGCATTCCCGGTGCCCCGCACCTGAACGAGGCGGCCGCCTGGGGTCCGCGCATCGGCCAGGGCTATGCCACGCTGCTCGAACATGCCCTCAAGGGCAAGGGCGCCATGCCCGCCCAGGGCGGCGGCGACTTCGAAGATGTGGAAATCGGCCGTGCGGTGGTCTACATGGCCAATTCCGGCGGCGCCACCTTCCCGGTACCGGATCGTCCTGCGGCGGCAGCGCCTGCAGCCGAAGCACCGGCCAAGTAAGCGCCACACATCCAAACAAATAGCCGGCCTTGTGCCGGCTTTTTTCTTTGGTTCATCCCAGCGCGAGCGGCAGCAAGGGCGCTTCCCGCCCAAGGTGCCGCGCATCGACCACGGTGGCGCCGAGCGCGCCCAGGAGCTCGCCCAGCACCTGCCGCAACAGTTCCAGGTCCTGGGGCGCGCCATCATGCATCGCCTCCGCGACGATCAGCACCTGCGCCGTGCCGGGCTGGATGGTCGATCTGGCGCTCTGGCGGTGGCACCAGCGACGTGCGTGGGCATGGCCATCGGCGTCGGCAAAGATCACCTCGCCCGACTCGGGTTGCTCGGCCTCGCCGCCGAAGGCCAGGTACTGTTCGTTCCCCAAGGCAGGCCGCACCTGCAGCGAGCCCGAGACCTGTGCCAGGTCGAACACCGCGATCGGGATCGCGAAGGCCAGCGAGGCGGCGTTGCAGGCATCCACCAGCGGATGCAGCGCGGGCAGCGCATCGTCCTTGCGAAAGCGCCGCAGCAGCGACTCGGCAGCGCAGCGGTACTGGGTGGGCTTGAGTCCCATGCGGGCAAAGGCGCGGCGCCAGGCCTGGATTTCGGGAAACTCGCCTTCCTGCGCGATGCCCAGGCGGGCCCGCGCCCGGTCATGCAGTTCGGCGATCTGCGCTGCGGGCGCCATGGTATCGGGCCTCAGGCCACGGGCATGCAGGGCCAGCGCGGCCAGCGAGGGGTGGGCCGCCCAGAGGGTGTCGGCGTGGGAGAAGAAGTGATTCGGAGGCATCGAGGCTGCTCGTCGGGGGTGGCAAAGCGCCGAACTCTGCGCGCCGCGGGCCGCACGGTCTTGAACGCTATTGCGCCATCGCGCGCTGCCAGGCCCCGGGGGTGAAGCCCAGGTGGCGGGTGAAGGCGCGTGTCATGTGGCTCTGGTCGGCAAAGCCCGACTCGGCCGCCGCCTGCAGCTCGTCGCCCAGGCGCTCGCGCAACCGCGCCACATGGTCGCCGGCATCCAGGGACAGCGGCGCCGCGCTTGCGTGCGCCGCCAGCAGGCGGCCCAGCACCACGGCCAGCGATTCCTCGCAAGCGAGCAGGTCCAGGTCGGTGCCGGCCCGGCCCGCCTGCCAGGCTTCGAGCTGGCCCAGCAGGTGGCGCAGCGCAGCCTGCAGCTGCGGATCACAGATGACCGGGCGCGTGAGCTCGATGTCTTCGCGGCCAGCGGCAGCGGCCAGCACCGCGCGGTCGAAATGAACCATGCGCCAGCGCCTCGCGCCACCACCGAGGGGCCGACCGTCGTGCACCTCGCCGGGGTTGCAGGCCAGCAGGTCGCCGGCCTGGGCGTCGACCTCGCCGCGGCCGCTGGCCGAGCGCTGTGCGCCCTGCTCAAGCACGCCGATGCCGTAGGTGTCATGCCAGTGCCGGCCGAAATGGCGTTCGCTCTCGGTGCGTACGCTGTGCACGCCCGCCCAGGGCGCGCGGGCCACCCGGCATTGGTGGCAGGGCGCCGTCAAGCGGGTGCTGCCTTGGGCACGGGCTGTGGCGGGCGCTGCGCCTGGGGGCTGAGCACGTAGCCAAAGCGTGCGGGCAGGTCCTGCGCCTTCACCGTCTCGGGCTTCCAGCGGCCCTGCTCGATCGCATCGGCCGCGGCTTCCATGTCCTGCGTGTGCACGCGCCCCAGGCCCAATTCGGTCGCGAGGTAGACCCGGCCCTCCTCGTCGACGAGGCAGCCAGCCGCCTGTACTGGCAAGCCGCTGTGCGTGGCGACCTTTGCGCCGGCATCGTCCACGCGCAGCACCCAGGGGGTCGACTCCAGTTCCACATACACGCGCTGCGGCCCGTTCTGGAAGAACCACTGGCCGGCCTCGTCGTGCTCGTAGTTGCGCTGGATGAAGTCGATGAGCTTCTCGTGCCGCAGCAGCGAGCCCTTGGCCTGCACGAAGGGGCCGGCGGCCTGGGTGCGGTCGTCGCGCATGTACCAGTTGCCGCGCGCATCCAGACCCAGCCAGCCGTAGCAGTGCGGCACGTTGGGCCACTTGGCCAGAGCCTGCTTGACGATGTCGTCCATGGGCGGATTCTGCTCCTGATGGGTGCCGGGGATCTACGCGTGCTGCGCCAGCCAGCCGCCCACCTCGTACGGCAGGCCGAAGACATGGCCCGGTGGCCATCCGGCGGCAAAACCCACGTGGCCGCCGTGGGCGGGCTGCCACAGCGTCACGTAGCGGCCCACGTCCTGTTGGCGCGGCAGGCTGGCCGCCGGAACGAAGGGGTCGTTGCGCGCGTTGACCACCAGCGCCGGAACGCGGATGGCATCCAGGTGCGGCTTGGCCGAACCGCGCGACCAGTAGTCGTCGGTGTCCCGGAAGCCGTGCAGCGGTGCGGTGAAGATGTTGTCGAAGGCGTAGAGGTCACCGGCCTGCAGCAGCGCGTCGCGGTTGAACAGCCCCGGGTGCTGCGCCAGCTTGGCCAGTGCCTTGGGCTTCATGGTGTTGAGGAACATGCGGGTGTAGACCAGCCGGTTGAAGCCGCGCCCGATGGCCGCGCCGCCAGCCGCCAGGTCGACCGGCGCGCAGATGGAGGCCACGGCGCTGGCGACGCGGCCGGCCTCGCTGCCCGCCTCTTCCGCCCAGCGCAGCAGCGCATTGCCGCCCAGCGACACGCCCACCACCAGCATGGGCCCGCCGCCGAGCGCATCGTGCTGCGCGCGCAGCCTGGAAAGAATCCAGCCGATTTCCTCGTAGTCGCCCGAGTGGTAGGCCCGGGGCGCCAGGTTGATCTCGCCGCTGCAGCCGCGAAAGTGCGGCACGGCGTACGCCATGCCGCCCTGCTGCGCGAAGGCGGCGAAGGACTGCGCGTAGTGGCTGCGCGATGAGCCTTCCAGGCCGTGGAACAGCACCAGCAGGGGCCGGGGGCCGGGCGCCTGGGTTCCCTCGAGGAAGTCGACGTCGATGAAGTCGCCGTCGGGCGTGTTCCAGCGCTCGCGCCGGAACGAAGGGCGTGCGCCGCGTACGCTCTTTGCGGCGATGGCGGACCAGATGGTCTGCAGGTTGCCGCCGGGCAACCAGAAGGGCGCGACGTACTCCATCGGCTCAGTGTAGAAGTTGCGGCGCGTCGTGGGTGTCGGACGGCTCCTGCACCGTGCCGGGGCTGGCATGGTGCGCCACCATGCGCCAGCCCTGCGCAGTCTTGTGATAGACGTTGGTGGCCAGCACGAAAGCCAGGCGCGGCCCTTCGGTGGTCAATACCTCGATGCGCTCGAGCACGTTGTGCACCGAGCTGCCCAGCGACTCGACCTTGCGCACGCGCGCCGGCGTGGCGTGGATGCTGCCATTGCCGAACATCTGCTCGAAGGCGGAGCGGATGGCCTCGGTGCCCACCAGGCGAGGGCCGCCCGGGTGCACGCAGAACACCTCGTCGTCGTCCGCCCAGCAGGCCATCAGGGCGTCCAGGTCGCCGCGCTGCAGGGCTTCATAGAAAGAGGCTTCCACGTCGTCGGCGGTGCCGCCGAAATGGCTGGTGTGTCGGGTCTTGGCCATGGGGGTGGATTTTGCCTGCAGGGCGGACGGATCAGGCGCCGCCCAGCAGCCACTCGCGCACCGCGGCCTCGCAGGCCTCGGCGTTGCCCTGCGCGGCCCGCCACACCAGCTCGGGCGCGGCCACGTGCGTGCCGTGGGGTGCCAGCCGCAGCGCGACGTCGACGAATTGCGCCACCACGGCAGCGCGCACCGGCTGCTCGCTGGCCGGCACCATGAAGCGCGCAATCGACAGCATCCATTCGGCCACCCGCTGCGGCAGGCTGCCGCGCACGCCCTGGGCGGGCTTTTGCGCCGAGCGCACCAGGATCAGGCGCTCGAAGCCCAGCGCCGCCACCGACTGCTCGTCCAGGCTGGCCAGGCCGCGCTTGAGCGCCTCGGGCAGGCGGCCTTGCGCATGCGGCTGCACCACGGCCAGCGTGCGCACGCCGCAGCTGCGCAGCCAGGCGGCAATCTGCGGCAGCTGCTGCGGCGCGGGCGCCCACAGGGCGCGCTCGCGGTCGTGGTACAGGCGCGGCGGATCGAAGCTCACCAGCGCCACGTCGGCTTGCACGCTGGGCCACGACCGCGGGTCGTCATCGGGCGGCACCAGCACGGTCTGCACGCCGCGCAGGCCGTCCTGCATCGGCTCGCGCGCCAGCACCTTCGCCTGTGCATACCGATGGCTGCCGGCCAGGCGGCGCAGCAGCTCGTTGCCCAGCGCGCCCGTGGCGCCGGCGATCAGCAAGGTGGTCTCGGGCCGCGCCCCTCGTTCCGGCGTACGCGCAATCGGCCGCTGGGCGGCCTGCAGCACCTGGATGGGGTCTATTGCCATGCAACCGATGCTACCTGTGCTAACTTTGCGCCCTTCTCAGCAAGGGGTGAACAAGATGATGACGATGACGAAGCGTTGGCTTGTGATGATGGCGGTGCTCCTGTCCCTGACGGGCTGCGGCTACAACGACTTCCAGCGGCTGGACGAAGCCACCAAGTCGGCCTGGAGCGAAGTGCTCAACCAGTACCAGCGGCGCGCCGACCTCGTGCCCAACATCGTCGCCACGGTGAAGGGCCAGGCCAACTTCGAGCAGGAGACGCTCACCAAGGTGGTCGAGGCACGCGCCAAGGCCACCAGCATCCAGGTCACGCCCGAGACGCTGAACAACCCCGAGGCCTTCAACAAGTTCCAGCAGGCGCAGGGCGAGCTCACGGGCGCGCTGTCGCGCCTGATGGTGGTGGCCGAGCGCTACCCCGAGCTGCAGGCCAACCAGGCCTTCCGCGACCTGCGCGTCACGCTCGAGGGCACCGAGAACCGCATCACCGTGGCGCGCAACCGCTACATCCAGACGGTGCAGGAGTACAACGTGCTGGCGCGCAGCTTCCCGACCAACCTGACGGCCATGGTCTTCAGCTACTCGCCCAAGCCCAACTTCACCGTGCAGAACGAGGCGCAGATCTCCACGCCGCCCACGGTCGACTTCAGCGCGCCGAAGAAATAGTTCTCCCCCCAGGCTTCGTGCACTTCGTGTCGCTACGCCAACCCCCTCGCCGGGGACAACACCTGCGGCCCGGCAAAGCCGGTTCCGCGGTGTTCCCGGATGGGGGGTGGGTCGTGCGCTGGCTGGTTGCACTGGGCACGGTCTGGTCGCTGCTGACAGCGGGGGTCGCGCTGGCGCAGGGCCTGCTGCCCGTGCCCGCGCTCAGCGGCCGCGTCATCGACCAGACCGGCACGCTGAACGCCAGCCAGCGCCAGGCGCTGGAAGCCAAGCTCGCCGCCATCGAAGCCGAGAAGGGCTCGCAGGTGGTGGTGCTGATGGTGCCCACCACGCAGCCCGAGGACATTGCCGGCTACGCGAACCGCGTGGCCAACGAATGGAAGATCGGCCGCAAGGCGGTCGGCGACGGCGTGCTGGTGATCGTGGCCAAGGACGACCGGCGCATGCGCATCGAGGTGGCCAAGACGCTGGAAGGCGCCATTCCGGACATCATGGCCGCGCGCATCATCGACAACGCGATGAAGCCGCGCTTCAGGCAAAACGACTTCGCGGGCGGCCTCGACGCGGCGGTCGACCAGATCGGCGCCCTGATCCGCGGTGAGGCGCTGCCGCCGGTGCAGCAGCACCCCAGCGGCACCTTCGAGGGCAACGGCGGCGGTTTCGACTGGGGCACGCTGGGCATCTTCCTCTTCTTCGGCGTGCTGGTGCTGGGGCGCGTGCTGCGCGGCGTGTTCGGCAACAAGCTGGGCGCGCTGGCCACCGGCGCGGCCACCGGCGGCATTGCCTTCTTCGTCACGGCAACCATGTGGGTGGCCATTGCGGCCGGCATCGTGGCGCTCTTCTTCACCCTGATCTCCAGCGCCTTCGTCGGCATTCCGACGCTGGGGCGCGGCCACGGCGGACGCGGAGGCTTCGGCGGCTTTCCGGGCGGCTATGGCGGCGGCAGCTGGGGCGGTGGCCACGGCGGCTTCGGCGGTGGCGGCGGAGGCGGCGGTGGATTCAGTTCGGGCGGCGGCGGCGACTTCGGCGGCGGCGGCGCTTCGGGGGATTGGTAGCACCATGGGCAGCAGAACCTTCTTCGGCAAGCTCGCACGCATCTGGCGCCATCGATGGATCGACCGCGCCGAGATCGCGCGCGCCCTGCCCCCCGACCTGCTGGAGCGGCTCGCGGCCCGGGTGGGCGCCAGCGAGCGGCGCCACAGCGGCGAGATCCGCATCTGCGTCGAGGCCGGGCTGCCCAACTCCTACCTGTGGCGCGACGCCACCGCGCGCGAGCGCGCCGTGGCCATGTTCGGCAAGCTGCGCGTGTGGGACACCGAGCACAACAACGGCGTGCTCATCTACCTGCTGCTGGTGGAACACGCCATCGAGGTCGTGGCCGACCGCGGCATCGCACGCAAGGTGAGCGAGCAGGCGTGGGCCGCCATGACCCAGCGCATGAGCCAGGCCTTTCGCGAGGGCCGCTTCGAGGACGGTCTGACACAGGCGCTGGCGGAGGTGTCGGCGCTGCTGGTGGAACACTTTCCGCTGGCGCCGGGCGAGGCGGACGGCAACGAACTGCCGGATGCACCGGTGGTGATCTAAGGCAGCGTCCACACGGCATCGTCGCCGATGGGATAGAAGCGCCGGCCTTCTGCCCGCTCCACGTACCAGCCACCGGTGAATTCTCCGAACGCAGGCAGCACAGCCTGCGCCCTCTCCTGGACAAAGCAGGGCAGCCGCATGCTGTCGCGCCCGCTGCCGTGCAGCCCGCACACCGGATGAAGATGGCCGGCCAGCACGAAGTGCGTCGGATGCTGCTGCGGATGGTGGCAGCAGGCAAAGGGACCGACGAGCCAGGGCTCGGTGACGATGTCGATTCGAAGGCCCGGCGGCGGATCGCCGGCGCGGCTGTCGTGGTTGCCGCGCACCAGCGTGCAAGCCAGGCCCGCATGCCGTTCGCGCCAATCCTCGAGTGCGGCCAGCAAGGCCGGCGTGCGCGCCTGCGCCGCATGCAAAAAGTCGCCCAGCACCACCAGGTGCCGCACCGCATGCGCTGCCAGCAGTGCATCCAGCCGCGCCAGGTTCTGCGCCGTGGTGCCGCCGGGCACCGGCTGGCCCAGGGCACGAAAGGTGGCGGCCTTGCCCAGGTGCAAGTCGGCCACGAAGAGCACGCCGGCCGCCGGCCAGCTGATGGCACGCTCCGGCAGCAGCAAGAGCCGCTCGCCCGCCCATTGCACTTCGCACGCACCGCCGCCGCCGTTCGACATCGCGCTAGTTTGCACCCTGCGCGCCGAACACCAGGCTCTTGCGCACCTCGTCCACGTGGCCGGCGCCCATGCTGCCGCCGGCCGCCTTCTCCAGCTGCGCCACCATGCGCGCGATGCGGTCGCCCAGCTTCTCGTTGGTGAGCTTTTCGCGGAACAGCTCGACCATGAGCGGAAAGGAAAAAGGCGTGGGCCGCTCGATGCGCCGCATGACCAGCTGCTGTGCATTCATCCGTTCCAGGCTGGCCTGCAGGCGGCCGATCTCCAGCTCCTGCGCCAGCAGCTCCTGCTCAGCCTGGGCCAGCAGGCGGTTGCCGGGGTCGTACTTCCTGAACACCTCGTAGAAGAGCGAGCTGGAGGCCTGCAACTGCCGGTTGCTGCGCTTCTCGCCAGGGTAGCCCTGGAAGATCAGGCCCGACACCCGGGCAATCTCGCGAAAGCGCCGGCGCGCCAGTTCGCTGGCGTTGAGGCTGGCCAGCACTTCATGCAGCAGCGCCTGTGCATCCGTCGCACCGTGCAGGGTGCGCGGCAGCAGCGTCGCCCAGTCGACCTCCACCGCGCTCAGCAGTTCGAAGCCGTAGTCGTTGAAGGCAATGGAGAAGGTGCGCGGCTCGTGCTGCGCGATGCGCCACGCCAGGAGGCTGGCCAGGCCCAGATGCACCGGCCGGCCGGCAAAGGGGTAGACGAACAAGTGCCAGCCTTCGCGCGTCTGCAGGCTCTCGGCCAGCAGGTGCTCGTGCGACGGCAGCGCGGACCACTGCCGCTGCAGCTCCAGCAACGGCCGCAGGCTCTGCAGTTCGGGCGAGTCGAACACACCCGCGCCGGCCCGGGCCAGCTGCTGCACCACCGCGTCGCCCAGGGTGCTGGTGAAGGCCATGCGCCCGCCGCCCCAGCGCGGCACGGCCGGGCGCTGGCCGCTTGCACGGCGAACCAGGGCCGTCATGTCGTGGATGCGCACCAGCTCCAAAAGGCGGCCGCCGAAGAGAAAGCAGTCGCCGGGCTTCAGGCGCGCAACGAAGCTCTCTTCCACACTGCCGATGCGACCGCCGCTCAGGTACTGCACCGAGATGCTCGCGTCGCTGACGATGGTGCCGATGTTCATGCGATGGCGCCGCGCCAGCCGCGCATCGGGCACGCGCCACACGCCTTCGGCATCGGGCACCACGCGTTTGTAGTCGGGATAGGCCACGAGCGACGGCCCGCCCCGGGCGACGAAGTCCAGGCACCACTGCCAGGTGTCCGCCGGCAGGCTCGCATAGGCGGCGGTGCTGCGCACCTCGTCGTACAGCGCTTCGGGCGTGAAGCCGCCACCCAGCGCCACCGTCACCAGGTGCTGCACCAGCACATCCAGCGGCTGGTGCGGCGTCTGCCGCGCCTCGATCTGCCCGGCGGCGATGGCGGCGCGCGCGGCCGCGCCCTCGATGATCTCGATGCTGTGCGTGGGCACCAGGGTGATGCGCGAAGGCCGCCCGGGCGCGTGGCCGGACCGACCGGCGCGCTGCAGGAGCCGCGCGATGCCCTTGGCCGAGCCGATCTGCAGCACGCGCTCCACCGGAAGAAAGTCCACGCCCAGGTCCAGGCTCGAGGTGCACACCACCGCCCGCAGGCTGCCCTTCTTCAAGGCCAGTTCCACCCACTCCCGCACGGCGCGGTCCAGCGAGCCATGGTGCAGCGCGATCTCGCCCGCCCAATCGGGGCGCGCATCGAGCAGGGCCGAATACCAGATCTCCGCCTGCGACCGGGTGTTGGTGAAGACCAGCGTGGTGCTGCTGGCAGCGATTTCTTCCACCACCTGCGGCAGCATGGTCACGCCCAGGTGGCCGCCCCATGGAAAGCGCTCCGACCGGCCGGGCAGCAGCGTATCGACGATGAGCTCCTTGGGTGTTTCGCCGCGCACCAGCACGCCGCCTTCCGCGCCGGGCCCCAGCAGTGTCCGCAGTGCTTCGTCCAGGTTGCCGAGCGTGGCCGACATGCCCCACACCACCAGGTCCGGCCGCCAGCGCTTGAGGCGCGCCAGCGCCAGCTGCACCTGCACGCCGCGCTTGTTGCCCATGAGCTCGTGCCACTCGTCCACCACGACCAGACGCACGCTGCGCAATTGCTCCTTCGCGTCGGCGCGCGAGAGCATCAGCGACAGGCTCTCGGGCGTGGTGACGAGGGCGGTGGGCAGCCGCTTGTCCTGCGCGCTGCGCTCGGCGGAGGATGTGTCGCCGCTGCGCGCGCCAGCCTGCCAGTGGGGGGCCAGCGATTCCAAGGGCAGCTGCAGCGCGCGCAGCGTGTCGGCGGCCAGCGCGCGCATGGGCGTGATCCACAGCACCTGCAGTGGCGCGGCGACAGTGGCGGCGTCAGGCGCCTCTGCCTTCGCGCGGCTTCGCCGGCGACCGCCTGCAACGTCAGACAGCGCCAGCAGCGCACCGAACCACAGCGCGTAGGTCTTGCCGGCGCCGGTGGTGGCATGCAGCAGCCCCGACTGCCCCTTGGCCACGGCGACCCACACCTCGCGCTGGAAGCCGAAGGGCCGCCAGCCGCGCGCGGCGAACCAGGCCTGGACGTCGCTCGGTTTCATTCGGTGGGTGGCAGCAGCGCGGCCAGCGTCTGCAGCGTGTCGGCCTCTTGCACCGGCTTGTCCTCGCGCCAGCGCAGCATGCGGGGGAAGCGCACCGCAATGCCGCTCTTGTGCCGCGTGCTGCGCGCGATGCCTTCGAATCCGAGTTCGAACACCATGGTGGGCGTGACGCTGCGCACCGGCCCGAAGCTTTCGATGGTGGTGCGGCGTACGAGTGCATCCACGCGTGCCATCTCCTCGTCGCTCAGGCCCGAATAGGCCTTGGCAAAAGGCACCAGCTTGCGCTGCGATGCCTCCGGCGGCAAGTCCCACACGGCGAAGGTGTAGTCGCTGTACAGGCTGGCGCGGCGGCCATGGCCGCGCTGCGCGTAGATGAGCACGGCATCGACGCTCATCGGGTCGATCTTCCACTTCCACCACACGCCGGACTCCTTGGTGCGGCCCACACCGTAGGCGGCATCGCGCTGCTTGAGCATCAGCCCTTCCACGCCGAGTTCGCGCGCCTGTTCCCGCTGGCGCGCAAGCTCGGCCCAGCCGTCGCCGGTGAGCATGGGGCTGGCGATGAGCGCGGGGTGCTGCAGCTGCGTCACGACGTCGTCGAGCAGCTCGCGCCGCTGCGCCTGCGGGCGGCTGCGCATGTCGCGCCCTTCCCATTCGAGAATGTCGTAGGCGAGCAGCACCACGGGCAGGTCTTTCATGAGCCTGGCGCTCACCGCCTTGCGGCCGATGCGTTTCTGCAGTTCGGCAAAGGGCTGGACGCGGTCATGGCGCCAGACCACGATCTCGCCGTCGAGCACCGTGCCGTCGGGCAGTGCCTGGCCCATCTGCGCGAGCTCCGGAAACCGCTCGGTCACCAGTTCTTCACCGCGCGACCAAAGCCAGGCCTGGCCGCCGCGCTTGACCAGTTGCGCGCGGATGCCGTCCCACTTCCACTCGACGATCCACTGCTGCGGCGGCCCGAGTGCGGCATCGAACTCGGCCAGCGGCAGGTTGAAGGGATGCGCAAGAAAGAAGGGATAGGGATGGCCGCCGGCGCCGATCTCGTGCTGGCCTTCCTCGACCGGTGCAGCGAGCGCGACATAGCTTGCGCCCGACGGGCGCGCCCCGATGTGCGTGTAGCCCATCAGGCGCTGCGCGATGCGCTTGGCGTCCACCCCGCTGACCGCTGCCAGCGCCTGCGTCACCTGCAGCCTGGAAACGCCGACGCGGAAGGCGCCGGTGATGAGCTTGAAGTAGACCAGCCGCTCCGATGGCGCGAGCCGGCGCCACTGGGCGCGAAGGCGATCGGCGAGATCTTCCGGCGGCAGGCCGCGCAGGGGCAGCAGCTCGTCCTGCACCCACTGCGCCAGTCCGAGCTCGTGCGTGTCGTCCGGCTCGGGCAGCAGCAGCGAGATGGTCTCGGCCAGGTCGCCCACGGCCTGGTAGCACTCTTCGAACAGCCACTCGGGCAGGCCGGCCGCTTCCTGGGCCAGCAGGCGCAGCAGTTTCACCGGCGCGATCTGCCTCGGCTTGCCGCCGGCCAGGAAATACACGGCCCAGGCCGCGTCCTCGGGCGCCGCACGGCGCAGGTAGGCCTGCAGCGCGGCCTGCTTGGCCAGGCTCGACGTGGTGGCGTCCAGCGCGGCGTAGAGGGCGGCGAAGTCCTTCACGTGGCGCCCGCCTCCTGCTGCGCATTCGCGCCTGCGGCGCTGCTTGGCGACTCGTCTTCCTGCTCGCCATATTCGGTGTGGAAGGTATGCGCCGGCAGGCCGGCTTCGCACAGCCAGCGCACCAGCACGGCCGCGCTGCCATGGGTGACCACGACACGCTCGGCGCCGGTGCCCGCGATGGCCGACTGCAGCCCGGGCCAGTCGGCATGGTCGGAGAGCACGAACCCACGGTCGACCGCACGCCGGCGGCGCGCACCGCGCAACTGCATCCAGCCGCTGGCGAAGGCGTCGGAGTAGTCGCCGAAGCGGCGCAGCCAGGGCGTGCCCTGGGCCGACGGCGGCGCCAGCACGAGCGCGCGGCGCAGCAGCGACGCATCGACACCGGCATCCGTGACGCGCACCGTGTCCGGCAACGCCACGCCGGCCGCGCGGTAGGCCGCGTTGAGCGGTTCGAGCGCACCGTGCACGACGATGGGCCCGATGCCGGCATCGACGCCATGCAGGATGCGCTGCGCCTTGCCGAAGGCATAGCAGAAGAGCACCGATGCACGGCCCGCGAGCGCATTGGCATGCCACCATGCGTTGATCTCGCCGAAGGTCTGCGTCTGTGGCGCCCAGCGGTAGATCGGCAGGCCGAAGGTCGACTCGGTGACGAAGACCTGGCAGGGCACCGGCTCGAACGGTGCGCAGGTGCCATCGGCCTCGGTCTTGTAGTCGCCCGATACCACCCAGACGCGGCCTTGATGCTCCAACCGGACCTGGGCGGAACCGAGCACATGGCCTGCGGGGTGCAGCGAGATCGTCACGCCGTTGTACTCGATGGCTTCGCCATAAGGCAGCGTCTGCAGGTCGATCTGTTCGCCCAGCCTAGCGCGCAGGATGCCGGCACTGTCGGCATGCGCCAGATAGTGGCCGTGGCCCATCCGTGCATGGTCCGAATGGCCATGGGTGATGAGCGAGCGCTCCACCGGCTGCCAGGCATCGATGAAGAAGCCGCCCGGCGGGCAATAGAGCCCCTCGGGCCGCGCGACCACGAGGTCGTCGGGCCGCGCGGCAACCGCGGGGGCGGCAGGGCTGGAGGGGCTGGAGAGGCTGGAGAAGCTGACACTGGCCACCATGCGAACATCGTAGTGGCTGGCGTGCGCGCTTGCGGCGCCCCGCTGGCGTCAAGCGCTGTGGGCCGCGGCCTACTTCTTCTTTTTCTGCATGGACTGCATGTCCATGAAGTTCATGGTCTGCCCATTGGGCATGACCATGTCGCCAGGCTTCTGGCCGGCCTTGCACGGGCCCAGCCACTTGGCCTGCACGATGGCCGTGCCCTTGGCGCGGCCGGCCATGGGCGGCTCGTAGGTGGTGTGCGACTCCATGCGGTAGCTGCTGGAGAAGTCGCCGCTGATTTCCGAATGGCTGGTGAGGGTGGTGGCGCCCATCTTGCAGACCGAGTCGACCACGATCTTGTCGCCGTCCTTTCGCATGTCCTGCTTGGAGCAGGCATCGCGGCTGGCGCCCTGCCCCATCTCGCGCATGGCGACGTCGGACTTCGCATCGATGCACTGCTGCACCACATGCGGCTGGGCCTGCGGATCGTCGCCCTGCGCCATGCTCATTTCCCACAAGCCGGGCTTGCGCGGCGGATAGTCGAGGTTGGCGGCGCCGGCTGCACACGCGGCGAACAAGAGCAGCAGCAGCGCCGCGGCGGGAAGGGGCTTGCGCAAGGACATCGTCAGCTCCGGCAGGAGAGTGGTCGTCAAGGACGATGTTCTACCCCGCCGGGCGCGCCACTGGAATAGGACGATGGCGCTATCGCCGTGCTACCAGGGTGTCCATTTGGCCGCGCTGGCCGCCGAGGCCACCGTGCGCTCGATGAAGCGCACGCCCCGCGCGCCGTCTTCCACCCGTGGGTAGTCGGCCAGCAGCGGATCGGCAGCACGGCCCTCGATGCGGGCGCGGATGTCCTCGATGACGCCCGCGTAGATGTTGGCGAAGGCCTCGATGAAGCCTTCCGGATGGCCCGCGGGAATGCGACTGGCACGCTGCGCGGACGGATGCAGCCACGGCGCGCCGCGGGTGAACACGCGCTTGGGGCCGTCGTGCGGGTAGTGGACGAGCTGGCTGGGCTGCTCCTGGCGCCATTCCAGCGTGCCGAGCGTGCCGGAGATGCGCACGCGCAGGTCGTTCTCCAGCCCGGTGTTGATCTGCGACGCGATCAGCACGCCGCGCGCGCCGCCGGCAAAGCGCAGCAGCATGCTGGCGTCGTCGTCCAGCGCGCGGCCCGGCACCATGTGGGTGAGGTCGGCACACAGGCTCTCGATCTGCAGGCCGGTGATGGTGGCCACGAGGTTCTCGGCATGCGAGCCGATGTCGCCGATGGCGCCCGCCGCGCCGCTCTTTTGCGGATCGGTGCGCCAGGCGGCCTGCTTGTTGCCGCTGGACTCCAGCTGCGAAGACAGCCAACCCTGGTTGTATTCGACCACCACCTTGCGCAGCTCGCCCAGCTCGCCCGCCCGCACCATGGCCCGGGCCTGGCGCACCATGGGGTAGCCGGTGTAGTTGTAGGTCACGCCGAACACGGTGCCTTGCCGCTGCACCGCGGCCACCAGCGCATCGGCCTGTTCGCGCGTGTGCACCAGCGGCTTGTCGCACACCACATGAAAGCCCGCGTCGACGAAGGCTTGCGCGACCGGGTAGTGCACATGGTTGGGCGTGACGATGGATACGAAGTCGATGCGCTCCTCCGCCGGGCGCTTCAACTCGTCGGCCAAGAGCGACTGCCAGTCCCCGTGATTGCGACCGTCGGCCAGCAGAAGCTCGCGCCCCGACACCCGCGCCTTGTCCGGCGTGGAAGACAGCGCCCCCGCCACCAGCTCGGCCTGCCCGTCCAGCGCAATCGCGTGCCGATGCACCGCCCCGATGAAGGCCCCCTGCCCGCCACCCACCATGGCGTAGCGCAGTTTGCGAGAAGAAGTTTCAGACATGTGCATCAACCAAAGTGCCGGAACGAATGCCAGGCCGCGCAAAGCGCAGGCCGTTCGCGGGCACCCGCGGAACTGGCTTTGCCAGGCCGCTGGGTGCGCCCCCGGAAGGGGGTTGGCGGACCTTGCGAAGCAAGGGCAGCCTGGGGGAGAGCCAAGTCAGAACGGCGAATCCGGATGGTAGAAGTCCTTCGCGTTGTCCTTGGTGATGAGCACCGACGGAATGATCGTGGTGGCCGGCAGCTTCTGGCCCTTCAGGCGTGCTTCGGCGGTGAGCTTGATCGCGTCGTAGATGAACTTGGGCGAGTAGCTCACGTCGGCGGTGATGCGCTTGTCCTTGCCGTCCATGATGGTCTTGACCATGCCCTTGGCGCCGGCGCCGCCGAAGATGATCTTGATGTCGTCGCGCTTGGCCTGCTCGATGGCCTTGAGCACGCCCACCGCCATGTCGTCGTCGGCCGCCCAGATGGCGTCGATGTTCTTGAAGCGGGTGAGGTAGTCCTGCGTGACCTTGAAGGCGTCGTCGCGGTTCCAGTTGGCGTACTTGGCGTCCAGCAGCTTGATGTCCGGGTAGTTCTTGAGCACCGCGTTGAAGGCGTCCATGCGCTCGTTGTCCAGCGTGGTGGCAATGCCGCGCAGCGCCACCACGTTGCCCTTGCCGCCCAGTTGCTTGGCGATGTACTCGGCCGGGATCTTGCCGAAGGCCGTGTTGTCGCCGGCCACGTACGCATCCTGCGCGCTGGTGTCGGTCAGGCCGCGGTCCACCACGGTGACGTAGGCGCCCTTGGCCTTCACTTGCGCCACGGGCTTGGTCAGGGCCGCCGACTCGAAGGGGAAGACCACCAGCGCGTTGATCTTGGTGACGGTCGACAAGTCCTGCAGCTGGTTGGCCTGCTCGGGCGCATTGGCCGCCGTCTTGATGGTGATCTTCAGGTCCTTGTGCTGCTTCTCCAGGTCCTTTTTGGCCTGGTTGGCCCAGTAGTTGATGCCGCCCATGAAGCTGTGCGTGGCCGCCGGGATCGACACCCCGAGGTTGACCTTTTCCTGGGCCAGTGCCGGCAGGCTGGCGAATGCGGCGGCGCAGGCGGCCGTGAGTGCGAGGCGGCGGGTGAACGTAGTCATGCGGGATGTCTCCTTTGGTTTGGAACGGAACACAGGTGAAGAAAACCGGTGGTTCAACGTCGCCCTCTTTGGAGGAACGCGACGATGATGATCACGAAGCCCTGCACCGCCGCATTCAGGTACACGCTGATGATGCTGGTGAGGTTGAGGATGTTGCTGATGACCGAGAGCAGGATCGCGCCGATCACGGTGCCGGTGATGCTGCCCGCGCCGCCCTTGAGCGCGGTGCCGCCGACGATCACCGCGGCGATGGCCTCCAGCTCCCACAGCAGGCCCGTGGTGGGCGAGGCGGAACCCAGGCGCGGCACGTACAGCAGCGTGGCGATGCCCACGCACACGCCCAGCAGCACGTAGGTGAGGATCTTCACACGGTCCACGCTCACCGCCGCGTAGCGCGCCACCTGTTCGTTCGAGCCGATGGCCTGCACGTAGCGCCCGTAGGCCGTGCGGTTGAGGATGAGCGCGCCCACCACCGCTACGACGACGAATATCCACACCGGAATCGGAATGCCGATCACGCTGCCGTAGTAGACCGGCGCGTACAGGTCCGACAGCTCGTTGTCCAGCGTGAGCGCGCCGCCGTCGGCAAAGTACGTGAGGTAGGCGCGGAAGATGCCCAGCGTGCCCAGCGTGACGATGAAGGGCTCGATGCGCCCCTTGGTGATGAGCAGGCCGTGCGCCAGGCCGAACAGCGCACCCAGCACCACCGCCAGGCCCGCACCGAGCACCACCGCCGTCAGCGGCGATCCGGTGGCCGGTCCCGCCCAGTTGATGAACATGATCACGCTGCCGGCGATGAGCGCCGCCATCGAGCCCACCGACAGGTCGATGCCGCCGGAGATGATCACGAAGCACATGCCCACCGCGATGATGCCGATGAAGGCCGTGCGGGTGAGCACGTTCATCGCGTTGTCCAGCGTGGCGAAGTCGCTGTTGAGCAGCGTGCCGGCCACGCACAGCAGCGCCAGGCCGATGACGGGGCCGATGCCGCGCAGGCGCTCGGCCCAGCCGTTCTGGGCGGCGGCCCGGTGCCGCGCGGCGGCTTCAGGCGTCGGCGCCGGCGACGGTTGCGGTTCCGGTGGCATGAGCGATCAGCTCCTCTTCAGTCAGTTGGTCGGCATCCAGCGTTCGCACGATGCGGCCTGCGCGCATCACCGCGACGCGGTGGCACAGGCCGATCAGCTCCATCAGCTCGGACGAGATGACGATCACGGCCAGGCCTTCGCGGGCCATGCGCTGGATCAGGAAATAGATGTCGCGCTTGGCGCCCACGTCCACGCCGCGCGTGGGTTCGTCGAGCACCACCACGCGGGGCTGGGGATGCAGCACCTTGGCCAGCGCGAGCTTTTGCTGGTTGCCGCCCGAAAGCGACGAGGCCTTCACGTTCAGCGAGCCGGTGCGGATTCCGAATTCATTCACCGCTGCGGACAGCGCTGCGCGCTCTGCTTCGGGCTTGAGCCACGGACGGGCGTAGCTTTCCAGCGCCATCAGGGTGAGGTTCTCGCGCAGCCCGAAGTGGACGTGCAGGCCCTTGCCCTTGCGGTCTTCGCTGAGGTAGGTGAGGCCGTGTCGGGCAGCGTCGCGCGGGTTCCGGATCTGCACCAAGTCGCCATGCAGGCGCACCTCGCCGGCACCGGGGCGCAGGCCCATGATGCCTTCGAAGAGCTCGGTGCGACCCGCGCCGACCAGGCCGGCAAAGCCCAGGATCTCGCCCGGCCGCACCTCGAACGCGGCCTCGTGCGCCCAGCCGGGCACGCTGAAGCCCTTCACCTGCAGGGCGGGTGCCGCCGCCGGGTTCACGGCGTCGCGCGGCGGATAGAGATCGGCGATCTCCCGGCCCACCATGAGGTTGGCCATCTGGTGGCGCGTCAGGTCGCGCGTGGGTGCGCGCGCCACGAAGCGGCCGTCGCGCATCACGATCACTTCGTCGGTGATGCGCTCCACCTCGTCGAGCTTGTGCGAGATGTAGACGATGGTGACGCCGTCGTCGCGCAGCCGTGCGATGAGCTGGAACAGCCGCTCGGTCTCGCCCGGGGTGAGCGTGGCGGTGGGCTCGTCCATGATGAGCAGGCGCGCATGGCGTGCCAGCGCCTTGGCGATTTCCACCAGCTGCTTCTCGGCGACGATGAGCCGGCGCACCTTGGTGCGCGGATCGATGGCGAGGCCCACCTCGGCCAGCGCCTGCGCCGCTTCGCGCTCCATGGCACGGTCGTCCAGCCACGGCCCCTTCTTCTTTTCATGGCCGAGGAAGATGTTCTGCGCAACGCTCAGGTCTTCGGCCAGGTTGAACTCCTGGTGGATGAGGACGATGCCCAGCTGCTCGGCGGCGCGCGAATCGGCAAAGGCCTGCGCCTCGCCGTTGATGCGCACCACGCCGCCGGTCGGCTGTTCGTAGCCCGCGAGGATCTTCATCAGCGTGGACTTGCCGGCGCCGTTCTCGCCCAGCAGGCCGTACACATGGCCGGGCGCCAGCTCGAAGCTCACGCCGTGGAGCACCTGCACCGGGCCGAAGGCCTTGACGATGCCGTCGAAGGCCACGGCCACGCTGCGCCTGGCCACGGGTGCTGCCGTCATGGCGCCACGCCTCGCGCCTTGAGGCTTTCCTGCATGGCGAGCACGCCGGCACCGATCACGCCGCCCTGGGTGCCCAGCGGCGTGTACTGGATCTCGAGGTGGCGCGTCGACAGCGCCAGCGAGCGCTGATAGACGCTCTGGCGCACGGCGGCCAGGAAGAGCGGCCCGATGCGCGTGATGCCCCCGCCGATGAAGATGTGCGAGGGGTTGAAGAAGTTGACCACCGAGGCCAGCATCTGCCCGATGAGCTTGCCGGCGTGCTGCACGATGGCATTGGCCGCGGCGTCCCCGGCGCGGCTGGCCTCGCCCACGTCAACCGCTTCGAGGCGCCCGTGGTCGCGCAGCGCGTTGGCGAGTGCCTCGCTCTCGCCCTTGTCGGCCGCCTCGGTCGCCATGCGCGTGATGGCCGGGCCGGCCGCCATGGCCTCGACACAGCCCACGTTGCCGCAATGGCAGCGCGGCCCTTCCTGGTCGACGCAGATGTGGCCCACGTCGCCCGCCGAGCCCGCTGCGCCGCGGTAGACCTCGCCATGGCAGACGATGCCGCAGCCGATGCCCGTGCCCACCTTGATCACCAGGAAGTTGGTCAGCGAACGCTGCAGGCGCCACAGCTCGCCCAGTGCCATCAGGTTGACGTCGTTGTCGACGAACACGGGGGCGGCGTATTCCTCGCGCAGGAAGTCGCGGATCGAGAAGCTGTCCCAGGCCGGCATGAGCGGCGGGTTGACCAGTTGGCCGGCCGCGAAGTTGACCGGGCCAGGCACCCCGATGCCGATGCCCAGGACGTCTCTGGCTTTCAGCTGGCATCGCGCGAGCAGCTCGCGCATCAGCACCAGCACGCGCGCGAGCACCACGCCCGGGCCCTGGCGCACATCGGCCGCCTCGCTGTGCTGCGCGAGCACGCTGAGGTCCGGCCGCAGCACGGCGACGTCCAGGCTGGTGGCGCCGATGTCGATGCCCACCACCACGCCCAGCGCCCCGTTCAGCTGCAGGTTTTCTGCCCGCCTCCCGCCCGAGGAGGCCTGCAGGCCCGACTCGGCCAACAGCCCTTGTTCAATGAGATTGGCAATGAGCGCATTGGCCTTGCTCTTGGAAAAGCCCAGCTGGTCGGCCAGACCATGGCGCGACCCGCCGCTGGACCAGAAGGCGGTCTCCAGCAGCTGCATTTCGTCGGCAGTGAGGCCGCTCCAACGGTCCAAGGCCTTGTCTCCAGTTCTGTTGCCGGCCTCTGACGTGCCGGGCGAAGGCGAATACTAGGAGCGAGGCTTTCGCCGGACAAGGCTTAACTTCAGCCAAATATGGGCTGAAGTGACGGCTCTGGTGCCGGCGTGCCCGCACCGATGCGGGAGCGGCCGGCCCTGTGGCGGTCGATACGGGCACGAAAAAGCCGCCCGAAGGCGGCTTTTTCGACTGTCGAAGGTGTGCCTGGCCAGACCAGGCAGTGCCTTACTTCTTGTCGCGGTACTTGCGCAGCGCCGCGATCTGGGCAGCCATCACGGCCAGCTCGGACTGCGCCATGGCGATGTCGATGTCGCTCTTGGCGTTCTTCAGCGCCTCTTCGGCGGCCTGCTTGGCCGTCTTGGCCTTTTCCTCGTCCAGGTCCTTGCCGCGGATGGCGGTGTCGGACAGCACGGTCACCGTGTTCGGCTGCACCTCGAGGATGCCGCCGGCCACGAACACGAACTCCTCGCCGCCTTCGGCCGTCTCGATGCGCACGGCGCCGGGACGGATGCGGGTGATCAGCGGGGTGTGGCGGGGATAGATGCCGAGCTCGCCGGCTTCACCGGGCAGCGCGACGAACTTGGCCTCGCCGGAGAAGATCGACTCCTCCGCGCTGACCACGTCCACATGAATGGTGTTTGCCATGAGCGTTCCTTTCGTCTGAAGAAAGTCGAATGAGCAAGCAGACGGGAGGGCCCGCTAGGCGCCGCGCGGAGCCGTACACACGTACGGCGAGCACGGCAACAACGCAGGCTGCCCGTATGCGCCGCTCAGGCGACCTTCTTCGCCTTTTCGAATGCTTCGTCGATGGTGCCGACCATGTAGAACGCTTGTTCCGGCAGGTGGTCGCACTCGCCATTGACGATCATCTTGAAGCCGCGGATGGTCTCGGCCAGCGGCACGTACTTGCCGGGCGAACCGGTGAACACTTCGGCCACGTGGAACGGCTGCGACAGGAAACGCTGGATCTTGCGGGCGCGGGCCACGGCCAGCTTGTCTTCCGGCGCCAGTTCGTCCATGCCCAGAATGGCGATGATGTCGCGCAGTTCCTTGTAGCGCTGCAGCGTGCCCTGCACGGCGCGGGCGGTGTTGTAGTGATCTTCGCCGACCACGTTCGGATCCAGCTGGCGCGAGGTCGAGTCCAGCGGGTCCACGGCGGGGTAGATACCCAGCGAAGCGATGTCACGCGACAGCACCACGGTGGAGTCCAGGTGGGCGAAGGTGGTGGCAGGCGACGGGTCGGTCAAGTCGTCGGCAGGCACGTACACGGCCTGGATCGAGGTGATCGAGCCGACCTTGGTGGAGGTGATGCGCTCTTGCAGGCGGCCCATTTCCTCGGCCAGCGTCGGCTGGTAGCCCACGGCGGAAGGCATGCGGCCCAGCAGGGCGGACACTTCGGTACCGGCCAGCGTGTAGCGGTAGATGTTGTCCACGAAGAACAGCACGTCACGGCCTTCGTCGCGGAACGACTCGGCGATGGTCAGGCCCGTGAGCGCCACGCGCAGACGGTTGCCCGGGGGCTCGTTCATCTGGCCGTAGACCATGGCCACCTTCGACTCGGACAGGTTCTCCTGAACCACGACCTTGGAGTCGGACATTTCGTGATAGAAGTCGTTGCCCTCGCGGGTACGCTCGCCCACACCAGCGAACACCGACAGACCCGAGTGAGCCTTGGCGATGTTGTTGATGAGTTCCATCATGTTCACGGTCTTGCCCACGCCGGCGCCGCCGAACAGGCCCACCTTGCCGCCCTTGGCGAACGGGCACACCAGGTCGATCACCTTGATGCCGGTTTCCAGCAGCTCCTGCGACGGCGACAGCTCGTCGTAGGCCGGTGCCTTGGCGTGAATGGGGGCCGTGAGTTCGCCGCTGACCGGACCGCGCTCGTCGATCGGGTTGCCCAGCACGTCCATGATGCGGCCCAGGGTGGCCTTGCCCACGGGCACGGTGATGGGGGCGCCGGTGTTGGTCACGACCAGGCCGCGACGCAGGCCGTCGGAAGAGCCCAGCGCAATGGTGCGGACCACGCCGTCACCCAGCTGCTGCTGCACTTCCAGGGTCAGGCCGCCGCCTTCGTACTTCAGGGCATCGTAGACCTTCGGCATCTTGTCGCGCGGGAACTCCACGTCGACCACAGCGCCGATGCACTGAACGATCTTGCCTTGAACTGCATTTTCTTGAGCCATCTTCTGCTCCGGTAAATATTTGAATCTGTTGAGGGCTAACGAGTGCTCGGACTCATTCCCCGGTGGCCGCCGCAGCGCCCGCCACGATTTCCGACAGCTCCTTCGTGATGCCGGCCTGGCGGGTCTTGTTGTAGACCAGCTTGAGCTCGTTGATCACGTTGCCTGCGTTGTCGGTGGCGGCCTTCATGGCCACCATGCGGGCGGACTGCTCGGACGCCATGTTCTCGGCCACGGCCTGGTAGACCAGCGACTCCACATAGCGCACCAGCAGCTCGTCGATGACGCTCTGCGCATCGGGCTCGTAGATGTAGTCCCACGAGTGGCTCTTGCCTTCGCTTTGCAGCGACTCGGCCTTGAGCGGCAGAAGCTGCTCGACCACCGATTCCTGGCGCATCGTGTTGATGAACTTGGTGTAGCTCAGGTACACGGCGCTCAGCTTGCCCTCCGCGTACTGGTCCAGCAGCACCTTGACGGGGCCGATCAGCTTGTCGAGGTGCGGCGTGTCGCCCAGCTGGGTGACATGCGACACGACGCGAGCGCCGATGCGGTTCAGGAAGGCCAGGCCCTTGTTGCCGATGGCCACCGCGTCCACCGAGTTGCCCGCGGATTGCTCCTCGCGCAGCTTGGCGGTCACGGCACGCAGCACGTTGGTGTTCATGCCGCCGCAAAGACCCTTGTCGGTCGTCACGACGATGACGCCGACGGCCTTGGCCTCGTTCGTCTTCATGAACGCGTGCGTGTACTCGGGATTCGCCTGGCCGAGGTTCGCAGCAATCGCGCGGATCCGCTCGCTGTACGGGCGGGCTGCACGCATGCGGTCCTGCGCCTTGCGCATCTTCGACGCGGCCACCATTTCCATGGCTTTGGTGATCTTCTTGGTGTTCTCCACCGATTTGATCTTGCCGCGAATTTCCTTGCCAGCTGCCATATGGGCTCCTTGGACTCCTAGGGGCCCGCTTTAGGCGAAGGACTTCTTGAACGCGGTGATGGCGGCCGTCAGGTCGGCTTCAGCGTCCTTGTCGATCTGCTTGGCCGAGTCGATCTTCTCGAGCAGCGCAGCGTGGCTGGACTTCAGGAACTGGTGCAGGCCATGCTCGAAGGGCAGAACCTTCTTCACGTCCAGGTCGTCCATGAAGCCCTTGTTCACCGCGAACAGCGAAGCCGACATCAGCGAGATGGGCAGCGGGCTGTACTGGGGCTGCTTGAGCAGTTCGGTCACGCGGGCACCGCGGTCCAGCTGCTTGCGGGTGGCTTCGTCCAGGTCGGAGGCGAACTGCGCGAAGGCAGCCAGTTCACGGTACTGCGCCAGGTCGGTACGGATACCGCCGGACAGGCCCTTGATGGCCTTGGTCTGAGCCGACGAACCCACGCGCGACACCGAGATACCGGCGTTGATGGCGGGGCGGATACCGGCGTTGAACAGGTTCGTTTCCAGGAAGATCTGGCCGTCGGTGATCGAGATCACGTTGGTCGGCACGAAGGCGGACACGTCGCCGGCTTGCGTTTCGATGATCGGCAGGGCCGTCAGCGAACCGGTCTTGCCCTTGACTTCACCCTTGGTGAAGGCTTCGACGTAGTCGGCGTTCACGCGGGCAGCGCGCTCGAGCAGACGCGAGTGCAGGTAGAACACGTCGCCCGGATAGGCTTCGCGGCCCGGCGGGCGGCGCAGCAGCAGCGAGACCTGGCGGTAGGCCACGGCCTGCTTGGACAGGTCGTCATAAATGATGAGCGCGTCTTGGCCGCGGTCGCGGAAGTACTCGCCCATCGTGCAGCCGGAGTACGCCGAGACGTACTGCATGGCAGCCGATTCCGAAGCCGACGCAGCCACGACGATGGTGTATTCCATCGCGCCGGCTTGCTCCAGGGAGCGCACCACGTTCTTGATCGACGAAGCCTTCTGGCCGATCGCAACGTAGATGCAGGTCATGTTCTGACCCTTCTGGTTGATGATCGTGTCGATCGCCACGGCCGTCTTGCCGGTCTGGCGGTCGCCGATGATCAGCTCGCGCTGGCCACGGCCGATCGGCACCATGGAGTCGATCGACTTCAGGCCCGACTGCATCGGCTGGTCCACGCTCTTGCGGGCGATCACGCCAGGCGCAACCTTTTCGATCACGTCCGTCAGCTTGGCGTTGATGGGACCCTTGCCGTCGATGGGCTGGCCCAGGGCGTTCACCACGCGGCCGATCAGTTCGGGGCCCACGGGCACTTCCAGAATGCGGCCGGTGCACTTGACCACGTCGCCTTCGGAGATGTGCTCGTACTCGCCCAAGATCACGGCGCCGACAGAGTCGCGCTCGAGGTTCAGGGCCAGGCCGAAGGTGGGGGTGCCGTCGGCGGTGGCCGGGAATTCGAGCATTTCGCCCTGCATCGCGTCGGACAGGCCGTGCACGCGCACGATGCCGTCGGTCACCGAGACCACGGTGCCTTCGTTGCGGATGTTGGCGCTGACGCCAAGACCTTCGATGCGGCTCTTGATCAGCTCGGAAATCTCTGCGGGATTGAGTTGCATGACTCTTTCCTTCTTTCTTTCAAGGGGGCTGCGGCCTTCAGGCCGACAGCGCAACTTTCATTTGTTCGAGGCGCGCCTTGACGGAGGTGTCGAGCACCTCGTCACCCACCACCACGCGGATGCCGCCGATCAGCGACGGGTCTTGCGCCACAGTCAGCTGCAGCTTGCGGCCGAAGCGCTTTTCGAGCGCCCCGCCCAGCTGCGCCAGCTCGGCCGCGCCGATCGGGAATGCGCTTTGCACCACCGCGTCGGACGAACCGCTCCTGGCGTTGGCCAGCGCGCGGAACTGCTTGGCGATCTCGGGCAGGGCTGCGAAGCGGCCGTTCTCCAGCACCGTGGCGAGGAAGTTGGTCGCGGCGGCGGGGAGCTGCGAGCCGGCAACGCCGGAGATCACGCCGATCACCTGCTCTGCGGAGGCCTTGGGGTTGTCGGCGAATGCCTTGAGCTGCGGATTGGCCGCAATGGCCGCGACCTGGTCGAGCCAGGACGCCGTGCCGCTCAAGTCAGCCGCAGACGCCTTGAACAGCGCTTCCGCATAGGGGCGTGCAATGGTGGCGATTTCTGCCATGGTGGTCCTTGCCTCGGGCTTCTTACAGTTCAGTCTGCAGGCGCGAGAGCAACTCGGCGTGAACGCCGGCGTTGACTTCCTTGCGCAGGATCTGCTCTGCACCCTTGACGGCCAGCACGGCCACCTGCTCGCGAAGCGCTTCGCGGGCCTTGACGGCCTGCTGGTCGGCTTCGGCCTTGGCGGCAGCGATGATCTTGTTGCCTTCTTCCGTGGCGCGCGCCTTGGCCTCTTCGATGATGGCCTGGGCGCGGCGCTCGGCATCTGCCAGGCGCTGTGCGGATTCGTTGCGGGCCTGACCCAGTTCGGCTTCCACGCGCTTGTTGGCGGCGCTCAGCTCGGACTTGGCCTTGTCGGCGGCCGCCAGGCCGTCGGCGATCTTCTGGGCACGGTCATCCAGCGCCTTCGCGATCGGCGGCCACACGAACTTCATCGTGAACCCGACCAGGATCAGGAACACGATGATCTGGACGATGAGGGTACCGGTAATGCTCACTTTTCTTTCCTCTCTTTGGGAAGGGATCCGAAGATGTTCCCGAAGTGGACGTTCAGGTCCGAAGACGAGAAAGGACCGGTATTACTTGGCCAGCGAGGCGATCTGCGCCAGGAAGGGGTTGGCGGTGGCGAACCACAGGGCCACACCGGTACCGATGATGAACGAAGCGTCGATCAGGCCCACGAGCAGGAACATCTTGGTTTGCAGTTCGCCCATCAGTTCGGGTTGGCGAGCGGCCGACTCGAGGTACTTGCTGCCCATGATGCCGATGCCGACGCAAGCGCCGAAAGCGCCGAGACCGATGATCAGGCCGGCGGCCAGGGCAACAAAGCTGATAACTTCCATGATGACTCCTAAGGGACGTGGTTAACGAGAGAAAAACGAAAGGGAAAACGAAAACAGGGGATCAGTGGTGATCGTGCGCCTGGCCGATGTAGACCAGGGTCAGCATCATGAACACGAATGCCTGCAGCACGATGATCAGGATGTGGAAGATCGACCAGATGGTGCCGGCAATGATGTGGCCGATGGCCAGCATGATGCCGGTGGCGGAAAGGGTCCATGCACCGCCCATCAGGGCGATCAGCAGGAAGATGAGTTCACCGGCGTACATGTTGCCGAACAGTCGCATGCCGTGCGAGACCGTCTTGGCGACGAACTCGATGATCTGCATGGCGAAGTTGAAGGGGTACAGCGCCCAGTGGTTGCCGAAGGGGGCGGTGAACAGCTCATGCACCCAGCCGCCCAAGCCCTTGATCTTGACGTTGTAGTACAGGCAGATCAGCAGCACGGCCACCGACAGACCCATGGTCACGCCCAGGTCGGCGGTGGGCACGACGCGCAGGTAGGCATGGTGCGGATCGGCACCGGCGGCGCCATGCAGGGCCGCCCAGATGGCCGGCAGCAGATCCACCGGCAGCAGGTCCATCGTGTTCAGCATGACGATCCAGACGAACACGGTGAGCGCGAGCGGCGCCACGAACTTGCGGCTGGTGGCATTGTGGACGATGCCCTTGGCCTGGTTGTCCACCATCTCGACCAGCATCTCGACCGCCGCCTGGAAGCGGCCCGGCACGCCCGAGGTGGCCTTGCGGGCACCGAGCCAGAGCAGCCAGCATCCCACCACCCCCAGCACGATGGAGAAGAAGATGGAGTCGATGTTGAAAACGGTGAAGTCGGCAATACCTGAAGGCTTGGCACTCTGGAAGTGCGTCAAGTGGTGAATGATGTATTCACCAGCGCTTTGCCCTTGTTCTGCAGCGTTTTCAGCAGCCATCTGATTACTCGTCAATCTTAAAAAATCACTTGCGCCGGGGAGCGAACACGACCGCCGCCCAGTACGCCTGCATTGCCACCACCAAGCCCACCAGCATGGCCGGCCAGCTCAGTTCCGATATCAGCCTTGGCGCGGCAAAGAGCATTGCCACCGTCAAGGCCATCTTGACCAATTCCCACACAAAGAACGCCATCACCGCAGTGCTGGGGTTCAGGGACGCCAAGCGCCCCGTCAGCCCGCGGGCAAAGACCGCCGCCGGAACGATTACCGACAGCGCACCATACCCGGCCGACCAACCTAAATTTTGTCTCCCCGTCAGACCCCAGGCGGCCAGCGCCACCACAAGGCCTGCAATGATCTGCCCCGCGATCACGCGCCACGGCGAGATCTGGGGACTGCGCTCCCGCAGCTGGCGGGCCTCATCGGCCGTCAGCGGCTTGAAATTCCGTGCTTGCTCGTCTAGCTCTTCTTCCTCGCGGTCGAAGGCCGGGGGCATTTTTTTCATTGCTGTCTTGCCCCTATCTCTGTCAGTCACTCTGTCGCTCAATCTCTGCCTGGATTGCAAGCCCGAATTTTCACAAAGCCATTGATTATAAGTAGAAACACATGGCGCCCAAGAGGCCGCGTGCACGGCGCCTTGGAAAGGTGCAGACTGTCCCCATCTGCGACGATTGCCACCTTGCAGGAATCCGAGCCCATGAACAAGCCTCTCTCTCCCGACACGACGCCCGCTCCGGTCGACGCGCGCAAGGAATCGCTGATCGAGTACCCGTCGCAGTTTCCCATCAAGGTGATGGGTGCCAACGTGGACGGCTTTGTCACCGCGGTGACCCACGTGGCCAGGCAGTTCGATCCGACCTTCGACGCCACCACGGTGCAGTTGCGCGACAGCAGCGGCGGCAAGTACCTGGGGGTGACCATCACCGTCACCGCCACCAGCCGCGAGCAGCTCGACGACCTGTATCGCGCGCTGACCAGCCATCCGATGGTGAAGGTGGTCCTCTGACCGAACCAATGGCCGCCACGGCCGTGGCGCCTGGCCTGGCGCTTTCGCACCTGGGCCGGGCCGACTACCTGGCCACCTATGCCGCCATGCGCGAGTTCACCCTCGGGCGCACCGATGCCACGCCCGATGCGCTGTGGGTCTGCGAGCACCCGCCGGTCTACACGCAAGGCCTGGCCGGCCAGGCCAGCCATGTGTTGGCGCCAGGCGACATTCCGGTGGTGCAGACCGACCGCGGCGGGCAGGTCACCTACCACGGGCCGGGCCAGGTGGTGGCGTATCCGCTGCTCGACCTGCGGCGCGCGGGCTACTACGTCAAGGAATATGTCTATCGCATCGAGGAGTCGGTCATCCGCACGCTGGGTTACTTCGGCGTGACGGGCCACCGGGTGGGCGGCGCGCCCGGCATCTACGTGAGGCTGGACGACCCGTTTTCGCATGCCGCACTCAGTGGACCGGCCCATCCCGCGGACCCGTTCCGGGGCCTGGGCAAGATCGCCGCCCTGGGCATCAAGGTCAGCCGGCACTGCACATACCACGGTGTGGCGCTCAACGTCGACATGGACCTGGAGCCCTTCGGGCGCATCAACCCTTGCGGCTACAGCGGGCTGAAAACGGTCGATCTTTCTACAATCGGGGTCCAGGCCACGTGGGATGAAGCCGCGCAGGTGCTGGGCCAGAAGCTCTCCGCCTTCCTGCAACCGTAGACACACCCACGCCGCCATGAGCACCTCCGAAGTCGTCCCTGCCCCCGTAGTAAGAGAGGCGCAAAGCCAGGAAACCTACAACCCGCTGGCCAAGCAGAAGGCCGCGGCGAAGCTGTCGCGCATTCCGGTGAAGGTGGTGCAGGCCGAGGTGCTGAAAAAGCCCGAGTGGATCCGTGTCAAGGCCGGCAGCCCCAGCACGCGCTTCTACGAGATCAAGCAGATCCTGCGCGAGAGCAACCTGCACACGGTGTGCGAGGAGGCCTCGTGCCCCAACATCGGCGAGTGCTTCGGCAAGGGCACGGCCACCTTCATGATCATGGGTGACAAGTGCACCCGCCGCTGCCCCTTCTGCGACGTGGGCCACGGCCGGCCCGATCCGCTGGACAAGGACGAGCCGCTCAACCTGGCCAAGACGATTGCCAAGCTCAAGCTGAAGTACGTCGTGATCACCAGCGTCGACCGCGACGACCTGCGCGACGGCGGCAGCCAGCACTTTGTCGACTGCATCCAGAACATCCGCGAGCTGTCGCCCCAAACCCAGATCGAGATCCTGGTGCCCGACTTCCGCGGCCGCGACGACCGCGCGCTCGAGATCCTGAAGGCCGCGCCGCCGGACGTGATGAACCACAACCTGGAAACCGCGCCGCGCCTGTACAAGGAGGCCCGCCCGGGCAGCGACTACCAGTTCAGCCTGAACCTGCTCAAGAAGTTCAAGGCGCTGCATCCGCACGTTCCCACCAAGAGCGGCATCATGGTCGGCCTGGGCGAGACCGACGAAGAAATCCTGCAGGTCATGCGCGACATGCGCGCGCACGACATCGACATGCTGACCATCGGCCAGTACCTGGCGCCCAGCAACAGCCACCTGCCGGTGCGCCGCTACGTGCACCCCGACACCTTCAAGATGTTCGAGGAAGAAGCCTACAAGATGGGCTTCAGCCATGCGGCGGTGGGCGCCATGGTGCGGTCGAGCTACCACGCCGACCAGCAGGCGCACGCCGCGGGCGTTTGAGCCGCCCCGAGTCGGCTACTTGCCGCCTGACTCGGCCGCGGATTCCGCCTTCACGGCAACCGGCTTGTCGGCCACCGGCACCCGGACCTTTTCCTTGTCCGTCACGCCGCCGTAGTCGTTGATGGTGGAGAACGTCACTTCGATCTCCTGCGCCGACTTCACGGCAGTCAGCAGATAGGCCTGTTCGCCAAAAGGCGCCGCCATCTCCGCATCGATCTCTTGCTGGCCACCGTTGATGCTCAACGTCGTCAACGAGACGTGGTACGGCGTGGGGTTGGCCACTTTGAGCACTGCCTCGCCCTTGTCGTTGGAAGCGACGGCCCATTGCAGCCGATCCTTCGCCTCGGCCACCTTGCCCGGCAAATCCGAGGGCCGATAGAACAGCTTGATGCGCGATCGCACCGCGACCTGCAGCACGTTTTCGTCGGGCGACTTCTCGGGAATCTCCTTCACGTTGAGCCAGAACACCGACTCACGGTCGGTGGGCAGCGCGCCAACGGGCCCACGCATGATCCGCAGGATGTTTTCCCTGCCCGGATCGAGCCGCGACAAGGGCGGGGTAACCACGAAGGGCGTCTTGTTCCGGCCCTCGCCGGCGTCGGACCAAGCCTGGACGATATAGGGCGATGTGCCCGTGTTCTTCATTGAGATGGACCCTTCGCGGTCCTTTTCGCCGAAGACCACGCGCGTGCCGCCGAGCAGGACGCCGGCCATCGTGGCGCAATGAAAACCGAACAAAAGGGCCATGCCGGCGACCCAACGGAATTTGATTTTGCTGTCCATAGGATCCAGCCCAATACGACTGTTAAAAATTGCGGCGCGGGGCGCGCCCATCCGTAAAGTTTAGGCGCGAGAGCCGAAAGCATCAAACCAGGAAATCACAAGACGAACTGAAATATTCAGACGGCATCGAGCCAATTCAGCTCCGGCCACACGCCTGCTCGCCAAAAATTGCGCATCCCCCTAAAATAAAATTGGACGACCCCATCATTCTCAGAGATCGAGAATTCGTGGTGGTCGCTCATGAATTCGATTGATCGAGTTCACATTTTTTCAATTTCAACCAGGGAGAGAATTTTGGCAACCACAACTACAAGTCCATCCGGGAGCATCAGCGGGCGCTATTGGATGGACGCTAACGGCAACGGGATCCAGGATGTTGGGGAGCTTGCTCAAGCGAACGCCCGGGTCTCGCTATATACAGTTACGACCGACCAATGGGGATGGACGGCCATCCACACCACGAGCGTCTTTACCGACGCCAAAGGCAACTACAAGTTCGATCTGCTGGGAGCAGGAACGTATCAGATTGCCTTTGCGTTGCCCAAGGATTCAAAGTCGTCGCCTGCCGACGCGGGGACCAACGACACCAAGGACTCCGATGCAGGCTACACATCCAGCTACCGGGACTCCCACAACTGGGTAATCGAAACCACCAATACTTCAAATATCACGTTAAAGGCTGGAGAAAACAAAATCCGGGTCGATGGAGGATTCGTGCCGCTCACCAGGTCCTACACAAGCGGCTATGTCACTGAATACAAGATTGGCGATAGTGAGCCGAACGCCAACGGTCCGGGCATCGCGGACGTTTCTGTGCGGCTGGTGCACGATACGAATCTCGATGGCAAAACCACCGCAGATGAAGTTGTGGCTGTCACGACCACCAACGCCGATGGCTGGTACGAGTTCCGAAACGACTTCAACGGCGCGGGCTACCGCGTGGAGTTCGGGTTGCCAACTGGCTTTTATGACGATGGCTTTGGCTATGGCTTTGACCACAACGAAGCAAATCGATCCAGATCCTTTGACTTGGTAGACGGCAAGTCTCTTGATGGCATTAATTTAGACCTGGACTGCAACTACTTTTTCAAATTGGGTACGCTAGGTGGCAGCGTCTGGAATGACGCAGACGCCGATGGCGAGCGAGGCGCAAACGAAGGGGGTATGGGTGGCGTGAGGGTCGAACTCTATGCCAACTTTGGCGGAGGATCCACGCCGGATAGCTTCGAGATCATTGACGAGACGATCACGGACAGCAGCGGCAACTACAAGTTCTCCACCGACATCTCCCCGGATGATTACTTGGTCAAATTCGTTGCGCCCGATGGAACCGTGCTAACCACCGCGGAATCCGCAGGCGTCGTAATGCGGTCAGGTGAAACCAACCTATCGGTGAATGCCGGTGTGTTCTCCGACAGCGCTCCCGTTCCGGCGGGTCTCTACGAGATGCTAACGGCTTCCAGCACGCTAGAGGTTTTCCTGGGCGCCGATGCCCAGAGCGCAAGCGGCGCAAACGCGGGGGCGATGCCTCCCCAAACGGCAGCAGGCGACATGTCTCAGGCGGCAGCCGAAATCCTGCGGAAGCTCACTGCCGCAATGGCACAGGAAGCCGTGGCAGCCTGAAGAGCCCGAAAAGAACAAGGGGCGGCCAAACAGCCGCCCCTTGTTGATTGCAGAAGCAGACGCGTTGACTGACCTATTTGTAGTTGAGGCTAAAAGTAGCCATGCCGTTGGCGGGTCCTGCCGTCATTGTGGGCGCCGTCTGGAAATAGCGCGCAGTGAATGGCACAACGTAGCTGCCATCCTGTCCGACCAGGGCGTCTTCACCAAATCGAACACCCGTGCTGTTGGCGTCGAGTACCTGAATGCCTACCCCCGTAGCCGCGCCAGCCCCTTGCGCGACCTGCAGCACACCCTGCTGCCCCGAAGGGTCAGGCGTCGCATCCATACGCAGGAAAACCGAGTTGTTAGCCGATACGCCTGCCGAGCAGTTGAGCTTGATATCGAAGGGGCGGGAGCCCGCCGTCGAGCCCACCCCGCTGAAGCTGTTGGTACGCACCTTGCCGAGTTGGACAACGATGTTCTTCGAGCCGGCATCGACGGTGCAAGAGGGCGTGACCACCGTGATGCCGTTGCCCGGGATGAAGACGGAAGTGAACGGCCTTGTGTCCGTGTCGAACGTCGCCGTCGCAATCTCACCCGAGTTGAACGGTCCGCTTCCCGTCACCGGTCCCGTCTTGAACAATTGGACCGTGTAGGAGGACGATGGAAGCATGTAGACATCCACATTACCGCTGAAGCGGACCTTGTCGGAAAGCACAATTGCGCTGCTGTCACCCGGATTAAATGTCAACTGAATTCCAACCCCCTTCACCCCGGTCTCATAGACTTTGGTGACCCCTGCCACCTCAGCCGGCCGCATGTTGTAGATGGCGCTCCCGCCATTGCTGCACTTGCCCACTTTCACGGGCGTCGAGACCCGGGGAAATGTCCTCGGTTCGCCAATGGGCCCAATAGCCGCATCGGGCGGAATAATGATCGTTCCCATGTTGAGGGTAAAAACAACCGTCGCCAGGCCAGGCGCGATCGTGCATTTCGCCGAAGCGCCGCCAGCACCCGCCGCGAAGACAAGGAGCGCGAACATTGTGCGCAGCCATCCGCTGATAACCTTCTGTTTGGGGAAGGCGCCGAACGCCTTCAGACGCGCATCAGTCATTGCTTCTTCTCCTTGTTCACATCCGCAGCAGCTTGTTGCAGTGCGCCGCACTGGGCGGCCACTTCGCGAATTGGTTGCGGCATTTCGACCTTCGGCAATGTGTAAGACACGCCGCATCGGTCTTCAGGACGAGTCCCCCAGACCACGGTGTATTGACCCGACTCGTCGGCACCTGTCACGAACGCCTGGCCATCCGGTCCAACGACTCCTGCTTCGCGGCCCCAACCGTCTTCGATTCGTGCGCCGAACGGTAGCGGCTGCCCCTTCGAATCGGTGAGGGTCATCATGAGGCGGTAGCCCACCGCGGTATCAAACTTGGCCAGCACAACAGCGCCGCGCGTGGGCACGACTTCGATGGCGGCGTTCTTCACATCCACCGTGTCGCCCAGGTCGGCCGTGCGCATCGCCAGGCGATTGGCGCGATAGGGCGCGAGGTTCGGAATGACTGCGTACCCCGCCGAGTCGGTTGCGACGCCTGGCTGCGATTCGAAGCCGACGCCTTCGGCCTTTGGCGCCTCGACCAAGGCGATGCTTTCGCCCAGAGGTTGCGACAAGGTCACGCCGCCGGAATGCGCCACGATGCCGCCGGCCAGACCCAGCGTCGTCTGTCCGTAGTTGCGGCCGTTCGAATAGCCTGCATCCACACGCCCCACCCGCGACAGGTAGCTCGCGCTGGCGCTGCCGTAGTTGCCGCCGTCGTTGTTGGCATGACCCGCGGTGACGTTGTAGGTCAGGCGGCTGTCGTCGAGTGCAGAACCGTAGATGCTGGCCTGCTGGTTGACGTTGCCGTGGTTGTCGTGGCTTGCGGTGTACTGTGCGTACGACCGCGTCTGGCCCAGCGGAATGCTCAGGGACACCGAAATCTGTCGATTCGATTGGCCGAACAGTGTCGTGCTGTAGTTGTAGAAGATGTTGTAGCTGATCTGCTTGTAGGCGCCCGAGTAGCCGATCTGGAACAGGCGCTCCTTGCGGTCGGACCCCCAGTAGGTCTGCTGCCGGCCGGAAGCGAAGATGGCACCCCAATCGCCGATGCGCTGCGATATGTCGAACCGCAGCTCGTTGCGGCGGTTGTGGTAGGGCGAATCGACGCCCTGGTCCTGCATTTCCACTGCTTCGGGAAAGGTGCGAAAGCCGCTGGTCGAATAGCGGTAGCCCGCCACGCGGAAGTTGGTGCCGGTATCCACGAAGGACTTGCCATACAGGAACCGCAGCGATTGGCCCGTAAAGCTCTGATCCAGGGCGTCGTTCTTGTCGACGGAGGTGCGGGCCGCGGTGATGTCCGCAGAAACCGCCCCGAATTCCTTCAGGTTCTTGCCCACACCTGCCAGTACGGACTGGTACATGTTCGCGGCCGTGAAGCCGCCGTACACGGTGAATTCGTTGCCGATGCCCCGGGCCAGCGTTCCTTGAGCAAAGAACGGCTCCGTCTTCCCCAGCACACGCTCGTCCGTTGAATAGCCGCTGCTGTAGTAGCCGTTGCGGTATTTGCCGACCGTCGCCTGATAGCGCCAGGCGCCTTGGCGCAGCAGCGTGGGCACGGCCGAAAAGGCTTGCGTGTAGCGGGTGACCCGGCCGTCCGCCTCGGTGATGGTCACCTCCAGGTCGCCACTCGACGCCGTGGCATAGAGGTCGTCGATGACGAACGGCCCGGGCGCCACATAGGTGTTGTAGATGATGTAGCCGTTCTGGCGGATCGTGACCCGCGCATTGGTCTGCGCGACGCCTCGGATGGTGGGCGCATAGCCTTGAAGGCTGTCGGGCAACATGGCGTCGTCGGACGAGACCTGCACGCCGAGGAACTGCATGCTGTCGAAGAAGTTGCCGGGCGTGGTGCCTTCGCCGATGAGCAGTTGCCCTTGGATGGAGGCCAGGTCCCGCGCGGCATAGGTGTTGACGGACTGCCAGCGCCCGCGACCGTCGATGTTTTCGCTGTAGTTCGAGAAGCTTCGGAAGCGCCAGTCTCCGTAGTTGGCACCCACGCGGATGCCGGCAAAGAAGGTGTTGCGGTCAACGCGGCGGGCGGCCGAGTCCAGTGGCGCGTCAAACGCACTTTGCGGCTGCGCGTCGATGATGTAGGGATTGACGGTGCCGCCCTTGTTGTTCCTGGACCAGTTCAACTGGTAGTCCAGCATGGCAGCGGTGATGCCCTTGTCCCAGCGGCTGGGGTCGACGGCGCCGCGGGCCGAGCGGCGCAGCGCCGCCTGCGGCACGCTGAGCAGCAGGCGTTGCTGGGCGCTGTCGTAGCTCACCGTCGAATCCGGAATTTCGGCCGGAAGATCGATGCACGCATCGGGCGTCGCCTGGGCAATGGCAGGGAAGACCTTCACGTTGACACCCCACTCGTCGAGCATTGACGGTGTGAGGCAGGGCACGGCGTCGCGGCTGCCCTCACGTTCGACGAAGCGCACCTTGGTTCGGCCCAGAAGCCGGTTTTCCATCTGGACGTCCACCATGTACTCGCCCGGCAGCACCTGGTTGCCGAAAGCGAAGATGGACAGGTCAGCGTGCTGCTGATTGCCGCCGATGCTGAGGAACTCCTCGTTGAAGTTGGAGCCGGCAACTGTGGTGCTGGCCGCCTGGGAGGACTCTGCAGACTTGCGGGATCCCGCCGGCGATTGCTGCACTTGCTGTTGCTGCTGCGCGAATGCCAGACCTGGCGCAGTCAGAAACAGGCAGGTATAGAGCGTTGTGGCCTTCGGCAGACGAAGGCCAGCACTGTTGCGAACACGCATGTTGCTCCCTTGTTATTTCTTTTCGCTGTTCGCGGCAGGCTTCTGGGCAACCTCTGCCTTCACGGCCACCGGCTTGTCGGCAACGGGCACGCGCACCGTTTCTTCCTGGGTTTCCGAGCCGTAGTCGTTGATCGTGGTGAAGTTGAACTGCACCTCTTGCGGCGACTTCACGGCGGTCAACGGCAGGGCAATCTCGCCGAAGGGCGCCACCATTTGCGGGCCGATCTTCTGCTGGCCGCCGTTGACCTTCATGGAATAGAGGGTGATGTGATACGGCGTGGGATTGCCCACCTTGAGCACCGCGCCGCCTTTTTCCGCCGCACTGACCGCCCATTGAAGCTGCAGGCGCGCATCAATGGCGCTCCCTGGAAGGCTGGCAGGGCGATAAAAGAGCTTGACGCGCGTGCGCACGGCAATCTGCAGCACGTTCTCTTCCTTGGCTTTCTCCGGAATCTCCTTGACGTTGAGCCAGAACAGCGCCTCGCGATCGGTCGGCAAGGCGCCCGGCACGCGAAGGATTCGAAGGATGTTTTCCTTCCCAGGGTCCAGGCGCTGCAAGGGCGGCGTGACGACAAACGGGGTCTTGTTCTTACCCTCTCCCTCATCGACCCACGACTGCACCACGAAGGGCGCGTTGCCGGTGTTCTGCACGGGAATCGAGGTTTCGCGCTGGTTCTCCCGCACGATCACGCGGGTGCCGCCAAGCACCACCGCGGCGTTGGCGGTCCAGTGAAGACAGAACATCAACAGAATGCCGGCAACCCAGCGAAGGCCGTTCTTGCTGTACATGGAGTTCTCTTTGAAGCGCGCAAATCGCGCTGAAATTCGATGCCGCATGCGTGCATCGGGACGCGTCACGCGGAGTCGGACGCGCAGCCTTGTGGGGAGCCGCACGGCGCGCGCCGGACGAGTCCGGATCGACGGCCGTGCAGCGATTCGCTTATTCGTAGCGGACCGTGAATTCCGCCGTGGCGTTGGCGATACCGGCAGTCGCGCCGCCGTTGACGGACACGTACTTGGCTTGGAACTGCAGGGAGTTCGCGCCCTGCAGAATCGTGTATTGGCCAGACTCTCTGCCCAGCGGAATCTTCGCGCCGGACGAGTCGCCGATTTCGACGGCAACATTGGTGGCTTGCGTGTTGCCGACCAGACCGCCGGCCAGGCGCAGCAGGGTGGCATCGGTATCCGGCGGACCCGAGAAGGTCACGTAGGCCTTGGCGGGATCGCAGTCCAGCAGTTCGATGGTGAACTTCGAGGGCGTCGACGACGAACCTGCGGCGGCCAGCACGCTCGAACGGACCTTGCCCAGCGGCACGGTCATGTTCTGGCTCTTGGGCGAGACCGAGCAGGTGGCGTTAACGATTTCGCCTTCGAAGTTGATGGTGCCGTCAGCGGCAAAGGCGCCTTGGGACAGAAGACCGACCACAGCGAATGCGGCGGCATTCAAGAAAGCTGTTTTCTTTTGCATTTTGAAATTTCCAAATGAAAGTTAATTGAAATTGAGGCCAAAATCTGCTCGCTAGCGCAAGACAGGCTGCGAAGTCTAATTGCTGCATTGCAATAGGATGAGCAAAAAAGTTCACGTTTAACATTGATCGACATTTGAGCGAATTTCGCCGTGAATTACGCACCACAGCAATGACTCAATTAACAATTCATCGATATTCCGGCGTGAAATTACGCACAGCAAATAACAATTCGAATACATTCAACACGCCATAAGCGAGCATTCACCCTCGTTACTTCCCAAGCTTTCTTTCCAAACCAGAAAGACAGCCTTGTCGGGCACGCAGCTTCTCGATGACGAAGCCAGGCACCACAGTCATGTCTCCAACGTTTCTCATGGAGAAGTCATGACCGGCAACCGCCAATCCCTGCAGCTCTACCGTCATCCCCTGTCCGGACACGCGCACCGCGCACAACTGGCGCTGGGGCTGCTGGGGCTACCCTACGAGTTGATGGAAATCGACCTGAAGAAGGGTGAGCAAAAGACGCCAGAATTCCTGAAGATTTCGCCCTTCGGACAAGTCCCGGTTTTGGTCGACGACGGCACCGCCGTCTTCGATTCCAACGCCATCCTGGTGTACCTGGCCACGCGTTACGACGCGCAGGAACGCCGCTGGCTGCCGCGCGATCCGGTCACCCAGGCCAGCGTGCAGGCCTGGCTGTCGGTGGCGGCAGGCCAGATCGCCTTCGGGCCGGCGGCCGCACGGCTGATCAACGTGTTCGGGGTCCAGCGCGATCCGCAGGAGGCCATTGCGCGGGCGCACGCCTTGCTCGGGGTGATGGAGCGGCACCTGGCCGGGCGGACCTTCCTGGTGGGCGATGCACCCACCATCGCGGACATTGCCGGCTACAGCTACATCTGGGCCGCGCCCGAGGGCGATGTGGACCTCGCGGCCTACCCGGCCGTTCGCAGCTGGCTCGCGCGCATCGAGGCCTTGCCCGGCTTCGTTCCTTTCGTGCAAACACCGGTCGGCCTGCGCACTGCGGCCTGAACACCATGGACAACCTTGGCCCCCGTGACGACAGTCCGTTTCATGCCGGAGAGCGCTCGGTGCAGGAACGCCTGGGCATCGGCGAGCGCATGCTGGGCATCGGCCAGCGTGCCATCCGCACCTGGATGCCCGAGCAGCACCAGCGCTTCTTCGAACAGTTGCCTTTCATACTCGCAGGCTCCGTGGACGGCGAAGGCCGGCCCTGGGCGTCGGTGCTGGTGGGCCAGCCCGGGTTCGTGCAGGCCCCCGATGCGCATCGGCTGGAATTCAGCGCCCGACCCATCGAAGGCGATCCGCTGTCTCAAGCGCTCGTACCGGACGCGCGCCTGGGATTCCTGGGCATCGAACTTCATACCCGGCGCCGCAACCGGGTCAACGGGCGCGTGGTGCAGGTCGGCGCCGACGGCTTCACCCTGGCCGTGGAGCAATCGACGGGCAACTGCCCGCGGTACATCCAGGGGCGCGAGTTCGAATGGGTACGCGATGCCTCGGATCTGCGCCCACGCAGCATCGACGCCCTGACATCGCTCGACGATGAAGCGCGAGCTGCCGTGGCCCGCGCCGACACGCTGTTCGTGGCCACGGCCGTGCCGCAGCAAGATGGCGACGGCGACCGCGGCGCCGACGTGTCTCACCGCGGCGGACGCGCCGGCTTCATCAAGATCGAGGACGACCGCACGCTGCTGGTGCCCGACTACGCCGGCAATCACTTCTTCATGACGCTGGGCAACCTGCAGCTCAATCCGCGTGCCGGCGTGCTGTTCATCGATTTCGACAGCGGCGACCTGCTCTCGCTGACCGGCTCTGCCGAGCTGGTGTGGGACGGTGCGCCGGAGCTGCAGGCCTTCGAAGGCGCCGAGCGCGCCTGGCGATTGCGCATCGAGTCGGGCCTGCGCCTGCGCGACGCCCTGCCGCTGCGCTGGAAGTTTCGCGACTGGTCGCCCAACTCGCTCGCCACCGGCACCTGGGAAGAGGCGCAGAGCAAGCGCCAGGCCGAACAGGACTGAGCGAGCCCTGGCGGCCCCATCGCGTGAACGCTGCGGCGCCGACACCGAGCCGCGCGCCGTTCAGCGCAAGGCAGGATTGGCGCGCAGCGATTCGACGGCCATGTCGACGAAGTTGCGCACTTTCTGGGTGGCGCGCCGTCCCTCCTGGTGGACCACGTGGATCGGCACCGGCGCGCCCTCGAATGCCTCCAGCAACGGCACCAGCGCGCCGCTGGCGATATGCGGCGCCGCCTGGTAGCTCAGCAGGCGGGCGATGCCCAGGCCGGCCAGTGCGGCCGAGATCGCCGAATCGTTGGTGGTGGTGCGCATGCGCGGCGTCACGCGCTGCGTTGCTGCGCGGCCGTCGATGCTGAAGCGCCATTCGGGTTGTGCGGTCAGGCCTGCGGCCGAAATGGTCACGTGCCGGGTCAGGTCCTCGGGCCGGCGCGGCGCCTCGTGTGCCTGCAGATACGAAGGCGCCGCCACCAGCACGCGCCGCACCCGCCCCACACGCACGGCCTGCATCGAAGAATCGGGCAACTCGGCAATGCGCACGGCCACGTCCACGCCCTCTTCCATGAGGTTGACGACGCGATCGAGGAACAGGCACTGCGCATCCACCTCCGGGTAGCGCTGCAGGTAGCTGGCGAGCACGGGCGTGACGTACATCTGGCCGAACAACACGGGCGCCGTGAGGTTCAGCGTGCCGCGCGGCGCGCCGTGGGTGCCCGCCGCGGCAGCCTCGGCTTCCTCGATGTCGGCCAGGATACGCCGGCAATCCTCCGCGTACCGGGCACCGGCTTCGGTGACACGCACCATGCGGGTGGTACGGGTGAGCAGGCGCAGTTGCAGCCGCTCTTCCAGTTCGGCCACCGCACGGGTGACGACAGGCGGCGACAGGTTCAGCTGGCGCGCGGCGCTGGCAAAGCCACCGCAGTCGACCACCGCGACAAAAGTCGTCATGGCTTGCAGACGGTCCATGGGCTCCTTGTTTCCCGAAGACGGAGTCGGGGCGGGCGCGATTATCAGGCGCGGCGCGGCATTCTTCTTGCAGGCGCAATGCACACTTGCGCGCCGCAGCGATTCCCTCGCAAGCTGCCCCGCCCCATAGTTGATCCCATGCGCCATCGCATCAAGACGCCAAGGAGCCACAAGTGACCTCGACATCGCCTGAAGCGCGCCCACCGCTTCCACCCTTCACGCTCGAAACCGCCCGGCAGAAAGTGCGCCTGGCCGAAGACGCCTGGAACTCGCGCGATCCCAAGCGCGTGGCCCTGGCCTACACGGTCGACAGCGTCTGGCGCAATCGCGCCGAATTCCCCGTGGGCCGCGAGCAGATCGAGGCCTTCCTGCAGCGCAAATGGGCACGCGAACTCGACTACCGCCTGATCAAGGAGCTGTGGGCGCACGACGGCCACCGCATCGCCGTGCGCTTCGCTTACGAATGGCACGACGATGCCGGCAACTGGTTCCGCTCCTACGGCAACGAGAACTGGGAGTTCGACGCTCACGGCCTCATGGCCCGGCGCTTCGCCAGCATCAACGACCTGCCCATCGCGCAGGCGGACCGCAAGTTCTTCTGGCCGCAGGGCCGGCGCCCGGATGAACATCCGGGACTCAGCGCGCTTGGCTTGTAGTGTCGCTTGGCCGTAGGCTCGGGGGCTATGTCAGCCTTATCCCCCCTGCCCGACTTCGAGACCGCCATCAACCAGGAATTCGGCACCATTGCCGGCCTCATCGGCCTGCATGCCGCGCTGCGCCCGGACAACCCCGCCCTGCGGGACGATTCGCGCACCCTCAGCTACCGACAGCTGGACGAACTCATGAACCGCGCGGCCGCCGCGCTTCAGCGGGATGGCCTGAACAAGGGTGACGCGGTGGCGGTGTGCGCCGCCTCGTCGGTCAACTATGCGGCGCTGTTTCTCGGCGCCCTGCGCGCCGGTGTTGCGGTGGCGCCGCTGGCCCCGAGCTCGACGCCGGCCAGCCTGGTGCGCATGGTGCAGGACGCCGGTGCGCAGGCTCTCTTTCTCGACGCCAGCACCGCCGATGCGCTGCGGGAGGTGGCCGGGGTTCGCCGCATCGCCCTCGATGGCAGCGGCAGCGAAGCCTTCGAGGCCTGGCTGGCCGCCCCCGGCAGCCGGCCTGCACCAGTGAATGTGGAGCCGGGCACCCCCTTCAACATCATCTATTCCTCGGGTACCACCGGCGAGCCCAAGGGCATTGTGCAGGGCCACGGCATGCGCTGGGCCCACGTGCGGCGCGGGTCGAAATACGAGTACGACGCGCAGACCGTCACGCTGCTGTCGACGCCGCTGTACTCCAACACCACGCTGGTGGTGTTCTTTCCCACCCTGGCCTACGGCGGCTGCGCCACCCTCATGCCCAAGTTCGACGCCGGCCGCTACCTGCAGCTGGCGGCGCAGCAGCGTGTGACGCACACCATGCTGGTGCCGGTGCAATACCAGCGGCTGATGGCCCGGCCCGACTTCGACAGCCACGACCTGTCCTCGTACCGCTACAAGTTCAGCACGAGCGCGCCGTTCAATGCGGCACTGAAGGCCGACGTGCTCGAGCGCTGGCCCGGCGGGCTGGTCGAGTTCTACGGCATGACCGAAGGCGGCGGCACCTGCATCCTGGAAGCGCATCTGCACCCCGACAAGCTGCACACGGTGGGCCGCCCGGCCGAAGGCAGCGACATCCGCCTGATCGACGAGGCGGGCCAGGAAGTCGCACCCGGCGAGGCCGGCGAAGTGGTGGGCCACTCGGCCGGCATGATGACCGGCTACCACGGCCAGCCCGAGAAGACGCGCGAGGCCGAGTGGTTCGATGCAGGCGGCAAGCGCTTCATCCGCACCGGCGACATCGGCCGCTTCGACGCCGAGGGCTTCCTCACCCTGTTCGACCGCCGCAAGGACATGATCATCAGCGGCGGCTTCAACATCTATCCCAGCGACCTGGAGGCCGTGCTGCGCCAGCACCCGGCCGTGCTGGAGGCCTCAGTGGTGGGCGTACCGAGCCAGGAATGGGGCGAGACACCGGTCGGTTTCGTGGTGGCGAGGGAAGGCGCCGAACCCATCGATGCCGAGGCCCTGCGCGCATGGGCCAACGCACAGCTGGGCAAGACGCAGCGGCTGGCCAGGCTCCTGTTCGTCGACGAGCTGCCGCGCAGCGCGATCGGCAAGGTGCTCAAGCGCGAGCTGCGTGATCGGCTCGCCTCCGCTGCTGCGAACCCGGGGGCCTGAACGGGCATGACGCGCAACCCAACGCCGCCCTCTTCATCTCGCGCCGCGCCACGTGAACTGAGTTCGGACCACCAGGCCGATGCCGGCGGCGGCAACTGGCTGCTGTGGATCCTGGTGGGCGCCGCGATCGTGCTGGGCATCATCCAGCCGCAGTCGCCCATGGACTACGTGCGGCTGGTCGACTGGCACACCGTCGGCGCGCTGGCGGGCCTGCTCGCCATCACGCAGGGCGTGGAGCGAAGCGGCATGCTGCAGTCGGCCGCGCGCCGGCTGCTGGCGCATACGCACCATGAACACACGCTCGCAGCGGTTCTGACCGCCACCGCCGCCCTGCTCTCGGCGCTGGTGACCAACGATGTCAGCCTGTTCCTGCTGGTGCCGCTCACGCGGGCACTGGCGCAACAGGCGCATCTGCCGCTGGCGCGGCTGGTGGTGCTGCAGGCGCTGGCGGTCAACGCCGGTTCGGCGCTCACGCCCATCGGCAATCCGCAGAATCTCTTTCTCTGGCAGCGCTCGGGTGAGAGCTTCATCGGCTTCATGGGAATGATGGCGCCCACCGTGGCGATCATGCTCGGCTGGCTGGTGGTGGCCTGGTGGCTGCTCGTGCCGCGCACGCCCATCACGTTGCGCGAATCGCAGGACGAGTCACCGCGCGAGCCGCGCCTGCTGGCCGTGTCCGTGCTGCTGTTCATCCTGTTCGTCGTGGCGCTGGACAAGGGGTGGCTGCCCTGGGGCCTGGCGCTGGTCCTGGGCGCCTACGCCGTGTGGCGACCGCGCCTGCTGCTGGCCATCGACTGGACCTTGCTGGCCATCATCGGCCTGATGTTCATCGACCTGCGCCAGCTCGCTGCGCTGCCCGCGCTGGCCAGCTGGGCCAGCCAGCTGCCCATCGGCAGCGGCTGGCGCGCCTACCTGGCGGCCGTGGCCACCTCGCAGTTCATCAGCAACGTACCGGCGGCCATCCTGCTGGAGCGCTATGTGCACGACCTGCCGGCGCTGGCGGCGGGCGTGAGCGTGGGCGGCTTCGGCTGCGTGATCGGCTCGCTGGCCAACCTGATCGCACTGCGGCTGGCCAAGCTGCCGGACGGCCTGCGCGAGTACCACCGCATCAGCATTCCATTCCTGCTGGCCTGCACCGCATCGGCGCTGCTGCTGCGGTTGTAGGGGCGTTGCCCGCCCCAACGGCTCAGTCCGCGACCTTGAGCACGAGCTTGCCGAAGTTCTCGCCGGTGAAGAGCTTGAGCAGCGCCTCGGGGAAGGCAGCCACGCCGCCTTCGACCACGTCTTCGCGGCTCTTCATGCGGCCATCCTTGAGGTAGCCGGCCATTTCCGCGGCGGCCAGGTGGTAGCGGTCGGCATAGTCGAACACCACGATGCCCTGCATGCGTGCGCGGTTGACCAGCAGACTCAGGTAGTTCTTCGGGCCCTGCACCGGCGTCGTGTTGTTGTACTGGCTGATGGCGCCGCAGATGATGATGCGGGCGCCGCGGGCCAGCCTGGCCAGCACCGCATCGAGGATGTCGCCGCCGACGTTGTCGAAGTAGATGTCCACGCCCTGGGGGCAATGGGCCTTCAGACCTTCGCGCACGGCGGCGGGGCCGGCCTTGTAGTCGATGCAGGCGTCGAAGCCCAGCTCCTTGACCACCCAGTCGCACTTGGCCTGGCCGCCGGCGATGCCGACCACGCGGCAGCCCTTGATCTTGGCCAGCTGGCCCACCGTCTGCCCGACCGCACCGGCCGCGCCGGACACGACCACCGTCTCGCCGGCCTTGGGCAGGCCCACGTCCATCAGGCCGAAATACGCGGTCATGCCAGGCATGCCCAGCACGTTGAGCCACTGGCCGATGGTGCCGGCGCGCAGGTCGACCCGGGTCAGGCCCGAGCGCTTGATGTCTTCCTGCGCAACAAGGCAGTACTCCTGCACGCCCAGCGTGCCGTACACCATGTCGCCCACCGCGAAGGCGGCATTGCGCGAGGCCACGACGCGGCCGATGCCGCCGGCGCGCATCACCGCGCCCAGTTCCACCGGCGGGATGTAGCTCTTGCCTTCGTTCATCCAGCCACGCATGGCCGGGTCCAGCGAAAGAGACAGCGTCTGCACCAGCACGCCGCCATCGGCGGGCTGCTGCACGGACTCGGAAGTGAAGGACCAGTCGTCCCGCTTGGGCGTGCCTTCGGGCCGCTTGGCCAGGCGTACCTGGTGGTTGGTGATCGAGGTGGTGGTGCTGTTCATCCAATGTCTCCTTGCGGGCGGGCGGCCCGGGCGCGGATGGTAGCCGGGGCATCGCCTTCCGGCGGTTGCGCAAGCGACAGCCGTACCTGCACCGACAGGCCCGGCGCGGCGTTGCGCAGCTCGAAGCTGCCGCCGTGCGCCAGCGCCACCAGCTTGCACAGGTACATGCCCAGACCCACGCCGCCGGTGGCGCGCTGGCGCGCACTGTCGGTGCGGAAGAAGGGCTCGGCCAGATGCTCGATCTGGCTCTCTTCCACACCGGGACCGAAGTCGCGCACCTCGATCTCCACCGCGCCATCCACCCGTCGAAGCGAAAGCTTGGGCGGCTGCTGGGCGCCTGCCAACTTGCCGCCATGGCGCAGCGCGTTCTCCAGCAGGTTGCGCAGCAGCAGGCGCATGCGGGTGCGATCCAGCGACATGATCGGCACGTCCGGCGGCAGGTCCAGTTCCACCTCGTCCTCGTGCGGCAGTTCGGCCACCACGTCGTGCACCAGCGTGGCCAGGTCGATCTGCTCGCGCAGCAGCGCCGCATGCGGGCTGGCGAGGCGCTCGCTTTCGAGCAGGTCGCTGATGAGGTCGCGCATCTCGCCCAGGTCACGCAGCAAGGCGGCGCGCTCGGCCGCGCCCTCCGGCGTGGCCGGCAGCAGTTCGGCATTGAGCCGCGCGCGGGTCAGAGGCGAGCGCAGCTCATGGCTCAAGGCCAGCAGCAGCGCTCGCTTGGCGTCCAGCATGTCGCCGATGTCGCGCGCCATGGTGTTGATGCGCTGGGCCAGGTCGCCCAGTTCGTCGTTGCGGCGGATCGGGATGGGCTGGTCGAAATCGCCGCGGCCGAAGCGCTGCGCGCCGGCGCCGATGTCGTCCAGGGGCCTGAGCAGGCGCCTGACCACGGCGTAGGCGGCCAGCACCAGCAGCAGCAGCACGCCCAGCGTGAGCCAGACGATGCCGTGCGGGCCGCGCTGCCACGGCAGGCTCCCCAGGCCGAAGCTGACGCGATGGCCATCGGCGGTGGTGCGGCTGAAAAAATTGCCGGCGCGGGACTCGAAGCCGCGCCCCTGCATGCGGCCCGGGTGCGATTCCCAATTGACCACCGGCCCTTCGATGCGCACCGCCAGCGGCAGCCGTTCGGTGAGCGCCTTGGCGCGTTCCACATCGGGCGGCGTTCCCACTTCGGCGGCGAGCCGGTCGACGTAGTCGGCGATCAGCGGCCGGCCCGCATCGCGCCAGCCGCCGGAGATGACGCTGCGCATGCCGCCGACGAAGACCGCCGTCATCACCAGGGCCATGACGACGAACATGGTGACCAGGCGCCAGCGCAGCGAATGCCGCCAGCGTCGATGCCACGAGCGCCCGTGGCCCTGCAATTGATCCGGGCTGCGGTGCCTTCGCTTCACGCCGCGCCGCTCTTTCCGACCGCCAGCGCATAGCCCGCATTGCGCAGCGTCTTGATGCAGTCCAGCGGCTCGAGCTTCCTGCGCAGCCGGCTGATCACGATGTCGACGGCGCGCGAATACAGCTCGGCCTCGTGGCCGCGCAGGCGATTGAGGATGTCGTCGCGCCCGAACACCTTGCCGGGTTCGCTGGCCAGCAGGGCCAGCAGCTCGAACTCGGTGCCGGTCAGGTCCACCCGTTCGCCCTGGCGCAGCACCTCGCGCTTGTCCAGGTCAATGGAGAGTCCCTCGAACTCGCGCCGCGATGCGGGAGCAGCGCCCCCCTGCGCGGCAGCCGCGCGATGATGGCGCCGCAAGATGGTCTGCAGCCGCGCCACCAGCTCGCGCGGCTCGAAGGGCTTGGGCAGGTAGTCGTCCGCACCCAGCTCAAGGCCGACCACGCGGTCCATCACCTCGCCGCGTGCGGTGAGCATCACGATCGGGATGTCGCTGGTCCTGCGGATCTCGCGGCACAGGGCGAAGCCGTCCATCTCAGGCAGCATCACGTCGAGGATGGCGGCGTCGTAGCCACCCTGACTCAGCTTGGCCAGCCCTTCGCTCGGATGCGAGGCGCTGTCCAGCGCAAAGTCGAAGCGCGAAAAATAGCTGGCCAGCGGTGCCGCCAGATGCTCGTCGTCGTCGATCAGCAGGATGCGGGGCATGGCGCGATTGTCCGTCACGCCGTGCTCCCTGGATGCCGTCTCACCAAGGATCCACCGGCCCCAGCTGGCCCAGGTGCGTATAGGCAAAGCCGCGTGCGTACTTGAGGCCGAAGCCCAGGGCGCGATCCAGCCCGATGTGGGCCGCCCAGACCAGCGCCAGGTCGAACACCGGTGCCCAGTCGACCGCCAGGCCCAGCGCCAGCAACGCAGCGGGCACGACCAGCGAATGCGCTGCGTTGTAGACCGCAGCGCCGGCGCGCGGCCCGGCCAGGTAGGCCAGCAGCGCCAGATCGGGCAGCAGGAAAGCCAGCGCGAAGAAGCTCCATTCGCCGCCGAAGCGCGCAAAGGCGGCCATGGACAGCAGCAGCAGCGCCACGCCCTCGGCGCGCAGCAGCAGACGCACGCCGCCGCCCGTCGCGCCCTCCTGCAGGGGCGCACTCGGGCGGCCCGTGGCGGGACGGATCTGCGCGGGCAGTGCGGAAGCTGGCCGCACCTGCCCTTGCGCCGCGCCGACCGCGGCAGCGCCGAAGCGCGAGGCTTCAGCCATGGCGGCCCCAGTGGCCGCGGCCGCGGCGATCCATGAATTCGCGCACCTTCTGCTGCTGCTCGGGCCGCAGGTTGTCGAAGAAGTCGGCTGCGGCTGCAATCACCTCGGGGCTGCCGCTTTTCACTGCAGCAGTCTTTTCATCGATCAGGCGCGCGGCGCCGGCCTGGTCGAGCTTGTCGCCGGCAAACAGCTGGCGGAACTGAGCGCGCGGGTCGTTGCCGCCGCGCAGGGCTTCGCGCTGTGCCTGCATCTTGTCGGCAAGAACGGCGAGCTTCTGCTTCTGCGCGGCGTCGAGGTCGAGCTTGTCGCTCGCGCGCTCGACCATCTTGGCGCGAAACTCTGCCGAATCGCCGTGCCAGCTGTGGCGGTACGCGCAGCCACCCACGCTGGCAGCAACCAGCGCGAGGCCGGCCGCACCGAAAAGAGAACGTCGAATCCAGGATCGCATGGAAGTCTTCCTCCAAAAGAGTGCATTGGGAAGACTCGATGTTCCTGGGCCAGGGCCCGCAAGTCCTTTCGGCGCGGTTTCGGCGTGTTTCGTTTTATGTCGACGACGCGCGCTGCGCGAGCGAATGCACGGCCATCAGGCCTTGAGCGCCAGCATGGAGGCCGGATCGTCCGAGCTGACGACCTCCTGCGCCCACGCCTCCAGCTTGCTCACGTCCGCGCGCAGCACCTCCTGCTTCACGGCCAGGATCTGCGAGGGATGCATCGAGAAGCTGCGCAGGCCCAGGCCCAGCAGCAGGCGCGTGAAGCCCACATCGCCCGCCATTTCGCCGCACACGCTCACCGGCTTGCCCAGCCGCCGGCATTCGGCAATGGTGTCGGCCACCAGGCGCAGCACCGCCGGATGCGCGGGGTCGTACAAGTGGGCCACCGATTCATCCGCACGGTCGATGGCCAGTGTGTACTGGATGAGGTCGTTGGTGCCGATCGACAGGAAGTCGAAGTGCTTGAGGAAGGTGCGCAGCGTGAGCGCCGCGGCCGGGATCTCGATCATGGCCCCGACCTTGACCACGCCGTAAGCGACGCCGCGGTTGTCGAGTTCGGCGCGGGCGAAGTCCAGCAGCGAAAGCGTCTGCCGGATCTCGCTGGCATGCGCCAGCATCGGAATGAGCAGATGGATCTCGCCGTGCGCCGACGCGCGCAGGATCGCGCGCAGCTGCGTGAGGAACATGGACGGATCGGCCAGGCTCCAGCGGATGGCGCGCAAGCCCAGCGCCGGATTGAGGTGCGAATCCTCGCGCAGCTTGCCGTCCAGCGGCTTGTCGGCGCCGACGTCGATGGTGCGGATGGTCACCGGCATGCCCTGCATGCCTTCCACCGCGCGCTTGTAGGCCTGGTACTGCTCCTCTTCGTTGGGCAGCCGCGTCTGGTGCTGCTGCTGCTCGCGGCCCATGAACAGGAACTCGCTGCGAAACAGCCCGACGCCGACCGCGCCGGCCTTGACCGCGCCCAGCGTGTCTTCGGGCATCTCGATGTTGGCCAGCAGGTCGACGCGCTGGCCGTCGAGCGTGACCGCCGGCTTGTGGCGCAGGCGCGAAAGCCGGTCGCGCTCCAGGTCGCCCTGGCGCTGCTTGAAGCCGTACTCGGCCAGGATGATCGGCGACGGGTCGATGATGACCACGCCGCTGTCGCCATCGATGATGACCCAGTCGTCTTGCCGCACCAACTGGCTCACGCTGCGCGCGCCCACCACGGCCGGAATGTCCATGCTGCGCGCCACGATGGCGGTGTGCGAGGTGCGCCCGCCCACGTCGGTGACGAAGCCGGCGAACACGCTCTTCTTGAATTGCAGCATGTCGGCCGGCGCGAGATCGTGCGCGATGAGCACCAGCGGTGCGTCGAAGGCATCGGCCGCCAGCGGGTCCAGCGCTTCGTCATGCTTGTGCTTGGGCCGCGGCGGCGTGGGCGCGAGCACCGCGGCCGTGCCCTTCATCTGGTGCAGCATGCGCTCCACCACCTGCTCCAGGTCGGCCTTGCGCTCGCGCAGGTACTCGTCCTCCATCTCGTCGAACTGGCGCGCGATGTTTTCCAGCTGGGTGGTGAGCGCCCACTCGGCGTTGTACAGGCGCTCGCTGATCCAGTGCTTGACGCCGCCCGTGAGCGCCTCGTCCTGCAGCAGCATCAGATGGACGTCGAGCAATGCGGCCAGTTCGTGGGGTGCGTCGTTGGGCCCCATCTGGGCCACGCTGGCCTGCAGGCGGTGCAGTTCGCCGGTGACGGCGTCGCGCGCGGCCCGTACCCGGTCGATCTCGGACTCGACCTCTTCCGGCTTGATGAAATAGTGCGCCACGTCCAGCCGGCTGGACACCACCATGACCGCGCGCCCGATGGCAATGCCGCGGGCGACCGGCAGGCCGTGGATGGAAAGAGTCATGAGCGAAGCTCCGGCCAAGCGCCGGGCCGCCCCAAGCGCGGCCAGCCCCCTCGGGGGGTGGCGTTACACGGCGCGCAGCGGCGTGAAAAGCCTGGGGGCCTCATTACTCGCCTTCGCCGAACTTGTCGTTCATCAGGGCCACCAGCGCATCCATGGCCTGCTCCTCCTGCTCGCCGTTGGTCTCCAGCTCGATGGTCACGCCGATGCCGGCGGCCAGCATCATCACGCCCATGATGCTCTTGGCGTTCACCCGGCGGTCCCCGCGCGAGAGCCACACCTCGCACGGGTAGCTGCCTGCCAGCTTGGTGAGCTTGGCCGAGGCCCGCGCATGCAGCCCGAGCTTATTGCTGATGGTCACGGATTTCTTGATCACTGTGCTTTCTTTTTGCCTGATTCTGGGGTGCGGCCACCGCCACCTGCATGACGCCCGATGTGCCGCCGGCGATGGCGCGCTGCACCTGGGCATCGAGCGGCTCGTTGCGATAGGTGACGGCCCGCAGCAGCATGGGCAGGTTGACGCCCGCGACCAGCCGCGTGTGGGTGCCGTCGACAAGCTTCTGCGCAACGTTGCACGGCGTGGCGCCGAACACGTCGGCCAGCACCAGCACCTTGGAGCGCGGCGAGCGGCCCAGCTGCTGCGCCAGCGTGATGCGCGCGGCGGCCAGCGTCTCCTCGGGCGACACGTTGGGCTGCACGTCGATGGCGGCGATGTCCTGCTCGCAATCGGGAAACACGTGCAGCGCGCATTGGCGCAGGGCGTGCGCCAGGGGTGCGTGGGCGATGAGAAGAATGCTGTTCATGCGATGCGGGCCGCTTCTTCAGCCATTATGAGGCGCGCGGTCTGGATCGTAGAAGCATCGCGCCGGTGCCGGCCAGAGCATGCATTCCCTGTCCACCGTTCGGCCGCTCAAGGCAGGCGCATGCCTTCGAAAAAGGTCTGGACGGACTCCGGCGCCGACGGCGTGCCCAGGACCGTGGCCTGGTACAGCGAAACGGTGCCGTTGCGCTGCTGGTGTGCAAACCACAGCTGCCGCACCTGCTGGCGCGGCGATGGCGCCCCCGCCTCACCGTCGGCCTCGAACCGCAGGGGTGCGGGCGCGGCCGCCGCACGGGGCACGGTGGCAGGATGCTCCTCGATGCGAGCGCCCGCCCACTGCGCGCGCGCCTGGCTGTGCCATGCGGCGAGCCAGCTTTGCGCCTGCACCGCATCCGAAGCGCTGGCCTGGGCGATGGCGAAGGTCGCGCCGCCGGCCTCGCAGCCGATCATCCGCACCGCCACCGACTGGCTGCCCAGGCGCAGGTCACGTTCGGCTCGATCAGCCTTGCAGGGAAGGAGCGCTACCAGCTCCGCATCGCCGCCGACGGGGACTTCGCGCCAGTTGAAGACCGGGCTGCAGGCGGCGGCCAGGAAAGCTGCCAGCGCCGCCAGGAACACGAAACGGCCGAAGGGGACGAAGGTCATGGGGAGGCGATTATGGTGGCCGCCATGCCGGCAGCAGAGTTTGCCCGTGGGAACTAAAATCGCCCGGTCCAGTTCGACCTCAGCCATGAAGAAAAACGCCGTTATCGCCGCCGCCCTTGCGCTTGCCCTGGCCGTTGGCGTGGGCGTCTACATGCAGACGGGGGTTTCCGCCGCGCCGGCCTCGACCTTCGTGTTGCTCGACGGCAGCAAGAAGAGCACCGACGACCTCAAGGGCAAGGTGACGCTGGTCAACTTCTGGGCCACCAGCTGCACCACCTGTGTCGGCGAAATGCCGAAGGTGATCGCCACCTACGAGAAGTACCGCCAGCAGGGGTACGACACCCTGGCGGTGGCCATGAGCTACGACCCGCCGGCCTACGTGGTCAACTTTGCGCAGACGCGCAAGCTGCCATTCAAGGTCGCCATCGACAACACCGGTGCGGTGGCCAAGGCCTGGGGCGATGTGCAGCTCACCCCGACCACCTACCTGGTCAACAAGCGCGGGGAAATCGTCAAGCGCTATGTCGGCGAACCTGACTTCGCCGAACTGCACAAGCTGATCGAGAAGCTGCTGGCCGAAGCCTGAGGGGCACTGGTTGCACAGGGAAGGGCGCCGTCGGCGCCCTTTTTTGTCCTATCTGCTCCTGAACGTGTCGTGGCAGGACTTGCAGGTCTCCCCGGTCGCCGCGACCTGGGCCTTGATGGCATCCAGGTTGCCGCCCTTGGCCGCAGCGGCCAGCTTTTCCGTGTCGGCCTGCAGTTTGTCGCTCAGTTCCTTGAACTTGGCCTGCTCCTTCCAGATGTCCGGCTTGGCCTTGCCACCCTCGGTGCCAGGGGCGAAGCCGGCCCACGGCAGCTTGGAAATGGTCGCGACCAGTTCCGCATTGGCAGCGGCCGCCGCGGCATCGAAGGGCACACGCCCATTGGCCATGGCGGCCACCCGGCCGAAATGCTGGCTCTGCAGGAACATGGCACTTTGCCGGTAGTGGATGGCATCTTCCGACTTGGCGAACTGCGCGGCCGCAGGCGCGGCCGCCACAGCGCCGGCCGCAGCCAGCAGGAGCGAAGCAAGGCGAATGTTCATGGGTTTCCTTTGTTGGACGTGGGAACCGCCCCGCAACGGTGCGGCGCGCCAGTTTAGGAGGCGCCGGACAGAAGCGCATAGAAACAACCCCGAGGCTGCGCGGCGCCCAGCTTTGCTAATCTGCGCCTTCGATCACTCGCGCGGCGCCCCAAGGCGAGCCGCCAACTTGATGCCCGACCCTTCTGCCTTATCCACCGGTTTCGGCGAGCTCGACGCCAGCCCGACCCAGCGCGTGCGGGTGTGGGACCTTCCGACGCGGATCTTTCACTGGGCATTGGCAGTGGCTGTCGTCGGCCAGATCGCGACCGGCCTTTCGGGTGTCATGGCGTGGCACTTGCGAAACGGCTACTTGGTGCTGGCGCTGCTGATGTTTCGCCTGGTCTGGGGCTTCGTCGGTGGCCACTGGTCGCGCTTTGCCAGCTTTGTGCATTCGCCGTCGGCGCTGGTCGGCTACCTGCGCGGCCGGGCGCGCCCCGAGCAGCTCGTGGGCCATACGCCGCTGGGTGCGCTGTCGGTATTCGCGATGCTGGCCATTCTGGTGGCGCAGGTCGCCACGGGCCTGGTGGCGGACGACGAGATCTCCGCATCGGGCCCGCTGACGCGCTTCGTGTCCAGCGCGACGGTGAGCCTGGCGAGCGCGTGGCATACAACGGCGGGCAAGTGGATCGTCCTGGCCCTGGTGGTCCTGCATGTGCTGGCCATCGTTTTCTATGCGCTCGTGCGGCACCAGCACCTGGTCAAGCCGATGGTCTCGGGCGACAAGTTGCTGATGCAGCTTGCGCCGGCCAGCCGTGACACCGCCGGCTCTCGCCTGCTGGCGCTGATCGTCTTCGGAGCCTGCGCGGGCTTCGCCTACTGGATCTCGACCTTGCGTCTATGAGCTTTACCGCTTCCCGCCCGCTGCCGCTGGCCAACACACCCAACGTGATCATCATCACTGCCGTGGAGCCGCGCGAAATCGAAGCGACGCGCGGCATCTTCCGCGAGTACGCCGACTCGCTCGACGTGGATCTGTGCTTCCAGAACTTCGAGGATGAATTGGCCAGCCTCCCGGGCGACTATGCCGAGCCGCGGGGCGCGCTTCTGCTGGCACTCATCGACGCCTCGCCGCAAGACGGTATCGCCAACGCGCCAGAGGTCACTCGCGGCGACGGCCGCCCAGCCCATGTCGCGGCGTGCTGCGGGCTGCGGCCACTGGACGCGGCCGACTATCCGAACGCCGCGGAAATGAAGCGGCTGTATGTCCGCCCGGCCTTTCGCGGCATGGGGTTGGGGCGCCAGTTGGCAGAAGCCATCCTGGACGCCGCGCGCGGCGCCGGCTATGCCTGCGTCCTGCTCGACACGCTGGACGACATGGAAGCCGCCCGCACGCTCTACGAAGACCTGGGGTTCGAGGAAGTGCCGCCCTACTATCACAACCCGATCGCGGGCTCGCACTACCTCAAGGTCGATCTCTGAACGCGGGCCGCGCCTGCGGCCCGCGTGCGGTCAACCCTTGGCTTGCTTGAGCAGCGTGTCGGCGTCGCTCACTTCGAACTTGCCCGGGGCCTCGACGTTGAGCGAGGCGACCTTGCCGTCCTTGACCAGCATCGAATAGCGATTGCTGCGCAGGCCCATGCCGCGCGCGGTCAGGTCCAGCGTGAGGCCGGTGGCCTTGGCGAAGTCTGCGCTGCCGTCGGCCAGCATGCGCACCTTGCCGTCGGTCTTCTGGTCGCGGGCCCAGGCGCCCATCACGAAGGCGTCGTTCACGCTGACGCACCAGATCTCGTCCACACCGGCGGCCTTGAACTGGTCGAACTGCTGCACGTAGCCCGGCACGTGCTTGGCCGAGCATGTCGGGGTGAAAGCACCCGGCAGCGCAAACAGCGCGATGGTCTTGCCGGCCGAAGCCTTGGCGACGTCCACCGGATTCGGGCCGATGCTGCAGCCCTCGCCTTCGACTTCCGAATATTCCTGCAGCGTGGCGTTGGGAAGGTTGTCGCCTACTTTGATCATTGATATCACTCCAAAAAAGAAAAACGGCCCAACATTGTGGGCCGTTTTCGATTCCGCCGTCGGGCGGCATGCGAGAGGTGTGTCTTAGACGACAGCAGCCTTCTCGACCAGGCGGGTAACCACCCAGTTCTTGGTCTTCGAGATCGGACGCGATTCGGTGATCTCGATGATGTCGCCCAGCTTGTATTCGCCCTTTTCGTCGTGGGCGTGGTACTTGCTGGTCTTGGCCACGATCTTGCCGTAGAGCTCGTGCTTCACACGACGCTCGACCAGCACGGTCACGGTCTTGGCGCGCTTGTCGCTGACGACCTTGCCGATCAGGGTGCGCTTGAGGGATTTTTTAGCTTCCGTCATGTTCACTCCTTACTTGGCGGCTTGCTCTTGCTTTTGAGCAAGGATGGTCTTGGCGCGAGCGATGTCGCGGCGCGTGGTACGCAGCGTTGCCAGGTTCGACAGCTGCTGCGTGGCCTTTTGCATGCGCAGGCCGAAGTGGGCCTTCTGCAGGTCCTTGATTTCGGCTTGCAGGCCAGCGACGTCCTTTTCGCGCAGCGCAGCGGCCTTGCTCACCTTGGCCGGGGCGGCCTTCTTGTTGCGGGTTGCCATGTTCGTGTCCTCCTGAATCAGGCGCCGAGCTGGCGTGCAACGAAGGTGGTGCGCAGCGGCAGCTTGGCGGCAGCCAGGCGGAACGCTTCGCGTGCGAGTTCTTCCGGAACGCCGACGATCTCGTAGATCACCTTGCCCGGCTGGATCTCAGCCACGTAGTACTCGGGGTTGCCCTTGCCGTTACCCATCCGCACTTCTGCGGGCTTGGTGGAAATCGGCTTGTCGGGGAACACACGAATCCAGATGCGGCCACCGCGCTTCACGTGACGCGAGATGGCACGACGTGCGGCTTCGATCTGGCGCGCCGTGAGGCGGCCGCGATCCACCGACTTGAGGCCGAAGTCGCCGAAGGAGACGGCATTACCGCGCGTTGCCACGCCGGTGTTGCGACCCTTCTGCTCCTTACGGTACTTTCTGCGTGCAGGTTGCAGCATGTTGTTTACTCCGTAGTTCTAAGCCCGATTACTCGGACTTGGCACCGTCCGCTGCTGCAGCGGGCGCGGCTTTGCGGACGCGCTTAACGGCGGGTTTCGAGTCTGCACCGGTGGCTTCGGCAGGCTTGTCGCTGCCGTCGGCCGGAGCGGTGTTGCCACCGATGGGGCCGCGGGCACCAGCGCGCGGGCCACGGCGGTCCGAACCGGGACGGTCGCCACCAGGACGGCCATCACGACGCGGGCCACGGGGGCGGCGCTCTTCTTCGGGACGCGGGGTCTCGACGGCGGGCAGGTCGTTGCGGCCCAGCGTGTCGCCCTTGTAGACCCACACCTTGACGCCGATGACGCCGTAGGTGGTCTTGGCTTCGGAGAAGCCGTAGTCGATGTCGGCACGCAGGGTGTGCAGCGGCACGCGGCCTTCGCGATACCACTCGGTGCGAGCGATTTCGATGCCGTTCAGGCGGCCGGCGGACATGATCTTGATGCCCTGTGCGCCCAGGCGCATGGCGTTCTGCATCGCGCGCTTCATGGCGCGGCGGAACATGATGCGCTTTTCGAGCTGCTGGGTGATCGAGTCGGCGATCAGCTGAGCATCGATTTCGGGCTTGCGCACTTCCTCGATGTTCACGGCCACCGGCACGCCCAGCTGCTTGCCCAGGTCGCGCTTGAGGTTCTCGATGTCCTCGCCCTTCTTGCCGATCACGACGCCCGGACGAGCCGAGTAGATCGTGATGCGTGCGTTCTTGGCGGGGCGCTCGATCAGCACGCGCGACACGGACGCGTTCTTGAGCTTCTTCTTCAGGTACTCGCGCACCTTGATGTCTTCGGCCAGCATGCCCGCGAAATCGCGGTCATTGGCGTACCAGCGGCTGGCCCAGTTGCGGCTGACCGCAAGGCGGAAGCCGGTCGGGTGGATTTTCTGTCCCATAGTCTTCCAGACCTACTTAGTTGCCAACCGTCACGTACACGTGGCACGTGGGCTTGCTGATGCGATTGCCGCGGCCCTTTGCACGGGCCGTGAAGCGCTTGAGCGTGGCGCCTTGCTCGACGTAGATGGTCTTGACCTTCAGCTCGTCGATGTCGGCACCGTCGTTGTGCTCTGCGTTGGCGATGGCCGACTCGAGCACCTTCTTGACGATCACAGCGGCCTTCTTCTGCGTGAACTGCAGGATGTTGAGCGCTTGATCGACCTTCTTGCCGCGGATCAGGTCGGCGACCAGACGGCCCTTATCGACCGAGAGGCGGACGCCGCGGAGGACTGCACGTGTTTCAGACATGGTCTTCTCCTATTACTTCTTCTGGACTTTCTTGTCCGCGGGGTGGCCCTTGAACGTGCGCGTGAGCGCAAATTCGCCGAGCTTGTGGCCGACCATCTGATCGGTGATGTACACAGGCACGTGTTGCTTGCCGTTGTGCACGGCGATGGTCAGACCGATGAACTCGGGCAGCACCATCGAGCGACGCGACCAGGTCTTGATCGGCTTCTTGTCCTTGGTGGTCACGGCCTTGTCGGCCTTGGCCAACAGGTGGTGATCGACGAACGGACCCTTTTTGAGAGAGCGAGTCATGAACGTGTCCCTTACTTCTTGCGACGCGACACGATGAAGACTTGCGTGCGCTTGTTGTTACGGGTGCGATAGCCCTTGGTGAGGTTGCCCCACGGGTCGACAGGGTGACGGCCTTCGCCGGTCTTGCCCTCGCCACCACCGTGCGGGTGGTCCACCGGGTTCATCACCACGCCGCGAACGGTCGGGCGAATACCCATGTGACGCTTCACACCGGCCTTGCCGAGCTGGCGCAGGCTGTGTTCTTCGTTCGCGACTTCACCAATGGTGGCGCGGCACTCGATGTGGATCTTGCGAACTTCACCGGAGCGCATGCGAACCTGGGCGTACACGCCTTCGCGTGCCAGCAGGGTTGCAGACGTACCAGCCGAGCGGGCGATCTGCGCGCCCTTGCCGGGTTGCAGTTCGATGCAATGGATGGTCGAGCCCACCGGGATGTTGCGGATCGGCAGGGTGTTGCCGGCGCGGATCGGCGCTTCGGAACCGCTCAGCAGCGTGGCGCCTGCTTCCAGGCCGCGCGGAGCGATGATGTAGCGGCGCTCGCCGTCGGCATAGCACACCAGCGCGATGTGCGCCGAACGGTTCGGGTCGTATTCGATGCGCTCGACCTTGGCCGGGATGCCGTCCTTGTTGCGCACGAAGTCGACCACGCGGTAGTGGTGCTTGTGACCACCGCCCTTGTGACGGGTGGTGATGTGGCCGTTGTTGTTGCGGCCGGCCTTCTGGAACTGGGGTTCCAGCAGGGGAGCGTAGGCGTCACCCTTGTACAGGTGATCACGCGAGATCTTCACCGCGCCGCGTTGGCCCGGCGAAGTGGGTTTCAGCTTGATGACGGCCATGATTTAAGCGCCCTCTCCGACGAGGTTGAGCTCCTGACCCTGCTTGAGCGTCACGTAGGCCTTGCGAACGTTGTCGCGGCGGCCGACCGACTTGCCGAAGCGCTTGGTCTTGCCCTTGATGTTGGCAACGGACACGCCCTTGACCTCGACCTTGAACATGAGTTCGACGGCGGCCTTGATCTCCGGCTTGGTGGCGTCCTGCAGCACCTTGAAAGTGACGGCATTCGACTTCTCGCCGACCATCGTGGCCTTTTCGGACACGATCGGAGCGACCAGCACCTGCATCAGGCGGCCTTCGTCGAACGTACGTTGTGCGGGGGTGGGGTTCACGCGGCTCATGCGAACATCTCCTTGAGCTTGTCGACCGCGCCCTTGGTCACCAGCACCTTCTTGTAGTGCACCAGCGACACGGGGTCGGCGTAACGCGGCTCAACCACCAGCACGTTCACGAGGTTGCGCGAGGCCAGGTACAGGTTCTCGTCGACTTCCTCGGCGATCACGAGCACGGACTCGAGATTCATCGCCTTGAACTTGGCGGCCAGGGGCTTGGTCTTGGGCGAGTCGACCTTGATGGAGTCGACGACAGCCAGACGGCCTTCACGGGCGAGCTGCGAGAAGATGGACGCCATGCCGGCGCGGTACATCTTCTTGTTGATCTTCTGGGTGAAGTTTTCTTCCGGGCTGTTCGGGAAGATGCGGCCGCCCCCGCGCCACAGCGGCGAGGAAGTCATACCGGCACGGGCGCGGCCCGTTCCCTTTTGCTTGAAAGGCTTCTTGGTCGAGTGCTTGACCTGCTCGCGGTCCTTCTGGGCACGGGTGCCCTGGCGCGCGTTGGCCTGGTAAGCGACGACGATCTGGTGAACCAGGTCTTCGTTGTAGTCACGACCGAAAACGGTCTCGGGGGCGTCGAACTTCGACGCGGCCTGACCTTGTTCGTTCAGGAGTTCGAGTTCCATTACTTCGCTCCTTGTGCGGTCGCCTTGGCCTTGATGGCCGGACGGACGGTCACGAAACCGCCCTTGGCGCCCGGGATCGCGCCCTTGATCAGCAGCAGCTGACGGGCTTCGTCGATGCGGATGACGTCCAGGTTCTGGGTGGTGACGGTTTCGTCGCCCATGTGGCCGGTCATCTTCTTGCCCGGGAACACGCGGCCCGGGTCTTGCGCCATCGAGATCGAACCCGGCACGTTGTGCGAACGGCTGTTGCCGTGCGAGGCGCGCTGCGAGCTGAAGTTGTGGCGCTTGATGGTGCCTGCGTAGCCCTTGCCGATCGAGGTGCCTTGCACGTCGACCTTCTGGCCCACCGCAAACACGCTGCCCACGGCGATGGCGCCGCCAGCCTGGTGCTGGGCAGCCGCATCGGCGGTGACACGGAATTCGCGGGTGATTTCACCGGCTTCCACACCCGCCTTGGCGAGGTGGCCGGCTTGCGGCTTGGTCACGCGAGATGCCTTGCGTGCGCCGAACGTCACTTGCAGAGCGACGTAGCCGTCGTTCTCTTGGGTTTTGACCTGGGTCACGCGGTTGTTGGACACGTCCACCACCGTGACAGGAACTGCGTCCCCGTCATCGGTGAACAGGCGCATCATGCCCACCTTGCGGCCCAGCAACCCGAGGGAGTTGCTCAGACTCATTGCTTTTTCTCCAAAACTCCCGCCGCTGCCACTTCAATTGGCGACAGCGTTTGCCCGGTCAAAGGGACTGCGAGAGAAGGTTGATGAATGCTCTGCTAGAGCCGCTCGATACGCCTGGCGCACCTGACGCACCCGCAACGGCAATACGCCCACTCAGGGCGCAAAAAAGGCAGAGCCGGCAATTATAGGACGCGCCGGGTTTTCCCGCAAGTGCGGCGCCCCGCCGCCCTCGCGGGCAGCGCCCTATTTCACCGGCATCACGAGGATCTTGTCGCCGTCCGGCGTGTCCTTGAGCTTGCCGGCTCCCGGCTTCTTGCTGGTGGGCGCGGCGGCGCCCGTCTGGATCGGGATGGACCTCGAACTCGTCAGCCCGCGCTGGGCGGTGAAGACGTTGAGATAGGCCAGGCCTTCTTCCTGCGGGACCACGGTGACCGTCAGCGTGGTCGTTTCGCCGGCTGGCAGGCGGGTCTGCACGCCGCCGGCCGCCAGACGCAGGGCCGGGTCGGCGGTGAACCGCACCGTGCCACCGGCCGAATCATTGATGTTCGCCAGCACGATTTCCACCCGCGCGGGCTGCCCGAGTGCGGGCGTATCCAGAACCCGGTAGCGGACCTCGACACCGGAGCCATTGGGCTTTTGCGCCGCGAGCACGAAAGCGCCGGTCTGCGCAGGCTGCGCTGCATTGGCACAAGCGACCGAGAGCGATGCACCAGCGGCTGCCGCCAAGGCAAGAATTGCGAGACGTTGTCGGGAACTGGTCATGGGCCGCTCACTGGAACTGGACGTTGAAACAGGATGAAGCGTTGTTGTTGGCGTCCTTCACCGCCAGAACGACATCGCCCGCCGGCAAGTTGACCGTCGCGGTCTCGGCGACCCCAAAACCCAGGCTGCTGGCCAGGCGCCCCCCGGCAAATACCTCGAAATCGGGGTCGGATCCGCCTGGCCCTCCCACATTGATCTGATAGGAGCGAGCACTGGGCACCGTCATCCGGAAATAGGCAAAGTTGCCCAGCTTGTTGTCGTTGCCATACTGGTTGGTGACACAGGCTCTGGCGGCCCCGCTATTCACGTTGACATACATCGGCTCAGCCGGGAGCCCTGCGCGGTTGGTTTCGCTCGTCGCCCACGGATCATTGGTGGCGCCGCTGATCGACTGCGCCACAAGCAAAGCGGACAGGTCGGAACTGGCAGCCGGCACCGCGGCCGCGTAGGCCGCAGCAAAGGCGTGGATCGTGGTGACCGTGCGGGTGCTGCGCAAACCACCCGCCATCGCCTGATGGATACCCGCGAAGCCGAAGCGGCCGTTGAGCTGCCAGATGACCGATTGCACCGATGCCTCGCGGTACCAGCCGAGCGGCCCGCCGGGATTCGCGATCAGGTCCATGTTCAGCCCCGCGCCCTGTGCAGCCTCCATCGAATCGGTGTAATTGCGCCTTTCGAGCGCGATGCCCGACCAGGCATTGCCCCAGCCTTCGGAAAAGGCCAGGCGCTGGTCCAGCAATTGGGCGATATCGTGCGAGCCGCCTGGGGAGTCGTCGCGGCTGAAGACATGCTGGTAGTAGTGCCCCCATTCGTGCGCCACGACGGGTGCGTCGAACTCGTCCGTATCGACGTTCTCCTTGCCCAGCACGTAAATGGCCAACCCGGCGTTGGTGTCCGCGAACGATGTGGTGCCGATCTGCCCGAGTGCGATCCGGCCTTCGGACGGTGCATTCTGCGTGCTCCAGAACACCCGCAATTCTGGAAAGCTGGCCTCGGGCGCCACCGATGCCACCTTGCCCATGGCCGTGTAGACGGTGTCCAGGATGGCGAATGGGGCAGCGGCGCGCTCTCCGGTATAGCCGGCGCCGCCCCACCCGGAAGCGGCGTGAAGATCGCGCGTGGCCGACCCGCCCGCAACGGCGAAAGAGGGCGATTCCATCGCATACAGGGCGTCCGAGCGCGTGTTGTCGCGCACGCTGACATTCCAGGTGGGTCCGGGCCCCTGGCGCGTCAGTTGGGCGCGCACCCGCACGCTGATCTGCCCGCGCGGAGAAACCGTCACCGAGTACTGGCCGTTGCCGTCGGTGGCCGTGCTGGCCAGAACCACGCCTGTCTGCGGGTCGACGATGTCCACGCCGGCGCCGCGCACCGCCCTGGAGACGGTCGCCTTGTAGTCCAGCGCCCCGCTCGGGTTGGGCACGTAGTCGTAGCTCACGGTGCCGCTGATGGTGGCCGTTGCGCCTGATCCAACGCCGCCGCCTCCTCCTCCGCCGCCACACCCCCCGAGGCCGATAGCGAGCGCAAGCACCCCCAGGCGCAGCAGGCGTCGCATATTCATCTGGCGTCCTTCCTTGGCTTCGAACACCGCATCGGCGGTTTCGGCGAGCATGCCACATTTGAAAGCCTCGCCTCAACGAAAAAGGCCCGTTCGCATCGCTGCGAACGGGCCTTGGCGGAATTCGCCTACAGGCGACTTACTGGAGCTTGATTTCCACGTCGACGCCGGCCGGCAGGTCGAGCTTCATCAGCGCGTCCACGGTCTTGTCGGTGGGATCAACGATGTCCATCAGACGCTGGTGCGTGCGGATCTCGAACTGGTCGCGGCTCGACTTGTTGACGTGCGGCGAACGCAGGATGTCGAAACGACGCATGCGGGTCGGCAGGGGCACCGGGCCCTTGACGATCGCGCCGGTGCGCTTGGCGGTGTCCACGATCTCGGCAGCCGACTGGTCGATCAGCTTGTAGTCGAAGGCCTTGAGGCGGATGCGGATCTTTTGCTTGGTAGCCATGGTGCTTTCGTCCCTCTCGCGCGATTACTCGAGGATCTTGGCCACGACGCCCGAACCCACGGTGCGGCCGCCTTCGCGGATGGCGAAGCGCAGGCCTTCTTCCATGGCGATGGGGGCGATCAGCTTGACGGTGATCGACACGTTGTCGCCGGGCATGACCATTTCCTTGTCCTTGGGCAGCTCGATGGAGCCCGTGACGTCGGTCGTGCGGAAGTAGAACTGCGGACGGTAGTTGTTGAAGAACGGCGTGTGACGGCCACCTTCGTCCTTGGAGAGGACATACACCTCGGCGGTGAAGTGCGTGTGCGGCTTGATGGAACCGGGCTTGCACAGCACCTGGCCGCGCTCGACTTCTTCGCGCTTGGTGCCGCGCAGCAGCACGCCCACGTTGTCGCCGGCCTGACCCTGGTCCAGCAGCTTGCGGAACATTTCCACGCCCGTGCAGGTGGTCTTCTGGGTGGGACGGATACCGACGATTTCGATTTCCTCGCCGACCTTGATCACACCGCGCTCGACGGCGCCGGTGACCACCGTGCCGCGGCCGGAGATCGAGAACACGTCTTCCACGGGCATCAGGAAGGTGCCGTCCACCGCGCGCTCAGGCGTGGGGATGTAGCTGTCCAGCGCTTCGGCCAGCTTCATGATGGCGCCTTCGCCCAGCTCGCCCTTGTCGCCTTCCAGCGCCAGCTTGGCCGAGCCGTGGATGATGGGGGTGGCGTCGCCGGGGAATTCGTACTTGTCCAGCAGTTCGCGGACTTCCATTTCCACCAGCTCCAGCAGCTCCTTGTCGTCGACCATGTCGCACTTGTTCAGGAACACGATGATGTAGCCCACGCCCACCTGGCGAGCCAGCAGGATGTGCTCGCGGGTCTGGGGCATCGGGCCGTCAGCGGCCGAGCACACCAGGATGGCGCCGTCCATCTGGGCAGCGCCGGTGATCATGTTCTTCACGTAGTCGGCGTGGCCGGGGCAGTCAACGTGCGCGTAGTGGCGGTTGGCCGTCTCGTACTCGACGTGCGCGGTGTTGATGGTGATGCCGCGCGCCTTTTCTTCGGGAGCCGCGTCGATCTGGTCGTAAGCCTTGGCTTCGCCGCCGAACTTGCTCGACAGCACCGTGGCAATCGCCGCCGTCAGCGTCGTCTTGCCATGGTCCACGTGGCCGATCGTGCCCACGTTCACGTGCGGCTTGGTGCGCTCAAACTTTCCTTTTGCCATTTTCAATCCTTGAAAGAGCAGGCCCGTGTGTTGGTTTTACGTCTGCACCTTGTTGCTTCATCCCTCGCCACGGGCAACGAGGGGCACAAGATCGCAGACCTTGATCAGAGAGGACAGAGCGGCAGAGCCGGTCTGTCCCCTGGCACTTACTTTGCGCGGGCGGCGACGATGGCTTCCGCCACGTTCCTCGGCGCTTCGGCGTAGTGCTTGAACTCCATCGTGTACGTGGCGCGGCCTTGCGACATCGAACGCAGCGTGGTGGAGTAGCCGAACATTTCCGACAGCGGCACTTCGGCCTTGATGGTCTTGCCACCGCCCACCATGTCGTCCATGCCCTGCACCATGCCGCGGCGGGACGACAGGTCGCCCATCACGTTGCCGGCGTAGTCTTCAGGCGTCTCGACTTCCACGGCCATCATCGGCTCGAGGATGACAGGGTTGGCCTTGCGGCAGCCATCCTTGAAACCCATGGACGCAGCCATCTTGAACGCGTTTTCGTTCGAGTCCACGTCGTGGTAGGAACCGAAGGTCAGCGTGACCTTCACGTCCACCACCGGATAGCCGGCCAGCACGCCGTTGGGCAGCGTGTCGATCAGGCCCTTCTCCACCGCGGGAATGAACTCGCGCGGCACCACACCGCCCTTGATGGCGTCGACGAACTCGAAGCCCTTGCCCGGCTCCTGCGGCTCGATCTTGAGCACGACGTGGCCGTACTGACCCTTGCCGCCCGACTGGCGCACGAACTTGCCTTCCACGTCCTCGACCGTCTTGCGGATGGTCTCGCGGTAGGCCACCTGGGGCTTGCCCACGTTGGCTTCCACGCCGAATTCGCGCTTCATGCGGTCCACGATGATTTCGAGGTGCAGTTCGCCCATGCCGGAGATGATGGTCTGGCCGGATTCTTCGTCGGTGCGCACGCGGAACGACGGGTCTTCCTGGGCCAGGCGCTGCAGCGCGATGCCCATCTTTTCCTGGTCGGCCTTGGTCTTGGGCTCCACGGCCTGTGCGATCACGGGCTCGGGGAACTCCATGCGCTCCAGCGTCACGACGGCATCCGGATCGCACAGCGTTTCGCCGGTGGTCACGTCCTTCAGGCCCACGCAGGCAGCGATGTCGCCGGCGCGGATTTCGTCCACTTCCAGGCGCTCGTTGGCGTGCATCTGCACGATACGGCCGATACGCTCCTTCTTGCCCTTGACCGGGTTGAACACGCTGTCACCCTTGGACAGCACGCCCGAGTACACGCGCACGAAGGTCAGCTGGCCGACGTAGGGGTCGGTCATGAGCTTGAACGCCAGGGCGGAGAACTTCTCGGCGTCGTCGGCCTTGCGGCTGACTTCCTTCTCGTCTTCGTCCGTGCCTTGCACCGGCGGAATGTCCAGCGGCGAGGGCATGAGTTCGATCACGGCGTCGAGCATGCGCTGCACGCCCTTGTTCTTGAAGGCCGAGCCGCACAGCATCGGTTGGATTTCGCCGGCGATGGTGCGGGTGCGCAGGCCCTGCGTGATCTCTTCCTCGGTGAGGTCGCCCTCTTCGAGGTACTTGTTCATCAGCTCTTCCGAAGCCTCGGCAGCCGCCTCGACCATCTTCTCGCGCCATTCCTTGGCGCTTTCGACCAGTTCGGCCGGGATGTCGGCGTAGTCGAACTTCATGCCTTGCGAAGCCTCATCCCACAGGATGGCCTTCATCTTGCGCAGGTCGACCACGCCCTTGAAGTTGTCTTCGGCACCGATCGGGATCACGATCGGCACGGGGTTGGCCTTCAGGCGGTCCACCATCATCTGGCGCACGCGGAAGAAGTTGGCGCCGATGCGGTCCATCTTGTTCACGAACGCAAGGCGGGGCACCTTGTACTTGTTGGCCTGGCGCCAGACGGTTTCCGACTGGGGCTGCACGCCGCCCACCGAGTCATAGACCATCACGGCGCCGTCGAGCACGCGCATGGAACGCTCCACCTCGATGGTGAAGTCCACGTGCCCGGGGGTGTCGATGATGTTGATGCGGTGCTCGGGGAAGGACAGGTCCATGCCCTTCCAGAAGCAGGTGGTGGCAGCCGAGGTGATCGTGATGCCGCGCTCTTGCTCCTGCTCCATCCAGTCCATCGTGGCGGCGCCGTCGTGCACTTCGCCGATCTTGTGGTTCACGCCGGTGTAGAACAGGATGCGCTCGGTCGTCGTGGTTTTGCCAGCGTCGATGTGCGCAGAGATACCGATGTTGCGGTAGCGCTCGATGGGGGTCTTGCGGGACATGAGAAATTACTCCGTTAACGGATGAAAGCCCGCCCACCACATGGTGGGTCGGGCTTCCAGCCAGTACTTGAAAAGGGCGCTTGAACCCAGGCTCTTAGAAGCGGAAGTGGCTGAAGGCCTTGTTGGCTTCTGCCATGCGATGCACTTCATCGCGCTTCTTCATGGCGCCGCCACGGCCTTCGGTGGCTTCCATGAGTTCGTTGGCCAGGCGCAGGGCCATCGACTTCTCGCCGCGCTTGCGGGCGGCTTCCTTGATCCAGCGCATCGACAGGGCCAGGCGGCGAACCGGGCGCACTTCGACGGGCACCTGGTAGTTCGCGCCACCGACGCGGCGGGACTTCACTTCCACCATCGGCTTGACGTTGTTGATGGCGATGGTGAAGGCTTCCAGCGGGTCCTTGCCCGGGTTCTTCTGCTCGATGAAGTCGAGCGCGCCGTAGATGATGCGCTCGGCAACCGCCTTCTTGCCGCCTTCCATGATCACGTTCATGAATTTGGACAGCTCGACATTGCCGAACTTCGGGTCCGGCAGGATTTCACGTTTGGGAACTTCGCGACGACGTGGCATTTTCTTAACCTCTTTGCTTCAGTTGGCACCGTTTCGGATGCCGCGAGAGCCAAGCGGGACTCTCACTTACTCGACCCGATTTCGGGTCACTACGCTCGATGCGCCCGCCAAGGCGACCGAACACCGTTGAACAAACCAGAAGGCTTAGGCCTTCTTCGGACGCTTCGCGCCGTACTTCGAACGAGCCTGCTTGCGATCCTTCACGCCTTGCAGGTCCAGCGAGCCGCGGACGATGTGGTAGCGCACACCGGGCAAGTCCTTGACACGACCGCCGCGCACCAGCACGACGCTGTGCTCTTGCAGGTTGTGGCCTTCGCCGCCGATGTAGGAAATGACTTCGAAACCGTTGGTCAGGCGCACCTTGGCGACCTTACGCAGAGCGGAGTTCGGCTTCTTGGGGGTCGTGGTGTAGACCCGGGTGCAGACACCGCGACGCTGCGGCGAGTTCTGCATGGCAGGGCTCTTCGACTTCGTCTTTTCGACTTCGCGGCCCTGACGCACCAGTTGATTGATGGTTGGCATGTAAAAAATAATCCCAAAAAGTCATCAGACCCCTCTCGGGGCAGCCGGCCTTCGTGACCCGGATTCGACCCATCGAACCGGAAAGCCGCAGATGACGAGAACGTGAAACCCTTCGGAAAATTCCGAAAAGCCCTCGATTATAGCCAGCGCGCTCAGCCAGGGCAACGAAAACCCTAACCCGCCGCCATAAGCCCCGGGCAAAAATCCAGGGGCCGACTACTTTATCCAGAGGCGCAGCGCGTCCCAGGCCCGGCCCGGCACGCCGGCTTGCTCCACTGGCTCCAGCGCCACCAGCGGCACCTCGGCCATGGGTTGGTCGCCCAGCATGATCTTGAGCGTGCCTACGCTCTGGTTCCTGGCGAAGGGCGCGACGAGCGGCTCCGGCCGCGCCACTTGCGTCATCACCTTGCCGGCGGTACCGCTGGGCACCGCCACCACGATCGGCTCGAAGCGGCCCAGCTTCAGTTCATCGGACTTGCCCTTCCAGACGCGCGGCGCGGCGACCGCCTGGCCGGCGTCGAACAGACGCACCGCGTCATAGGCGGTGTAGCCCCAGTTCAGGAGCTTTTGCGACTCGTTGGCCCGCGCCGTCTCGCTGGCCGCGCCAAGGACGACGGTCAGCAGGCGGCGCCCGCCCCTCAGGTTGGGGAAATCGCGCCGGGCAGTGGCGACCATCCCGTAGCCGCCGGCATCCGTGTGGCCGGTCGCCAGGCCGTCCACCGTGGGATCGCGAAACAGCAGCGCGTTGCGGTTGGTGTCGTTGGTGGACGGGGTGCCCGGATAGCGGTATTTCTTGACGGCGTAGTACTGCAAGTCTTCCGGAAAGTCGCGGACGAGGCGCGTGGCGAGGATGCTCAGGTCGCGCGCGGTGGTCACGTGCCCGGGCGCCGGCAGGCCCTCCGGATTCTTGTAGACCGTGTGCTTCATGCCCAGGGCCCTGGCCTGGTCGTTCATCATTTCGACGAAGTGCTCGACCGTCCCGCCCACGCCTTCGGCCAGGGCGACGGTGGCGTCGTTGCCCGCCTGCACCACCAGCCCCTTGATCAGGTCTTCCACCGGAACCTGCATCTTCGGATCGATGAACATGCGCGAGCCCGGCATCTTCGCGGCCCGGGGGCTCACCGGCAGGGTCTGCGTCAGGGTGATTTTCCTGGCCTTGAGCGCATCGAAGACCAGGTAGGCGCTCATCAGCTTGGTGAGCGACGCCGGCTCGACCGGCACGTCGACGTCCTTCTGGGCCAGGACCTGGTTGGCGGTGATGTCCAGGAGCAAATAGCTGCGGGCCGCGATTTCGGGGGAGGCGGGGACCTGCGCCTGAGCCGCAGCCATATGGAAGAAAGGCGCAACGGCGGCCAGCGCCAGCGCGCGAAGCGCTTTCGAGAAACGATTCATGGGAACGAGAAGGGAGAGCTTGTCAGCCCTCCCGCTATCAAGGACGCTCGCCGGCGCGCAAATGGCGGCTGACGAGGTTTTTCAGGAGCGGCAATTGTCCGTGAAAGAAATGGCCGCCACCCGGAACGACTGTGACCGGAAGTATCTGGGGACGCGCCCAATCCATCGCCGCCGACAGCGGCACGGTGTCGTCGTGTTCGCCATGGAGCACCAGCGTGCGATCGTGCGCCTCTGCGGGCACTTCGGGCACCGAGAAGCGGGAGGCTGCCGTGCCTACCAATACGATCTGCCGGACCTCGCGCGCGCTCCACAGCTGGGCGAGCGCACACGTGGCCACGAAAGCGCCGAAAGAAAACCCGGCAACCGCCAGCGGCCCTTGCGCGGCAGCCTGCTCGACGACCGCGACATAGTCCTCGCATTCGCCGCGTCCTTCGTCGTGGGTGCCGGCGCTGGCACCCACCCCGCGGAAGTTGAAGCGCAGCGCCGTCCAGCCATTGGCCACGAAAGCGCGGGCCAGGGTCTGGACGACCTTGTTGTCCATGGTTCCCCCGAACAGCGGATGGGGGTGGGCGATGACGGCGACGCCCTGCGCCGCAACCCCTTCGGCAGGCGCATCGCGCAGCGCCTCGATGGCGCCGGCTGCGCCGCGCAGGGTCAGTTTCTCGGTGCGGGAATTCATCGAACGTCTTCTCCGCTCAGCGCCCCACGTCCGGCGGCAGCACCAGCCGTTCGACCACCTTGCCGTTCTTGAGATGCGAATCGACGATCTCGTCGATGTCGGCTTGGTCGACGTAGCTGTACCAGACGCCTTCCGGATACACGACCGCCACCGGCCCGCCTGCGCAGCGGTCCAGGCAGCCGGCCTTGTTCACACGGATCTGGCCCGGCCCGGCCAGCCCCTCCTTCTTGATGCGCACCTTGCAGTGGTCGAAGCCTTCCTGCGCCTTGAACTGAGCGCAGGACTGCTCGCCGTTCTTGCGTTCGTTGAGGCAGAAGAAGATGTGGCGGGCGTAGTAGCCCTGGCTGGTTGGGGTCATCGGGGAATTCTAGGAGTGGCGAATGTCGCGCGACAGCACGAGCAGCAGGTAGCCCAGCGTGGCGAAGGGCCAGAGCCAGCCAAGCCACTGCACCAGGCCGTGAAAGCGGATGAAGCGTCCCTGCTCCCAGGTGGCCAGGGTCTGGGCGAAATAGGCGCTTTCGGGTGCCCCGTTGATCAGGCCGAGTTGTACGACGATGGCGATCAGGGCCAACGCGGCGCACAGGCGCCGCGGCGCCGGCAGCAGCGTAGCGCCCACCAGCGCCGCGGCCACGACGCCGATGCGCACCGGCAAGTCGAACCAGGCCCAGGCATGTTGCGGCCCCCAGCTCAGCATGGCCGAGAGGGCGCTGGCGGCAATGCCCAGCAGCAAGGTCAGCGGCAGCAGCATCGCCCGGCGCCGCAGCGAGCGCGCCACCACGAAGGCGAGCAGGCAAGGCACCAGCGCGCCAAGAAAAACACACAGCAGTTCGGCCGCCGGCACCAAGGGCTCCAGTTCGAATTGCCGGACCGGGAGCCAATCGATGAAGGGCGTATCGGCCAGCCAGTCGGCGATGGTGTCCTCCAGCCGCTCGAAGACCTGGCCCAGGCCGAAGCTCACGGCCGCTGGAAACAGCAAGGCCACCGGCCACAGGGCCAGCAGCACCAGGCCGCCCCGCGCCTCGTCGACAAACCAGGTGCCGCGCACGCGCCCCCAATGGGCCACTGCGCCCACCCGTTCCAGGAGCCCCGCCAGGATGGCGCCGGCCAGTGCGCCGACGGAGTTCAGGGCCCAGTCCACATTCGACGGGATGCGTGCCGGCAGATAGGTCTGCAGCGCCTCCATCAGAAAGGACAACGCTGCCGCGGCGAAAGCGGCGCGCGCCACCGCCAGCGCCACCGGCATGTCCGGCCGGTGGCGCATCACGGAGATCGCACCCAGAAAGCCCAGCGGCACATAGCCGGCAACATTGATGCCGAAGTCGAAGCCGGTCCAATACTTGGGCCAGGGCGCCGTCATGAAGGCCCAGGACGTGATGCCCTGGTCGCGCCAATCGGCAAACGGATACAGGCTCGCATAGGCGACCAGCGCCGCATAGGTCAGCGCCAGGGGAAATGCGGCGGACTTGTGGCTGGATTCCGCCATCAGAAGGGCTTGACCACCACCAGGATGACGATGGCCAGCAGCAACAGCACCGGCAGTTCATTGAACCAGCGGTACCACCGGTGGCTGCGGCGATTGGTGTTGGCCTCGAAGCGGCGCAGCAGCGCACCGCAGGCGTGGTGATACCCCACCACGACCAGCACGAGCAGGAGCTTGGCGTGCATCCACCCGTTGCCTGTCCCCAAGCCGATGCCGTAGCCCAGCCAGAGCCACAGCCCGAAACCCAGCGCCGGCACGGCCAGCAGCGTTGAAAAGCGGTAGAGCTTGCGCGCCATGAGCAGCAGCCGGGCCCGCTCGGCCTCCGAGCCCGGAGGCACCATCGCCAGGTTCACCAGAATGCGCGGCAGATAGAACAGGCCGGCAAACCAGCTGGCGATGAAGACGATGTGAAACGATTTGACCCAGAGCATCGGGAAAGTTTAGTGGCGCCCATCCGGTCGCCAGCCGATGTCCGCGGGACCACCGCCGCGCGGGCGGTTTATTCCGGGCAAAAAAAAGCCCGGCGAATGAACGCCGGGCGGGAAGCCCTTTTGCTGTCACACATCAAGGCACCCGCTCAGGGAGGAAAAGCGGGGAGCGGCAAGCCGCCCACCAACGAATTTAACAAAGCGGCCAGGATCTTTCAAGCAAGATCACCAATCGACTTAGTTGGCGCACGTCGGATCGCGAGTACTTTGGTTCTCGTAACCAAGGGTTAATTCGGACGAACGATCGTTCCTAAAATACAACAGCCACGCACCTTCAGGCACAATTTTCCCGATGACACGCCCCACGCCCGCCTTTGCACCTTTTCCTTCCGGCCGGCCTCGCCGGCTTCGCCGCGACGAATTCACGCGCAACCTGGTGCGCGAGCATGCGCTCAGTTCGCACGACCTGATCTACCCGGTGTTCGTCCAGGAAGGCAGCCAGCGGCGCGATGCGGTTCCATCGATGCCCGGCGTCGAGCGGCTCAGCCTGGACCTGCTGCTGCCGGTGGCGGAAGACTGCGTGAAGCTCGGCATTCCGGTGATGGCCCTGTTTCCGGTCATCGATCCGAAGCTCAAGACCCCGGGGGGCGACGAAGCCTTCAATCCCGACGGGCTCATTCCGCGCGTGGTGGCCGCCCTCAAGGACCGCTTTCCCCAACTGGGCGTGATGACCGACGTGGCGCTGGACCCCTACACCAGCCACGGCCAGGACGGCTTGCTGGACGACACCGGCTACATCCTGAACGACCCCACCGTCGAGGTGCTGACCCGGCAGGCCATCGCCCAGGCCCAGGCAGGCGTGGACATCGTGGCGCCCAGCGACATGATGGATGGCCGCATCGGCGCCATCCGCCAGGCGCTGGAGGCAGCAGGCCTCGTGCACACCCGGATCATGGCCTACAGCGCCAAGTACGCCAGCGCCTTCTACGGACCCTTCCGCGACGCCGTCGGCTCGGCCGCCAACCTGGGCAAGAGCAACAAGAAGGTCTACCAGATGGACCCCGGCAACAGCGACGAAGCGCTGCGCGAAGTGGCCATGGACATCGCCGAAGGCGCCGACATGGTCATGGTCAAGCCCGGTATGCCGTACCTGGACATCGTGCGCCGCGTGAAGGACCAGTTCCACGTGCCCACCTTCGCCTACCAGGTCAGCGGCGAATACGCCATGCTCAAAGCCGCCGCGCAAAACGGCTGGCTGGACCACGACGCGGTGATGCTCGAGAGCCTGCTCGCGTTCAAGCGCGCCGGTGCGGACGGCGTCCTGACCTATTTCGCCCGCGACGCAGCGCAACTGCTGCGGCAGCAACAAAAGGGCTGAGCCGCGCGCCATGCGCATCTTCGAGATCAGCAGCACCAAGGTCACCGAGCACCAGGCGCTGGCGCCGCTGGCCCTGCCCGGCGCCTGCCAGAACGCCTACCTGTGGATTTCGCTGACGCGGGACGAACTGCGCGGCACGCTGGCCGACGTGCAAGCCATCCTGCAGTCGCTGTGTGGCACGCAGCTGGTCGACCTGCACGTGAGCGACCTGCTCAACGAGCAGCTGCCTTCGCACTACGACTACACCTCGGACTACGACCTGCTGGTCATCCGCCGGCTCGCCGTCGCGACCGATAAGGCCGACGGCGCGCCGGCACCTGCCGCCCAACCGGTCCAGGAACCCATTGCGAAGACGCCGCGCCCCGCCGGAGGGCCGCCGGCACTGCGGCGCATCGACACCCGGCCCGTGGGCTTCGCGGTGTTCGACCGCGTCCTGCTGTCCATCCATCCGCAAGGCAACCAGGTGCGCGACACCTTCGCGGACAAGCTGGTGGCGGTGGCGGCGGGCGCGTCGGCGCCCGCGCTGGACGAGCGCGCCACCTCGACACGGCTGCCGACCAGCCCGGCCGACCTGATGCTGCGGGTGGTCAACCACATCGTGGACGGCTACCTCGATCTGCGGCGCGAGCTCTCCCGGCAGCTCGACCACTGGCAGACCGAACTCACCGATGCCCGCAGCCGCTTCAACAACTGGAGCGCGCTCATGAAGGCGCGCCAGTCGCTGCGGCACCTGCTCGAAATCTGCGAGGACCAGCGGGATGCCGTGCAGGACTGGATCGACGAGATCGAGACATTGCCGCCGCCTTCCGCAGCTGCGGCAGGCCGTGAGCGCGAACTGGTGCTGGTGCGCAGCCGCGACGTGCTCGAACACATCGAGCGGGTGCTGCACCACGTGCGCCGGCTCGAGCTGGACGCCGAGACGGCCGTGCAGATGCACTTCAGCATCCAGAGCCACCGCACCAACGACATCATGCGGGTGCTCACCGTGCTCACCGCGGTGTTCCTGCCGCTGAACCTCATCGCCGGGATCTTCGGCATGAACTTCGACACCATTCCGCTGCTGCACAAAGCCGACGGCTTCTGGATCGCCATGGCCGCGATGCTGGTCATCGCGCTGGTGCTGGTCGCAGTGTTCTGGCGCAAGCGCTACCTGGCGCGCACCACCCAGTAAGCAGCGCCGGGAAGCATCCCAGGAACGACAAAGCCGGCCAGCGCTTTCGCACTGGCCGGCCCGGCTCTCGAAACCTGTCTAACTAACTCTCTGAGGAATTACAGCTTGCTGCCGCTTTGCTTGGCGGCTTCCGCACGGGCGTCCACAGGGTTGGGCATCGTGGAGATGACCTTGCTGTTGACCTTCGAGCCTGCGGTCACGTTCTGGTCGGGCGCAGCGGCGGCACGGATGGCCTCGGCTTGCACGCCGGCACGGTCACGCGACACGGCGACCGTTTCCGGGCCGCGCGAGCCGCGAACCACGTTCTGGTCCTTGGCATTGGCAGCGGCGATGGCCTGGGCCTCGACGTCGGAGCGGCTCACGGCCGACACCGGCGCGTGCACGCCTTCGTAGGTTTCAGCCTGGGCGCCCGCAGCGGCGAGGGAGGCCAGAGCGACGGCGGCGAAAAGATGCGAAGTCTTCATGTCTAGGTCCTTGGAGGTCGGGTGTTGTTATTGACCGTTGGGGGTGGAAAGCCTTGGCGGCCGGGAATTACAGCGACGCTTGTTGCGACTGCTGGCGACGCACGGCCAGGGAGCCGTTCGTGTACTGCTGGGGGATCTGGCTGTTCACGAAGGCCTTGCGGTCCAGGTTTTGCAGCGGATCGTGAGCGGCGGCGACGGCCTGGGCGCGGACGGCGTTGCGATCCACGTTGCCGGCGACTTGCGTCACACCGGCGTTGGCCACGTCACCGTAGAGGTTGGTGCCGGCCTTGGCGGCAGCCACGGCGCCGGCTTGCACTTCGGCACGGCTGACCTGGCTGTTCACGGTGATGACGCCTTGGTATTCCTCGGCGGAGGCGCCGGCGGCTGCAAACAGGGCAACGGCGGTGGCGGCGATGATCTTGCTGGCGGTGTTCATGATTCAGTTCCTTTGGATGTTCAACAAAAACTCGAACGGGTCTGGTGGGTGTAGCCGCCCTTCTTCGGGACGGCCTCCTCGCTCGGACTTGTTCACCCAGGCTTGCTGAATTGCTTGCCTGTGCAGCGAATTTTGGTGGAAATTTCTAGGGGGAAACCCTCGCAAATCGAATCACCGTGTTCATAGATTCGAAACAATCAGGACAAGGAGCGATCAACATTCCTGGATTCACCCCAATCCTGAAACAATCCCACACAAGTACATGGACAGTCTCGATCTCATCAAGACCTTTCGCGAAGTCGCTCAGCAAGGCAGCTTCTCCAGGGCCGCCGCCAAGCTGGGCATGTCGAAGGCGACGGTGAGCAAGTACATCGCCGAGCTGGAAGAGCGCTTCGGCGTGCGCCTCCTGAACCGGTCGACCCGCTCGGTCAGCCTGACCGATGCAGGCGCCCTGCTGCTGGAGCGCAGCACCCCGTTCATGGAAATGGTGGAACTCACCCAGTCCGAATTGCAGGAACGGGCCAGCCAGCCCGCGGGCCGGCTGAAGATCTCGGCGCTGCACGGCATGGGCCAGGGCGACCTGCCCAACCTGCTGGCCGAATTCATGGGCCACTACCCCGAGGTGAACATCAGCCTGCACCTGACCAGCCGTTCGCTCGACCTGGTCGACGAGGGCATCGACGTCGCGCTCCGGCTGGGCCCCATCGAGGACCAGAACCTGATCGTGCGGCGGCTGGTGCAGGTCAATCTGGTTCTTTGCGCCGCGCCGCTCTATTGGCGCACGCACGGCATGCCCAGCACGCCTGCGGACCTGGCGGGCCATGTCGCGCTCACGGCCTCCAACGCCGGACTCAACCCGCAGTGGCGCTTCGAGGAAAACGGCCGCGCCATCGACGTGCCGGTGAAAAGCCGCATGGACGCCACCGAGGGCGGGCCGCTGGTGCAGGTGGCCCTGCAAGGCTTCGGCATGGTCTACCTGCCCGCCCTGGTGGTGCAGCCCCACATCGACCGCGGGGAACTGGAGCCGGCGCTGGAGCCTTATGTGCGCAAGGACATGTGGCTGTATGCCGCCTACCTGCAGCGCAGGCACAACAGCGCGGCGCTGCGCGCGCTGCTGGACTTCCTGGAAACCCGCATCGGCCAGCGCGCCAGGCAGCTGTCACGGCCCGCGCCCGTCTAGAGCCGCCTAGGAGCCCGGCGCGGGTGCCTTGAGTCCGAAGATCGCGGCCGCATTGCCCCAGGCCACGCGCTGTGCCAGCTCGGGCGGCAAGTCGCCCAGCCAGGTGCGGTAGCCGCGCATGATGTCGTCGTAGCTGTCCCAGCGCTGGTTGACCCAGGTGTCCGATCCGATCACGAAGCGCGTCGGGAAGCGCTCCATCAGCTTGCGCCACTCGGGGCACAGGCGCCCTCCCTCGGAGGTGAGGCCGGGCCGGTACGAGAGTTCACCCACCAGCAGCGGATAGCGTTCGAGCAGTTCGCGCACGCGCGCCACGGGTGCACCGCCGATGCCGGTGTGGGCCCAGATGAGCCGCAGCTTCTGCCCGCCGGAAGGCGACGCGGCCATCAGCAGGTCGATGGCGTCGTCGTCCACATGCGCCAGCAAGGCCAGGTTGTTGCGCTCGGCCAGCTCGACCAGCTTGCGGGCCACCGGCCCCCGGGCGTTGGCGCTCTCGTAAAGATGGAATTCGCCGATGCCGCGGAAGGGCCCGCTGGCGCTGCCTCGCGACAGCTCGCTGCGCACCATCTCGTAGATCGACTCGTCGCGAAACCAGTTGGTGTAGTCGGCGCGATTGCGATACACCCGCACGAATGGCACGACGGTGATGCCGGCACGGCCCGCCTCCTTCGACTCGGCCAGCGTGTGCGTGCCGGTGTTGGGCCGCGAATTGGCGATGATGGCGCGCACCCCGTTGCGCTGCATGCGCGTCACCGCTTCGGCCGGTGGGTACGGGCCGGCGCGGCCATTCCAGGCCTCTTCGTTGTAGTGCAGGTGCGCATCGAAGATGGGGCCCGTGTAGTCCGCCGCCATGGCCGGATGAGCCGGCACCAGGCCCAGGCAGAACCCCGCGCCCAGCAGCAGCGACACGAGCGCGCTGCGCACCATGACTTCTTCAGCCCAGGTGCTTCTGGAAGAAGGCCAGGGTGCGCTCGCGCGCCACGCTGGCCGCTTCGGCCTTGTACGAGCCGCGCTGGTCGCAGTTGAAGCCGTGGTCCGCGGCATACATGTGCACCACGACTTCGGGATGCGCCTTCTCGAAGGCCTGCACCGACTCCACGGGAATCCAGTGGTCCTTGTTGCCGAAGTGGGCCAGCACCGGCACCTTGGGCTGGCGGGCGACTTCCTCCGGTGTGGTCATGCCGCCGCCGTAGTACGGTACGGCGGCCGCCAGGCCGGTGAGGCTGCTGGCGGCCCGCCAGGTGAGCAGGCCACCCCAGCAATAGCCGACGATGCCGACCTTGCCGGCCTTGGCTGCGTAGTCCACCGCAGCCTGCAGGTCCTGCATGACGCCGGGCGCCGGCAGCGCCTCGACGGCCATCTTCAACGCGAAGCCGGCTTTCATGTCTTCTTCCGTGTAGCCCATCTCGACGTCCTGCTTCACGCGATGGAAGGTGGCCGGCGCCACGGCCAGGTAGCCGTCGGCCGCATAGCCGTCCGCCACCGAGCGGATGTGCGAGTTCACGCCGAAGATCTCCTGCACCACCACCACGGCGCCCTTGGGCGTGCCCACGGGTTCTGCCACATAGGCGGGAAAAGCAAAGCCGTCCTTCGCACGCAGTTCGATGAATTGACCCATGTTCAAGCTCCTTGTCAGACACTGGTGTAATCGGCTGCGGTTTTAACCGACCCGAGCTTTTCGTGCAGGAGCGATTCGAATGAACCCACCCATTGTCTTGATCACCGGCGGCAGCCGCGGCATTGGCGCCGCCACCGCCTGGCTGGCCGCGCAGCGCGGCTTCGCGGTGGCCATCAACTACGCGCGCCAGGCCGATGCGGCCCGCCAACTGGTGCAGCGCATCGAGGCCGCAGGCGGCCGCGCGATGGCGGTGCAGGCCGACGTGGGCGAGGAGGCCCAGGTGCTGCGCATGTTCGCCGAGGTCGACGCGAAGCTGGGCCGGCTGTCGGTCCTGGTCAACAACGCGGGCATCGTCGACATGAAGGCGCGCCTGGACGAGATGAGCGTCGAGCGGCTCGAGCGCATGATGCGCATCAACGTGGTGGGCGCCTTTGTCTGCGCGCGCGAGGCGGTGCGGCGCATGAGCACCCGGCACGGCGGCAGCGGCGGCGTCATCGTCAACCTGTCGAGCGCGGCGGCGCGCATCGGCTCGCCCGACCAGTACATCGACTACGCGGCCAGCAAGGGCGCCATCGACACGCTCACCGTGGGCCTGGCCAAGGAAGTGGCGGAGGAAGGCATCCGCGTGAACGGGGTGCGCCCCGGCCTGATCGATACCGAGATCCACGCCTCGGGCGGGGATGCCGACCGCGCCTTCCAGCTTGCGCACACCGTGCCGATGAAGCGCACCGGCACGGCGCAGGAAATCGCCAACGCCATCGTCTGGCTGATGTCGGACGAAGCGAGCTACGTGACCGGGACCACCATCGACGTAACCGGGGGCCGGTGAAGCCCACCGGCGAAGTCAGCAGCCTAACTCGCGCAGCGCTGCGTGCACATCTTCGGGCGAGCGCACCTGGACGGCTTGCAGGCCGCACGCGCGGGCGCCCAGCACGTTCTCCTCGAGGTCGTCGAAGAAAAGCAGCGCGTGCGGCGGCATGCCGATCTCACGGCACACGTGCTCGAAGGCAGCGGGCTCGGGCTTGCGCAGGCCGATGTCCGACGAGGCGAAGACCTTGTCGAAGGCCGGCTCGACGCGCGGGAAGGCCGCACGCCAGGCGGCATGGTGGCTCTTGTTGGTGTTGCTGAAGGCGTGGCAGGGCAGCAGGCGCCGGGCGCGCTCGATGGCGTCCAGCGTCTGGCTGATCTCGCCGCGGAAGATGGCATTCCAGCCCGACTCGATCTGCACGTCGCTGGCGTCCAGCCGCAGCTTGCGGCGCAAGGTGTCGAAATACTGCGCGCCGGAGAGTTCGGCGCGCTCATGGCGCTGGTAGTCCTCGTCGTGCGAGAAGGCCTGGCGCAGGGCCGCGGGCGGCAAGGACGACATCGGCGCCCAGTGCGCCAGCGCATCGGCGAAGTCGAACTCGAACACGACGCCGCCCAGGTCGAACAGCAGGGCCTTCACCCGGCTGCGGTCGAATACCGCGCTCATGGCACCAGGTGCTCGATGCGCGCGCTGACCTGCGCGCCGTCGACGATCAGCTCGCCGGCGGAAATGGGCAGCGTGAAGCGGCGCGGGCCGGCACTGCCCGGGTTGACGTAGAGCACGCCCTCGCGCTCCTCGATCAGCGGCTTGTGCGAGTGGCCCGTCACCACCACGCGCACGCCGGCGCCGGCCGGGTCGATGTCCAGCAAGGCCAGGTCGTGCAGCGCGTAGATGAAGAGTTCGCCCACCTGCAGGAAGTCCGTTTCCGGCACCTGCATCGCCCAGCCGTCCCGGTCGTTGTTGCCGCGCACCGCCGTCACCGGCGCGATTTGCGCCAGCTGGTCGAGGATGTCCTGCGAGCCGATGTCGCCGCCATGCACGATGTAGTCGCTGCCCTGCAGCCAGGCCAGCGCCTGCGGCCTGAGCAGGCCGTGGGTGTCCGAGATGAGTCCGATGCGCAGGCTCATGGCTTCTTCACTGCGGCGACGACGATTGCTGCAGCTGGTCGGCCCATTGCACCACCTGCGCCACCACGGCGTCGCTGGCGGCGGCCAGCGCCTTGACGCCGCCGGCCGCATCCGCGGTGGGTGCCGGCGCCTGCGCGCTGAAAGTGCGCTGGCCCAGCACCCGGTCGCCCGCGCCGGTGGTGTTCATCAGCGTGGCGCGCACGCGCACCATGCCCGAGCTGCTGCCGGCCGATTCGAAATACTGCGAGAACTCTTCCAGCGTGAGCCGCAGGCTGTTGGGCACCTTGCCCTGCACGCGCGCGATGTTGGTGCCCTCTTCCGCGCCCAGCACCACGCGGCGCTGCGCCAGCGCCTCGCGCAGCCGCTGCTCCAGCAGCCGGGTCGGCGGAACGCTCCAGCGCGCCAGCGAGTACGGGCGCAGCTCATTCGGGTCCGAATAGCCGAGCCGGTACAGGATCTGCGCGCCATCCAGTCGGGCGGGCGCATCGATGTGCGGCAGCAGCATGGGGGGCAACTGGGTCGGCGAGACGGTGGCCGCGGAGACCGCGCTCGGCCCGGCACCGAAGTCGTACAGCGCGGCGCGCTGCGGCCGCTCGGGCAGCGCACCGCAGCCGGCCAGCAAGGCGGCGGCCAGGGCCAGCGCGGCGGCGAGAGGTGTCTTGCGAAGGGTCGTCGTCGTCATGTCGGGCTTTCAGGGGCGTGCGGCCGTGGCAGGAACGGCAGGCACCGCAAAGCCGGGCTCGCCCGGACCGGGAATGGTCCTGCCAGTGCCGAACAGCAGCGACTGCGGGTTCTCGTTGATGTTTTCCGCGGCGCGGCCCAGCCGCCGCACCGCCACCGCCGTGTCGTCGGCCACGCGGTTCACCCGCGGCAGCGTGGTGGTGTTGAAGGAATCGAGCGCCTGACTCAGCCCCTCGGTGCTCGAGGCCAGCCGGTCGAGCGCGCCGCCTTCGGCGTTGATCCGCGTGACGGTGCTGTTGAGGTTGTTGGCCACGCGCGAAACGTCGCTGGCCGCCTTCTTGACGCCAGCCATGGTGCCGCGCGTGCTGTCCACCAGCGGCACGATGCCGTCCTTCACGGTGGCGTCCAGCCGCTGGGTGAGCTGGTTGGCGCTGTGCGCGGCCTGCGCGATGTTCTCCAGCGCGTCGGCCACGCGCTTCTGGTTGGCGTCGCTCACCAGGGCGTTGACCTTCTGGGTTGCGTGCTCCACCTGGTCGAGGATGGCCTCGCCGCGCTCCTGCAGCCTGGCCAGCGACGAGGGCTTGAGCGGAATGCGGGGCGGGTTGCCGTTGTCGGGCAGCAGCGGCTCCTGCGAAGTGCCGTCGTCGTTCAGCGCAATGGCCGCCAGGCCCGTGACGCCCTGGTAGCTCAGCGCGGCATAGCTCGACTTGGTAAGCGGTACGCGCTGGTCCACCGAGATGCGCACGCGCACATTGCCGCGCACCTTGGGGTCGAAGTCGATGGACTGCACCTTGCCCACCGAGATGCCGCGGTAGCGCACCGTGGCCTGCGGCTGCAGCCCGCTCACCGGATCGCTCGTGGACATTTCATAGATGTTGCGCACGGCCGTGTCGCGCGTGAACCAGAGCACCAGCGCCACGATCAGGCCGATCAGCCCGATGACGAATGCGCCGGCAACGAAGGCATGGGCTTTGTTTTCCATAGGTTCCTACCTTCCGGAGACAGAAGGCGGCTGGTGAAGGGCCTGCGCCGCACGCTGGCCCCGGCCGCCCAGGAAGTATTTCTGGATGAAGGGATGCGGATGGGCCATCACCTCGGCGGCGGTGCCGGTGACGACCACGTGCTGGTCGGCCAGCACCGCGATGCGGGTGCTGAGGTCGAACAGCGTGTCCAGGTCGTGCGTCACCATCACCACGGTGAGGCCCAGTTCGCGGTGCAGGCTGCGCAGCAGGTCGCAGAAATCGTCCGCGCTCTCGGGGTCCAGACCGGCGGTGGGCTCGTCCAGCAGCAGCAGCGGCGCGTCCATGATGAGGGCGCGCGCCAGCGCCACGCGCTTGATCATGCCGCCCGAGAGGGCCGAGGGCATCTTGTGCGCATGCTCGGGGCCCAGGCCCACCATCTGCAGCCGCACCATGGCGGCGTCGCGGATCAGCTCGTCCGGCAGCACCTTGAGCTCGCGCAGCGCGAAGGCGATGTTGTCCAGCACGTTGAAGGCCGAGAACAGCGCGCCGCGCTGGAACAGCATGCCCACCTTGGCCGCGCCGGCCGCGCTCAGCTCCATCGGCGGCGCGCCGAACACCGAGACTTCGCCGCGCGTGGGCTTTTCCAGGCCCAGGATCTGGCGCAGCAGCACCGTCTTGCCGGTACCCGAGCCGCCCACCAGCGACAGCACTTCGCCGCGGTGGATGTCCAGGTCCAGATCCTTGTGCACCACCTGCGGCTCGCGGCCCGGCGACTTGAACACGGTCCACAGCTTGCGGATCTCCACCGCGTTGCTGTCGCCGCCGCCGGCAGCCGCGCCGCCGTTCTGTGGGGAGGAAACGATGGGCTCTGTCATCAGCGGAAGCCTACGCCCTTGAACAGCACCGCGAACAGCGCATCGACCAGGATCACGATGGTGATCGAGATCACCACCGAGCTGGTGGTGCGCCGGCCCAGGCTCTCGGTATTGGGCAGCACGCGCATGCCGTGGTAGCAGGCGATCAGCGCGATGAGCACGCCGAACACCGCCGACTTCGACAGCGCCAGCCAGATGTTGGCCAGCGGTACGGCGCGCGGCAGCGCCTGCATGAAATAGCCGGGCGAGATGCCCAGCGTGAGGTCGGCCGCGATCATGCCCCCGAGCATGGCGGCTGCCGCCGTCCAGAGGCTGATCAGTGGCATGGCCACTGCCAGCGCCAGCACGCGCGGCAGCACCAGGCGAAAGCCGTGCGGAATGCCCATGACGCGCATGGCGTCCAGCTCTTCGGTAACGCGCATCACGCCGATCTGCGCCGTCATGGCCGAGCCCGAACGGCCTGCGATGAGCACGGCCGCCAGCACCGGGCCCAGTTCGCGGATCAGCGACAGGCCCAGGATGTTGACGATGAAAGTCTCGCCGCCGTACTGGCGCAGCTGCTGCGAGGTGAGATAGGCCAGCACGATGCCGATGAGCAGGCCCACCAGCGCGGTGATGGGCAGCGCGGTGGCGCCGGTGCTGTACAGATGGCCCGAGATGTCGCGCCACGGCGCCCGGTGCGGCGCGCGCAGCATGGTGCCCAGGTCGAGCACGAACTGGCCGATGAGCGTGACGAAGCGCCGCGCGGTCTCCAGCATGTGCGGACCGCGGTTGGCGAAGCGCAGGAAATAGTCCCACGGCGTGGGCCTGGGCTCCTGCGGCTCGCGCACCGTGTACTGGGCCACCTGCTCGAGCACGGCGCGCTGCGGCGCGCTCATCTCAAGCTTTGCGGGCCACCGGTGCTGCCAGTGGTTCCACAGGAGTTGTCCGCCGATGTGGTCAAGCTGGCCGATGGGCCGCAGGTCCCACTCGGGCAGGTCGGCCGGCGTTTGCGCCAGCATGGCGGCCAGCGCCTTCCAGTCGCGCTGTGACGAGAAGGCCAGCGCCGTCCAGCAGCCTTGCACCACCACCGCATCGGCGGATGGCCGTTCGAGGCGCGGCTGGTCCGCATCGAGCATGCTCGGGTCGGACGAACTGGATGATGGGGCGGGTGCTGGACTCCGCTCGGTCGAGGGCTTGGTCAACGGTTGGGTGCCGGGTCGGACTGCCAGATGCAATCGGCAACAAATGAAGCTTGCCATCCTAACGTCATGGCCACGCACGTCCTAGCGCGGTCCAGGCGCTGGCCACGACGGGCTCCTGGACACGCGCGCCCAGCGAGACGAATTGCAGCGCGCACTCCAGCTGCACCTTGTCGGCTATGACCAGCCCGTGCGCCTGGCTTTCGCGGATGGCGATGGCGTCGCGCACCAGGCTCAGCCCCACGCCGGACTTGATCAGATCGAGCATGGAAGCCTCCTGGTCCACCAGCGCCACGCGCCGGGGCTCCAGGCCGCGCGACTGGAAGACACCGGCCAGCAGCCGGTGGTGCGCCGACTCGGGCGGCGTGGCCACCCAAGGCAGCGCGGCCAGGCCCTTCCAGTCGCGGCCCAGCACCTGGGGCCCCCAGCCAGCCGGCGCCACCACGCGGTAGTGGAAGCGGCTCAGGGTGCGGGTGGCGAACGGGCCGCCCGGCTGCGCCTGCGCATCGCCCAGGTAGAAGCCGACGTCGAGGTCGCCTGCCCTCACCTGATCCAGCACGCTGCCGCTCATGCCCTGGCGCAGTTCGGTGGCGACCTGCGGGGCGCCCTCGACCAGTTCCCGCAGGAAGGCGCCCAGCCGGGTGAATTCCGGGTCGAGGATGGTGCCGATGCGCAAGGTGCCGCGCACGGTGGTGTGCAGCCGCTGCGCGGAATGCTGGAAGTCGGCCAGCGCACTGAGCACGCGTTCGGCCTGCGGCAGCAGGGCCGCACCGTCGGAGGTCAGCGCCAGGCCCTGCGACGTTCGGTTGAACAGGGTGAGACCGGTGAGGTCGGCCAGGCGCTTGAGCTGCAGGCTCACTGCCGGCTGCGACAGGTGCAGGCGCTCGGCCGCGCGCGAGACATTGCCCTCGCGCGCCACCGCGGTGAAGGCGCGCAGAATCGTGAGATCGGCTGCCTGGATCATGTTATTTGGGCATTTTATAAACCCGTTTTGACGAATTCATTGGCATGTTTCTCTAGACGGGAAGAAACTCCGGCCTGATTCGTTCAGCGAGATTCACCATGAGCATTGCAAATATCGAGCACTACATCGGCGGCCGCCCGGCAGCCAACACCTCGGGCCGCACGCAGGACGTGACCAACCCCGCCTCGGGCCGCGTCACCGGCAAGGTGGCCCTGGGTTCGGCCGAGGACGTCAACGCCGCCGTGGCCGCCGCCCAGGCCGCCTTCCCCGCCTGGGCCGACACGCCCCCGGTGCGCCGCGCCCGCGTGATGTTCAAGTTCCTGGAGCTTTTGAACCAGCACCGCGACGCGCTGGCCCACCTCATCACCGCCGAGCACGGCAAGGTCTTCACCGACGCCCAAGG
>NZ_BCUU01000009.1 GCF_001591385.1 Variovorax soli NBRC 106424
GCTAGACCAGGTCGGCCGCCTGCAGTTCCTTCTTGAGGTAGGCGTAGAACAGGGGTGCCGCCACCAGCCCGCCCGGGCCGAACACCGCTTCGGCGGCGAACATCACCGCCAGCAGTTCCCACACGGCCATGTGCGTGCGCTGGCCCACCACCTTGGCATTGATGAGGTACTCGGCCTTGTGGATGAGGATGAGAAAAGCCAGGCAGGCCAGACCCGTGACGGGCGAGACCGACAGGCCGACCACCGTGATCACGCCGTTGCAGATCAGGTTGCCCACGATGGGGACCAGGCCCGCCAGGAAGGTGAGGGTGATGAGGGCCGGCGTGTAGGGCAGGTGCAGGTCCCACAGCGGCAGCACGAAGAGCAGGAAGGCGGCCGTGAGGATGGTGTTGAAGGTCGCGATCCAGAACTGCGCCGCCACGATCTGGCCGAAGGCCTCGCCGAAGAGCGACACGCGCTCGCGCAGTGCCAGTGTGAGCGGGCCCGATGCCTCGGCACGCCGGCTGACCGCCGCCAGCGAGCCGACGATGATGCCGACGTAGGCGAACAGGAGCGCATTGAGCCAGGCGCGCCCGGCCATGGCCAGCGAGCCGGCCTGGGCGCTGAGGTACTTGGCGACGATGCGCTGCAGATCGGCCACGCCGTCGGGCAGGTACACCGCCATCTCGGGCGAGAGCTTGGAGCGCAGTTCCAGCACCGTGCGCGCGACATAGTCCAGCAGCTCGCGGTATTGCGCCGGTGCGTTGAGCATCACCTCGCGCGACTGCGACAGGGTGCCGGTCAGGATGGCGATGGGCGAGAGGATCAGCAGCGCCACCGCCACGATGTCCGCCAGCAGGCCAACCTGCCGCGGCGCCAGGCGCACCAGGCCGATGCGCTCGAAGCCGGCCAGCAGCCAGCGCGAGATCCAGCGCGCCGAAAGAAAGCCCACGCACACGGCCAGCAGGCCGATGAGCAGGTGCGCAGTGAGCGACAGCAGCAGCACTGCCGCCATCAGCACATAGCTGGCGATCAGCACCGGGCGCGAGAAGCCGCGCTCTGCGCGCAGGGGCGGGAACGCGGGCAGACGGTCCATCGGCGGCAAGGCCGAAGGCTCAGGCGACCACGACCGCCGCGCCTTCGCCGCGCGGCGCGATGACGCCGATTTCATGAACCGTCTCCCCGGCGGCGCGCAGCGTCTCGGCGCAGGCCTTGGCGCTGGCGGCATCGGTCACCACCACCATGCCGATGCCGTTGTTGAAGGTGCGGTTCATCTCGATATCGTCGATGCCGGCCACCTTCTGCAGCCAGGCGAACAGCTCGGTTTGCGGCCAGCTGCCCTTGCGCAGGTGCGCGGCGGTGCCTTCGGGCAGCACGCGCGGGATGTTCTCGAGCAGGCCGCCGCCGGTGATGTGGGCCAGCGCTTTGATGGGGTGTTGCGCGAGCGCAGCCAGCACGGGCTTCACGTACAGGCGGGTGGGGGCCATCACAGCTTCGCGGAAGGGCTTGCCGTCGAGCGTGGCGGGCAGGTCGGCACCGGCGCGCTCGATCACCTTGCGCACCAGGCTGAAGCCGTTGGAGTGCACGCCGGAAGACGTCAGGCCCAGCACCACGTCGCCGGGCTTCACGTCCGTGCCGGTGAGGATCTTCGACTTCTCGACGGCGCCAACGGCAAAGCCGGCCAGGTCGTACTCGCCGGCCGGGTACATGCCGGGCATTTCGGCCGTCTCGCCGCCGATGAGGGCGCAGCCGCTGAGCTCGCAGCCGCGGGCAATGCCGCCCACCACGGCCGCGGCGGTGTCCACGTCGAGCTTGCCGCAGGCGAAGTAGTCCAGGAAGAACAGCGGCTCGGCGCCTTGCACCAGCACGTCGTTCACACTCATGGCCACCAGGTCGATGCCCACGGTGTCGTGCATGTTCCATTCGAAGGCCAGCTTGAGCTTGGTGCCCACGCCGTCGGTGCCGGAAACCAGCACCGGCTCCTTGTAGCGCTTGGGCACCTCGAACAGGGCGCCGAAGCCGCCGATGCCGCCCAGCACGCCTTCGCGCAGGGTCTTCTTGGCCAGGGGCTTGATGCGGTCGACCAGCGCGTCGCCCGCGTCGATGTCGACTCCGGCGTCTTTGTAGCTGAGCGGGGCGTTGGTGGCGGAAGTCATGGCGTGCGTCAAAGGAAATGAATGGGAGGAATCGGCTGCGCAATGCGTGCTTGAGGGCCTTGCGTGATGGCGTCCGGGGCCGGGCCGATAGAATTCGTCACGATTTTAAGGGCCTGGAGCAGCACTTCCGGCCTATTCCCCGACCCTTTCGCATGAAGCAGCTCGCGCTCGACATCGGCTTGACGACGGGTCCGACGCTAGAAGGCTACTTCGCGGGACCCAACGAGGCAGCCCTGCGCCATCTCCAGCTCTGGCTGGGGAGCGCGGGGCAGGCCAACCTGCACTCGCCCGTGCCCACCTACCTGTGGGGCGAGAGCGGGAGCGGCAAGTCGCACCTGCTGCAAAGCGTTGGTGCGGCGCTTTCCGCGCAAGGTTCTCGCGTGGGATGGCTGCATGCCGACATGCACGAGCCGCCTGAGTTCGACGAGAACTGGGTGGCGGTGCTGATGGACGACGTGGAGCGCTACAACGCGGTGCAGCAGCACGCGGCGTTCAACTGGTTCGTGAACGCGCAGAGCCTGCAGCGCGGCGTGGTGGCGGCCGGCCTGCTGCCGCCGGCCGACCTGCCGCTGCGCGAAGACCTGCGCACCCGCCTCGGCTGGGGCCATGTGTTTGCCCTGCAGGTGCTGACCGAGGCCGAGCGCCGTGCGGTGCTGCGCCAGGCGGCCGACGCGCGCGGGCTGATGCTGTCGGACGACGTGCTGAACTTCATGCTGCATCGCTTCAGCCGCGACCTGGGAAGCCTGATGGAGCTGCTGGTGCAGCTCGACGGCTTTGCATTGCAGACGCAGCGCGCCATCACCATCCCGCTGATCCGGGCCATGCTCGAGAATGAATGAGGGGCGCACGCCCTTCGACAAAGAAATCCAATGATCAAGAAATTCATCGACAAGCTGCTGGGCAAATCCGGCGGCGGCAACGGCGCCAAGATGCGCTTCGGCAAGCGCCAGGAGCACACGGCCGACGTGCACGGCATCGACCCGTCGCTGGTGGACGACCGCGCCAAGAACGTGGTGACCACCCTGCAGGAAGCCGGCTACGAGGCCTATGTGGTGGGCGGCGCCGTGCGCGACCTGCTGCTGGGCCTGCGGCCCAAGGATTTCGACGTGGCCACCAACGCCACGCCCGAGCAGGTCAAGGCGTTGTTCCGCCGCGCCTTCATCATCGGCCGGCGCTTTCGCATCGTGCACGTGGTGTACGGCCGGGGGCGCGAGCATGAAGTGATCGAGGTCTCGACCTTCCGCGCCTACATGGACAACTCGGCCGCCGAGCAGGTCTCGGGCAACGAGCGCACCAGCAAGGGCGAGCTGGCCGCCATGAAGCATGCGGTGGATGCCAGCGGCCGCGTGCTGCGCGACAACGTCTGGGGCCCGCATGACGAAGACGCCACCCGCCGCGACTTCACCGTCAATGCCATGTACTACGACCCGGCGCGCCAGATCGTGGTCGACTACCACAACGGCCTGAAGGACGCCAAGAAGCTGGTGCTGCGCATGATCGGCGACCCGGCCACGCGCTATCGCGAAGACCCGGTGCGCATCATTCGCGCCATCCGCTTCTCGGCCAAGCTGGCGGCGCTGGGCTTCAAGCTCGAGCCCAAGACTGCCTCTCCGCTGGTCGAGATGAGCAAATTGCTGGCCGACGTGCCGCAAAGCCGCCTGTTCGACGAGATGCTCAAGCTGCTGCAGACCGGCCACGCGCTCGCCACCGTGGCGCAGCTCAAGGCGCTGGGGCTCGAGCGCGGCATCTACCCCCTGCTGGATGTGGTGGTGGAGCGCGCCGACCTGCCGTTCGTCAAAGCCGCCCTTCAGGACACCGACCGCCGCGTGGGTGAAGGCAAGCCGGTGGCGCCCAGCTTCCTGCTGGCCTGCGTGCTCTGGAAGGACGTGCGCGACGGCTGGGCCCAGCGCATGGAGGGCCGCCACGGCCAGCGCGGCCAGGCGCCGTTCCCGGCGCTGCAGGACGCGATCGACGACGTCTTCAATGCCCGCATCGGCGACGTGTCGGGCCGCGGCAAGCTGGCGGCCGACATGCGCGAGATCTGGATGATGCAGCCGCGCTTCGACAAGCGCAGCGGCTCGACGCCCTACAGCCTGGTGGAGCAGGCACGCTTTCGCGCGGCCTTCGACTTCATGCGCCTGCGTGCCGACGTGGGCGAGGTGAGCGAAGCGATTGCCGAATGGTGGCAGGAGTTCAGCACCGCCGACGAGGTGCGCCGGCAGGACCTGCTGGACCAGGTGCGCGAAGAGCAGCACAAGGGGCGCCGCGTGCACACGCGTGCGCCCAGGCGCGAGGCAACTGCGGCTGATGCCGACACGGCGCCCGCCTCTGAAACGGCTTCCGGCGAAGAGGCCGGCGAGAGCGCCGGGGCCGCACCGCGCAAGCGCCGTCGCCGCCGCAAGCCGCGCACCGGCGCTGCGGGCGGTGCCGATGGTGGCGCATCCACGAGCCAGCCCTGAGGCGGCCCGGCGGCGCCTTGCTGCGTGAAGACTGAGCGAGAAACAGCCGTGGCCGAGATCGCCTACGTTGCCATCGGCGCCAACCTCGGCGATCCGCGCCAAGCTGTCGAACATGCCATCGACGCCTTGGGCCGCCTGCCGCAAAGCCGGCTGGTGGCGCGTTCGTCGCTCTACCGGACTGCGCCGGTGGATGCCGGCGGGCCCGATTTCATCAACGCCGTGGTGGCGCTCGAAACCGAACTGGCGCCGCTGGACCTGCTGGCGCGCCTGCAGGCCATCGAGGCGGCTGCAGGACGTGAGCGCCCGTATCGCAACGCGCCGCGCACACTGGACCTGGATCTTCTGATCCATGGTGAGCGGGCGCTCGAAACGCCGACCCTGACGCTGCCGCATCCGCGGATGGGCCAGCGGGCCTTCGTTCTGGTGCCCCTGGCCGAAATCGCGCCGAACCGTGTGACGGCCGCACAACTTGCCGCCGTGGCGGGGCAGGCTATCCAGCGCCTCTGAAGGTTTTCAGGGGGGCGTGGTCCGGGCGCGACGGACCGCCTGTCCGGGTTTTCCCGAGCCAATTACACTTCCGGGTTTCGTGCCCTGTCATCAAATCGACACAAAACGCCTCAACGGGATTCCACGCCATGTTCGGTAAGTTGCTGCCCCGCGAGGGCAATTTTTTTGAGATGTTCAACCAGCATGCCGAGCGCATCGTCGAGGCGGGCCGCGCTTTCGAACAACTGGTGGCGAACTACAACGACCTGCACCTTCGCGAGCAGTACAACCGTGACGTCGACAATGCCGAGCGCGCGGCCGACCGCGTCACGCACGACGTCAATCGCCTGCTGCACAAGACCTTCATCACCCCGATCGACCGCGAGCAGATCCACAAGCTGATCAACACCATGGACGACGTGGCCGACCTGATCCAGGACTCGGCCGAGACCATGGCGCTGTACGACGTGCGGCACATGACGGAGGAGATCAGCCGCTTGACGGCGCTGTCCGTCAAGTGCTGCGAGCGCGTCAAGGACGCGGTCAAGCACCTGGGCAAGATCAGCGACCCGGCCACCGCCGAGGCCACCCTGAAGGCCTGCGAGGAGATCGACCGGCTGGAATCCGACGCCGACCGCGTCATGCGCAGCGCCATGAGCAAGCTCTTTCGCGAAGAGCCGGACGTGCGCGAGGTCATCAAGCTCAAGGCCATCTACGAACTGCTCGAAACCATCACGGACAAGTGCGAAGACGTCGCCAACGTGATCGAGGGCATCGTCCTCGAGAACTCCTGATCGGCAGCGCCTCGCCATGACAACGATCCAGGCCAGCCTTTGGTTGGTGATCCTGCTCGTGGGCCTTGCACTGGCCTTCGATTTCATGAACGGCTTTCACGATGCCGCCAACTCGATTGCCACGGTGGTGTCCACCGGCGTGCTCAAGCCGACGCATGCGGTGGCCTTTGCGGCCTTCTTCAACCTGATCGCCATCGGCGTGTTCCACCTGAGCGTGGCCGCCACGGTGGGCAAGGGCATCGTCGAGCCGGGGGTGGTCGACGTGCACGTGGTGTTCGGGGCCTTGCTCGGCGCCATCACGTGGAACCTGGTCACCTGGTACTACGGCATTCCGAGCAGTTCCTCGCATGCGCTCATCGGCGGCATCGTCGGGGCGGTCATGGCCAAGGCCGGCTCGAGCGTGCTGCTGGCTGGCGGCATCCTGAAGACGGTGGCCTTCATCTTCGTCTCGCCCGTGCTGGGCTTCTTCCTGGGCGCGCTGATGATGGTGGCGGTGGCGTGGGTGTTCCGCTTGTCCACGCCGTCGCGCGTGGACCGGTGGTTCCGCCGCCTGCAGCTGGTGTCGGCCGGCGCCTATAGCCTGGGCCACGGGGGCAACGACGCGCAGAAGACCATCGGCATCATCTGGATGCTGCTCATCGCCACCGGCCATTCGGCCGCCACCGACGCTGCGCCGCCCACCTGGACCATCGTGAGCTGCTACACGGCCATTGCGCTGGGCACCATGTTCGGCGGCTGGCGCATCGTGAAGACCATGGGCCAGAAAATTACCAAGCTCAAGCCCGTGGGCGGCTTCTGCGCCGAGACGGGCGGGGCGCTCACGCTGTTCCTGGCCACCTTCCTGGGCATTCCGGTGTCCACCACGCACACCATCACCGGCGCCATCGTCGGCGTGGGCGCCGCGCAGCGCATGAGCGCGGTGCGCTGGGGCGTAGCGGGCAACATCGTGTGGGCGTGGATCTTCACGATCCCGGCCTCGGCCTTCGTGGCGGCGATTGCGTACTGGATCAGCCTGCAGCTGTTCTGAGCACGCCCCACTCCCGAGCTTGGCCGGCTTGGCCGTTGGCGTGCGCCTCGAGGGCCCGGCGTCAAACCGACACGACGATCTTGCCGAACTGCTGGTTCGACTCGAGAAAGCGATGCGCCTCGATGATTTCATCGAACGCAAAGGTCCGCGCGATCACCGGGCGCAGTGCGCCCGATTCCAGCCCCGCAAGAATGAAAGCCTTGGCGGCTTCGAGCCGCGCCGGATCGCGCAAGACCTCGTGCACGAGATAGCCGCGCAGCGTCAGCGTCTTGCTCAGCACGGCAAACAGCGGAAACGGCGTCGGCTCCGTGCTCAGGCCGCCATATTCGATGAGGATGCCGCCCGGAGACATCGCGGCGGTCAGCGGCTCGAAGATCGAACCGCCGATGGCGTCCAGGACCACCCTTGCGCCACGGTCCCCGGTGATGGCCTTGAGCCGCGCCTGCAGATCTTCTTCCTGCGAAGCGATCACGTGCGCAGCGCCCGCTTCGACCAGGGCCTTCCTCTTGGCGGACGTGCGCGTCACGGCAACAGGGGTCGCGCCCAGCATGTTCACGATCTGGATGGCGGCAAGGCCGACGCTGCTCGACGCCGCCGTGATCACGACGAAGTCCTGCGTGGTCACGCCGGCAATGTCGACGAGCGCGCCATAGGCCGTCAGATACTGCATCCAGGCGGATGCGGCCGCCTCCCAGCCGAGCGACGGCGGGTGCTTCACGACCAGGTGCGCGGGAAAGTTCACCAGCTCGCCATAGGCAGGCCAGCGAACCATCGACATCGGGGGAATGATGCTGACGGCCTCGCCTGGCGCCAACCCATGGACACCTTCGCCAACGGCATCGACGACACCGGCAGCCTCCAGGCCGAGCCCGGAGGGCAGCGGTGGTGTCTCGATGTAGTGGCCGGCGCGCAGCAGGGCTTCGGCGCGATTGAGTCCCAGCGCCTTGACCCGGATGCGCACCTCTTCGGCCGCAGGCTGCGGAACCTGAGCCTCCTCGATGCGCAATACCTCGGGACCACCATGCTCGAGGAAGCGGATGACGCGTGCCATTTCGTTCTCCATTCATTAAAAATTGAATGGAATCAACTGTAGGTATCTTCTCTTTCTTGATAAATCGAGGTATTTTGAAGACCGTCGAAACTATTGGTTTTTAATGTGGACCGTCTTACGAGCATGGCCGTGTTCGTCAAAGCCGTCGATCTGGGGTCGTTTGCGGCCGCCGCGGACGCGCTCGAACTGTCGGGCCCCATGGTCGGCAAGCACGTCCGGTTTCTTGAAGATCGGCTCGGTGTTCGACTTCTCACCCGGACGACGCGCCGTCAGAGCCTGACCGATTTCGGGCGCGCCTACTACGACCGCTGCCGGATCGTGCTGGCAGAAGCCGAAGCTGCGGATGGGCTCGCGGCCGACCAACTGGCCGAGCCGCGCGGCAGGCTGCGCGTGACGATGCCCGTGCATTTCGGGCGGCGCTGCGTGATGCCGGTCCTGGTCGCCTTTGCGCAAAGGCACCCGGCGCTCGAGCTTGATCTGTCCTTCAACGATCGTTTCGTCGATCTGGCCGAGAACGATCACGACCTTGCGATCCGGACCGGCGATATCAGCGACAGGGCCGGCTTGATCGCGCGCCGCATCGCCCGCCAGCGCATGCTCGTCTGCGCTGCGCCGTCGTATATCGAGACGCACGGCCAACCGGGCGGCATCGATGATCTGCGCAATCACCAGGCGATCGTCTATTGGCGCTCGGGTCGCGTCGGACCCTGGCTCTTCCCGCGCGAAGATCGGCCTCCCGCGGAAATCTTGCCGCCCCATCGCCTGCGGCTCGACGATCTCGACGCAATCGCGGATGCCGCCATGCTCGGCATGGGGTTGGCCTGGCTTCCGTCCTGGCTCGTGCGCGAACGCATTCAGGCGCGCACGCTCGTGAAGGTGCTGCCCGGCGAGGCCGACTTTCCCTACGATGCACACGCGCTGTGGCTGCCGACGCCACACCTGCCGCTGAAGGTGCGCCTCGCGGTCGATGCACTCGCACAGGCGCTGCCCGCAATGATGGCGTAAGCGGCGGCGCCATCGCACGGGGGGCGCCCGGGTCGGCCTACTGCGACATCTTGCGGCCTTCTTCCACCTGGTGCTCGAAGTAGCGCTGGAAGCTGAAGGCGATGCTGGACATCAGCACGATGGCGCCGAAAAACAGCGCCAGCACCACCGCGCCGATGGTGAGCCAACCGGTGCGGCCCGCAGGGGCTTGCGCCTGCGATTGCGGGTTGAACCGCGCATTCCATTTCTCGGTGGTGGTCAGGCCATAGACGATGGCCGTGAGCGCGCAGGCCGCGATGGTGAAGCCCAGGAAGGGAATCAGCACCCAGCTCCAGCCGTCGTCCAGGCCGAACTGTCGCGCGCGCTCGATGCCGTACAGGCCGAGCGCGGTCGGGATCGGCAGGAGCCAGCCGAGCGTGTCGCCCATGCCGTGCAGGTAGAAGCGGTGCAGGCCCAGCGGGCCGCCCAGGAAGGCCAGCCAGGCGGCCAGGGTCTTGTTCTTGTTTTTCATTCGGGGCGGGTGGTGCTGCCGGCGCCGATGACCTTTTCCATCAGCACGATGTCCCGCCACTCCCCGAACTTCCAGCCGCAGTCCTTGATGACGCCTACCTGGCTGAAGCCCTGCTTGCGGTGCACGCCCACCGAACCGGCGTTGGCCGAATCGCCGATGACGGCGATCAGCTTGCGAACGCCCGAGACTTGCGCGGCCTGCTCCAGCGCCGCCAGCAGCTGGGCGCCCAGGCCCTGTCCCCGGGCCTCGTTGGCGATGTAGATCGAATCCTCGGCCGAGAAACGGTAGGCCGGCCGAGGCTTGAACCAGTTGCAATAGGCATAGCCCACCACCTTGCCAGCCTGCTCGGCCACCAGGTAGGGCAGGTTCTTCGCCAGCACGTCGGCGCGGCGTGCGGCCATCTCGGTGGGCGAGGGCGGTTCGGTCTCGAAGGTGCCGGTGCCGTGCAGGACGTGATGGGCGTAGATGGTGGAAATGGCGGCGACATCCTCGTCGCGGCTGGCACGGATGGTGACGGGTGGCATGAAAAAAGAGCGCTCAGGCTATAATCGAGGGCTTTTCAGCGTGTCGCTGGCCGGGTGGCCATGTCGCGTGTCTCAACGCTGAAGGAAATTGGTCGGCGGTTCGAGTGCTCGGAAAGCACATTCGCCGGCTCCACCCGAAGGATAAATCATGGTCGTGATTCGACTCTCGCGCGGCGGCTCCAAGGGCCGTCCTTTCTTCAACATCGTCGTCGCCGACAAGCGCGTGCGCCGTGACGGCCGCTTCATCGAGCGTCTGGGCTTCTACAACCCCACCGCCAAGGGCGGCGAGGAAAGCATCCGCATCGCCCAGGACCGCCTGACCTACTGGAAGAGCGTCGGCGCCCAGGCTTCGCCCACCGTCACCCGCCTGATCAAGCAAGCCGCCGCGGCTGCTCCCAAGGCCGCCGCCTAAGCGCTGCTGCCGACGGTGATGCTGCCCGGACTCGAAGCCGCCGAATTGCCGGCGGACGCCATCGAAGTCGGGCGCATTGCCGATGCGTGGGGGATCAAGGGCTGGTTCAAGGTCCTTCCCCACAGCGCCCAGCCCGAGGCGCTTTTCTCTTCCAAGCGCTGGTTCCTGAAGCCGCCTGGCACCGCTGCCGGCGCAACCAGTGCGTTCCGCCTTCCGATCCGCGAAGCCAAGGAACACTCCGACTGCATCGTCGCCACCTCGCCCGAGGTGCCTGACCGCAATGCCGCCGAGGCCCTGCGCGGCGCACGCGTGTTCGTGCCCCGGTCGAGCTTTCCGTCGGCGGGCGAAGACGAGTACTACTGGGTCGACCTCATCGGCCTGGCCGTGGTCAACCGCGAAGGCGTTGCCCTGGGTACGGTGCGTGAACTGCTCGCCACGGGCCCGCAGACCACGCTGGTGCTCGAGCAGCCGGCCGAAGGCGAGGGCGCCAAGCCTGTGGAGCGCATGATTCCCTTCGTGAGTGCCTTCGTCGACAAGGTCGACCTGGCCGGCCGCACCATCCTGGTCGACTGGCAGGCCGACTACTGAGGCCGCTTCCAGCGCCATGTAGCGTCATGCGCTTCGACGTCCTCACCCTCTTTCCCGAACTCTTCACGCCCTTTCTCGAAAGCGGCGTCACCCGGCGCGCCTACGAATCCAAGCAGGTCGAAGTCGTGCTGTGGAACCCCCGCGACTACGCCGCCGGCAACTACCGGCGGGTGGACGACCGGCCCTTCGGCGGCGGGCCCGGCATGGTGATGATGGCCGAGCCCCTCTCGGCCTGCCTGGATGCGGCGCAGGCCGCCCGGAGTAACGACGGTGCGCCTGTGGTCCTTTTCTCGCCCCTGGGCGAGCGCCTGCGCCACGAGGTCGTGGTGCAATGGTCGGCGAGTGCCGGCGCCGTGCTGGTGTGCGGCCGCTACGAGGGCATCGACCAGCGCTTCATCGACGCCCGCGTCACCCACCAGTTGAGCCTGGGCGACTTCGTGCTGTCGGGTGGCGAGATTGCGGCCATGGCGCTGCTCGATGCCGTGGCGAGGCTGCAACCGGGCGTGCTGGGCGACGAGGCCAGCCATGTGCAGGACAGCTTCAACCCGGCGCTGGACGGCCTGCTCGACTGCCCGCACTACACGCGGCCCGAGCAGTGGCGGGGTGAGGCAGTGCCGGCGCCGCTGATGTCGGGCAACCACGCACTCATCGAGCGCTGGCGGCGCGACCAGCGGCTGGCCATCTCGCAGGCCAGGCGGCCCGAACTGGTGGAGGTGGCGCGTGCCGCCGGGCGCCTGTCCAGGCAGGACGAGGCCGCGCTCAAAAAAAAGCTATAATTGCGGGTTCCCCGATCCTCTGGCCGGCCGCGGTACCTTTTTTAGGAAGCCGCCTTTAGTGCAGCGCGGACATGATCGACAAGCAGGAAAACATGAACCTCATTCAAACCCTCGAGCAGGAAGAAATTGCGCGCCTTGGCCGCAAGATCCCTGAATTCGCCCCCGGTGACACGGTCATCGTCAGCGTCAACGTCGTCGAAGGCAACCGCAAGCGCGTGCAGGCCTACGAAGGCGTGGTGATCGCCAAACGCAATCGCGGCCTCAACAGCGGCTTCACGGTGCGCAAGATCTCCAGCGGCGAAGGCGTGGAGCGTACCTTCCAGACCTACAGCCCGCTGATCGCCGGCATCGAAGTCAAGCGCCGCGGCGATGTGCGCCGTGCCAAGCTGTACTACCTGCGCGAGCGCAGCGGCCGTTCGGCTCGCATCAAGGAAAAGCTGCCGGGCAAGGCCAACACCGGCGCAGCTGCGGAGTAATCTGCTGCTCGTATGGGCATGGCCCTTGCGCAAAAGCCGCCGACGAGGCGGCTTTTTGCTTTTCTGCCCTAATCAATTCCCTCCAAAACAAAGAACCATCACTTGAGCGCCCCAGTTCCTCCGTCTGCCGACACTGCCCAGCCTTCCGAGCCGATCAACGCGGTTTCGCTGCGGACCTTCGACCCGCATCGCGTGCCCGTGGTGGCGGTGGACAGTGCGCTGCCCGCGGTCGAGTTGCAGCGGTTGACGGCGCAGGCCCTGCGCGAGCGCTTCGCCCATCCGCCGCCTTGGACGCCCGAGGTGCGGCGCGAACCCAAGCTGGACGGGCGCCTGCCGGCCAAGGCTGCGGTGCTGATCCCGATCGTGCTGCGCCCCGAAGCGCCCACCGTCCTGCTGACGGAGCGCTCGGCCAAGCTCAGCACGCACTCGGGCCAGGTGGCCTTCCCGGGCGGGCGCGTCGACCCGACCGACCCCAATATCGCTGCGGCGGCGATGCGCGAAGCGTGGGAAGAGGTGGGGCTCTCGGCCGACTACATCGAGGTGCTCGGCAGCCTGCCGACCTACACCACCATCACCTCGTTCGAGGTCACGCCGGTGGTGGCGCTGGTGCGGCCGGGCTTCGAGCTCACGCTCAATCCCTACGAGGTGGCGGACGCCTTCGAAGTGCCGCTGCACTTCCTGATGAACCCCGCGAACCACCGTCGGCATGCGATGGTGGGCGAGGGCCTCAACGCGCGCCAATGGTTCTCGATGCCCTACCAGGACGGCCCGCACGAGCGCTTCGTCTGGGGGGCCACGGCGGGCATGTTGCGCAACTTCTATCGCTTCCTCAGCGCCTGAGGCGGCCGCTAGCCGGGCGGGGCCTGTCGCTATCATCGGGACATGAGTTTTTTCGCCATCCTGTGCGCCTTGCTCATCGAACAGGTGCGACCGCTGGGCTATCACAACCCGGTGTACGCAGGCGTGCTCGACTGGACGCGCTGGATCAGCCGCAACTTCGACGCCGGCAAGCCGCAGCACGGCTGGGTGGCCTGGAGCCTGGCGGTTCTTGTTCCTACGTTTGCGGCGCTGGGCATCCACTGGCTGCTGATCCTGACCCTGGGCTTGCCCTTTGCGGTGCTCTGGAACATTGCGCTGCTTTACGTCACGCTGGGATTCCGGCAGTTCAGCCACCACTTCACCGGCATCCGCGATGCGCTGGAAGAGGGCGATGAGCCGTTGGCGCGCTCGCTGCTGGCCCACTGGCAGCACATCGACGCGGCCAACCTCCCGCGCAGCGAGATCGTGCGCCATGTCATCGAGCATTCGGTCATTGCCGCGCACCGGCACGTGTTCGGCGTGCTGGCCTGGTTTTCCATCCTGGCGGCGATCGGCCTGGGGCCGGCCGGGGCGGTCTTCTATCGCATGAGCGAGTTCGTGGCGCGCTACTGGTCCAGCCAGGGGGCCAGCGCGCTGCAGCCGGCCAGCAGCCATGTGCAGGACGCGTCCCGGCGCGCATGGGGCTTGATCGACTGGCTGCCGGCCCGGATCACCGCGCTCGGATTTGCCGTCGTGGGCAGCTTCGAAGAGGCCATCGACTGCTGGCGCAACGACGCGGATCGCTTCCCCAACGAGAACGACGGCGTCATCCTGGCCGCCACCTCGGGGGCGCTGAACGTGCGCCTGGGCGGCGGCGTGCTGCGCAGCGAGGCGGTGGCCGATCCGCTGCAGCAGGCGCAGGCAGGGGATTCCGTTTTCAGCACGCTGCCGCCCGACAGCGGCAGCACGCCGGGCCGCGAGCCCGAGCCGGGGCACCTGCGCAGCGTGGTGGGACTGGTGTGGCGGTCGGTGGTGATGTGGCTGGTGCTGCTGGCGCTGCTCACCCTGGCCCGGCTGCTGGGTTGACGGCCGTGTCGCCCCAGGACTTCTGGAGCCCGCGCATCCGCGCGCTCGAACCCTACGTGCCCGGCGAGCAGCCGCGCATTGCCGGGCTGGTGAAGCTCAACACCAACGAGAACCCGTATGCGCCTTCGCCGGCTGCGCTCGACGCCATCCAGAACGCCGCAGGCGACGCGCTGGCGCTGTACCCGGACCCGGAGTCGCTGCTGCTGCGCGAAGCCATTGCACGCCGGCACGGCCTGCAGGCGTCGGAGGTCTTTGTCGGCAACGGCTCGGACGAGGTGCTCGCCCATGCCTTCTTCGCCTTCTTCCAGCAGGCGCAGCCCTTGCTGGTGCCCGACGTCACCTACACCTTCTACCGGGTCTATGCGCAGCTGTACGGCATCGATGCGGACCTGCAGCCGGTGGACGAGCGCCTTCGCATCGACATCCCCGCGCTGTGCGCCCGCGCAAGGTCGGGCTGCGGCGGCGTGGTGCTGGCCAATCCGAATGCGCCCACCGGCATCGGCTTGCCCCTGGCCGACATCGAGGCCCTGCTGCAGGCCTGCCCCCAGCGTGTGGTGCTGGTCGACGAGGCTTACGTCGATTTCGGTGGACAGAGCGCCTTGCCCCTGATCGACCGCTATTCCAATCTTCTGGTGGCCCAGACGCTGTCCAAGTCGCGCTCGCTGGCGGGCCTGCGGGTCGGCTTCGCATGCGGGCAGGCGCATCTCGTCGAAGCGCTCACGCGGGTGAAGAACAGCTTCAACTCCTATCCGCTCGACCGCCTGGCACAGGCCGGCGCGATGGCAGCCATGGAAGACGAGGCATGGTTCTCCAGGACACGGGATGCCGTCATCGACACGCGGGAAGGTCTGGTGCTCGCGCTCGAAGATCTTGGCTTCGACGTACTGCCCTCGCAGGCCAACTTCGTGTTCGCGCGCCATCCGGTGCATGACGCGGGCCAGCTGGCGGCCGGGCTGCGCCAGCGCAAGGTGCTGGTGCGGCATTTCAGGCAGCCGCGCATCGACCAGTACCTGCGCATCAGCATCGGGACGCGCGAACAGTGCACGCTGCTCGTCGCGGCGCTGCGCGAAGTACTTTCCGACGCCTGATCAGATCAGGCCGCCCTTGCGGTGGCGCGCAGCAGCTCGATGTACTGATCGATGAAGCGCTCGGGCGCAAAGCGCTCGGCGCGCAGCAGGGCGCGCTGGCCCAGCATGTGCCGCAGTTGCGGCTCGGCCAGGATGCGAAGCATGCAACGCGCCAGCGCATCCGCATCGCCGTTGGGGAAGAGCAGGCCGGCGTCGCCGGCGCATTCGGCCAGTCCGCCCCGCTCGGACACGATGAGGCCGCGTCCCGCCGCCATCAGCTCGATGGCGACGCCGCCCATCGGCTCTTCCCAGGCGGAGGGCACGATGCCGACCGCACCTTGGCCCACCCAGTCGACCAGGCCTTGTCCGCTCTGCCGGCCGGCGAAATGCACGCTGTCTTCGATACCCAGCGTGCGCGCCAGCGCCTGCACCTGCGCCATGCGGTCGCCGTCGCCAATCAGCAGCAGTCTCGGTTTCGCATCGGCCTGTCGCACCACGCGGGCGAAGGCCTGGATGAGTGTGTCGACGCCCTTTTCCGACACCATGCGTCCGAGGTAGGCGAAGTCGTAAGACGCATCGCCGACCGGTGCGGCCCCGCGGAAGCGGTCGATGGGGAAGGGGTTGTAGATCTGCACCTGCCGTGCCAGCGGCTGTGCCTTGTCCATCCATTGCGTGATGGCTACATGCCGGTCCACGAAATGCCGTGCGACCAGCCGACGCAGCAGCAGCTTGAGCCCGCCGATGGCAGCGCGTGCCGGACCGCTGCGGCGTGCATGGAAAGCCACCGAGGCCCAGGGCGTTCTCGGCGCAGGTTCGCCGTCGACCCACCCCAAGCCGTCGATGCACGAGACCTGGTAGCCCACGTGGACCCAGATGAAAGGCTTGCGCGAGAACAGCAAGCCCGGCTGCAGCGCCAGGCTGGCACCGTTGAACAGCACCACGTCTGCCCAGTCGATGAGCTGGCGCGCCGTGCGCGCATCGGGCGCGCGAATGACGTGGTAGCCGAATTCGGTGCGATCGTCGCCCGCGGGCGTGCTGGTCAGCAGCTTGAAGTCGATGCCGCGCTGGGCCAACCCTTCGGCCAGGGTTCGCGAAACCGTCTCGACGCCACCCGTGGAAGGATGAAAGACGTGCGAGTAGAGCAGCACCTTCATGGGTAGCGGGGCTGGCTCAATTCGTCGAACAGTTCGCCGTAGATCCGGTAGCGCGATGCATCGATGGCGCCGGCCTTCACATGCTCGATCACGCTGCATCCGGGCTCGTGCAGGTGCGTGCAGTTGTAGAACTTGCAGTCGTTGGCGTATTCGCCGATGTCGGGCATCAGGCGGGCCAGCTGCGTCGGCTCGATGTGATGCAGCCCGAATTCCTGGAAGCCCGGCGAGTCGATCAGCGCGGTGCCCGCTGCGCGGTCCACCCAGTACCAGGTGGTGCTGGTGGTGGTGTGCCGCCCCGAGTTCAGTGCCTGCGAGATCTCGCCCGTCTGCGCCGCGGCGCCGGGCACCAGCAGGTTGATCAAGGTGCTCTTGCCGGCGCCCGAAGGCCCCAGCACGAGCGTCGTCTTGCCTGCCAGGCGCTTTTCCAGCGTTTCGCGGTCGACGTCGCCCGATGCGGTGAGCGACAGGGGCAGCACGCCATGGTGCATGTGCCGGTAGGGCGCGAGCCGCGCCCATGCGCGCTCGAACGGTGCCACCAGGTCGCTCTTGTTCAGCGCGATGATCGGCGTGATGCCTTCGGCCTGCGCGGCAATCAGCGCGCGCGCCAGCTGGTGCTCGGAGAACTCGGGCTCCGCCGCGATGAGGATCAGCACATGGTCGAGATTGGCCGCGAAGGACTTGGTGCGGATCTCGTCCTGCCGATAGAAGAGGTTGCGCCTGGGCTCCACCCGCTCGACCGTGCCTTCATCCTGGCTGGCCTGCCACAGCACCCGGTCGCCCACGACGGCCTGGCTCTTCTTGCCGCGCGGGTGGCAGATCAGGCGTTCGCCTTCGGCCGTCTCGACCAGGCAATGGCGGCCGTGGCTGGCCACCACGAGGCCCGCCCGCAAGTCCGCCTTGCCGGCGGCTGCTGCGCCCGCCTTAGGCGGCCTGGCCATGCGAATTGGCTTTCTTCTTGTGCAGTCGCATGGGCCGGTACGTTTCAGCCTGCCAGGAGCGCGTCGACGCGCGTGGCGCAGTCGATGTCGGTGGACGAGATCCCGCCCACGTCATGCGTATTGAAGCGCACCACGCAGCGGTTGTAGTGCACCGAGAGATCCGGGTGGTGGTCCTGAACATGCGCCACCATCGCCACCGCGTTCACAAAGGCGATGGTCTCGAAGTAGTTGGCAAAGCTGAAGGTCTTCTCGATGGCGACGCTGGCACCATCGCCCGACAGCTTCCAGCCGTCGAGGCGGGCGAGGGCGGTGACGGCTTCGGTGGCGCTCATGGCCCGGCGGGGCTGGCCTTGCCAGACCTTGGGTTGGAACATGCTGCTCATGGCGTGCCTCTTTCTTGACGTGCGTACTCAGGCCGCGGCCATGCGAGCGAGGCGCTCGGAGGCGGGCGGGTGGGAGTAGTAGAACTTGACGAACACCGGGTCGGGCGTGAGCGTCGACGCGTTGTCCTGGTAGAGCTTGAGCAGGGCGTTGGACAGGTCGGTGCTGCTCGTCTGTGCGACCGCATAGGCGTCTGCCTCGAACTCGTGCTTGCGCGAGAGCATGGCTGCCAGGGGCGACAGGAAAACAGCAAAGACCGGCACGGCCAGCATGAACAGCAGCAGGGCCAGCGCATCGTTGGGCGCAGCCATGTTCGGCTGCACGCCCAGGCCGGTATAGAACCAGGCCTGCGAAGACATCCAGCCGAGCAGCGCGAAGCCGGCCAGGCTCATCGCGAACATGGCCACCATCCGCTTCAACACGTGACGATGCTTGAAGTGGCCCAGCTCGTGCGCCAGCACCGCCTCCACCTCGCCGGCATTGAGCTGGCGAAGCAGCGTGTCGTAGAACACCACGCGCTTGCTCGCACCGAAGCCGGTGAAGTACGCATTGGCATGCGCGCTGCGGCGGCTGCCGTCCATCACGAACAAGCCCTTGGCGGCAAAGCCGCAGCGCTTCATCAGCGCGGTGACGCGGTTCTTGAGCGTGGCGTCGTCCAGCGGCTGGAACTTGTTGAACAGCGGCGCGATGAAGGTCGGGTAGACGAGCATCAGCGTCAGGTTGAAGCCCACCCACACCAGCCATGCCCACAGCCACCAGCGCGCGCCGGCTGCACCCATGAGCCACAGGATGAGCGCCGCCAGCGGCAGGCCGATGAGGGCGCCGACCAGCGCGCCCTTGAGCGCGTCGGCCACCCACAGGCGCCAGGTCATCTTGTTGAAGCCGAAGCGCTCTTCCAGGCGGAAGGTCTGCCAGAGCGAGAAGGGCAGCTCGAGCAGGCCGCCGATCAGGCTGAAGCAGGCCAGCAGGGCCAGCTGCTGCCACATGCCGCCGCCCAGCAGGTCGCCCAGGCCGCGGTTGAGCAGGTCCAGGCCGCCCAGCAGCGTCCAGCCCAGCAGTACGGCCGATCCCCAGGCCATCTCCAGGATGCCGAAGCGGCTCTTGGCCACGGTGTAGTCGGCCGCCTTCTGGTGCGCCGCCAGCGTGATGGTGCCGGCAAAGGCGGCGGGCACCGCGTCGCGGTGCTGCGCCACGTGGCGGATCTGGCGCGAGGCCAGCCAGAACTTCAGCAGCAGGCCGGCTGCCAGGGCGGCGGCAAAGGCGTAGGTCAGGATCAGCGAGGCGGACATGCGGGGCGCAGTGTAGGCCATCGACGACAATCGCCCGATGCACGAACCGATTGACCCGAACCCTTCCGCACCCATTCAGGCGCCCGCTGGCGAGCCAGCCGCACAAGCCCCCGCCAGCCTGAAGAAGAGCGACCAGAACCTGGTCTGGCTGGACTGCGAAATGAGCGGGCTCGATCCCGAAAAGGAGCGCCTGCTGGAAATTGCCGTGGTCGTCACCGGGCCGAACCTCACGCCCCGCATCGACGGCCCCGTTCTGGTCATCCATCAGAGCGACGAGGTCCTGGACGGCATGGATGCCTGGAACAAGGGCACGCACGGGCGCAGCGGCCTGATCGACAAGGTCAAGGCGTCCGCCGTCGACGAAGCGGCGGCCGAAAAGCAGCTGCTCGAGTTCATCTCCCGTTACGTGCCCAAGAACGGCTCGCCCATGTGCGGCAACACCATCGGCCAGGACCGGCGTTTCCTGGTCAAGTACATGCCCAAGCTGGAAGCCTTCTTCCACTACCGCAACCTGGACGTGAGCACGCTCAAGGAACTGGCCAAGCGCTGGAAGCCCGCCGCCTACAGCGCCTTCAAGAAGCAGCAGGCGCACACGGCCCTGGCCGACGTGCACGAGTCCATCGACGAGCTCGAGCACTACCGGGAAACCTTCCTGAAAATCAATGATTAGGTAAAAACCCGAAGCCATGTGATAATCGCAGGCTTCGCGAAATGTCCGGTGCGCATGAAGATGCGCAACCAAGGCCGGCAGCGAGTTCCCGCATCTCCCTATCTTGCACAGCGTGCCCCTTTGAATGGGCCGCAGCCCGGTGCCTTCTGACCGAGCTGAATGTCGTTGGATGGTTGATGTTTTTTGACCATCCACGGCAAGCAAGGCCCCACGGCTCTTGTTTTGCGTGCAAGAAAGTTTGCTTTCATGACCGACGCTTTTGAAGCGCAGGGCGATCTCGCGCCCGCGCAATCCGTTTCCGTATCCGCCGAATTCAATGCCGGCGTTGAATCGCCCGAGCTGGAGGCGCTCGACGCCGCCGCGGCACCCCAGGAACCCAACGGCTTTGCCCGCCTGGGCCTGTCGCCGCAACTGCTGGCCGCCGTCGAGAGCCTGGGCTTCAGCCAGCCCACCGCGGTGCAGGACAAGGCCATTCCCCTGGCCATGGGCACCGATGCCAAGGGTTTTGTCGACCTCATGGTCTCCAGCCAGACCGGCAGCGGCAAGACGGCGGCCTTCCTGCTGCCCGTGCTCCACACCCTGATCCAGCAGCAGGCCGAAGCCGAAGAGGCTGCCCGCGCCGAATTCCAGCGCCTGGCCGCCGAGGCCGCCGCCCGCGGCGAGCCCGCCCCCAAGCGCCCCAAGCGCAAGGACCCGACCAACTCGCGCAACTTCAAGCCTGCCGTGCCCGGCGCCCTGGTGCTGTGCCCCACGCGTGAACTGGCGCAGCAGGTGGCGCATGACGCCATCGGCCTGGTGCAGCACTGCCGCGGCCTGCGCATCGCCAGCGTGGTGGGCGGCATGCCCTACCAGCTGCAGATCGCGCGCCTGCAGAACGCCAACCTCGTGGTGGCCACGCCCGGGCGCCTGCTGGACCTGCAGCGTTCGATGCAGATCAAGCTGGACCAGGTGCAGTTCCTGGTGGTCGACGAAGCCGACCGCATGCTCGACCTCGGCTTTGCCGACGATCTGGCCGAGATCAACCAGCTGACCATCGAGCGCAAGCAGACCATGATGTTCAGCGCCACTTTTGCGCCGCGCATTCAGCAACTGGCCGCGCGCGTGATGCGCCAGCCGCAGCGCGTGCAGATCGACACGCCGCAGGAAAAGCACGCCAACATCAAGCAGGTGATGTTCTGGGCCGACAACGCCCAGCACAAGCGCAAGCTGCTCGACCACTGGCTGCGCGACACCAGCATCAACCAGGCGATCGTCTTCGCCAGCACGCAAGTCGAATGCGACGGGCTGGCCAACGATTTGCAGCAAGAGGGCTTCTCCGCCGTGGCGCTGCACGGCGCACTGAGCCAGGGCCTGCGCAACCGCCGACTGATGGCGCTGCGCAACGGCCAGGTGCAGATCCTGGTGGCCACCGATGTGGCGGCGCGCGGCATCGACGTGCCCACCATCACCCACGTCTTCAACTTCGGCCTGCCGATGAAGGCGGAGGACTACACCCACCGCATCGGCCGAACGGGCCGCGCCGGCCGCCAGGGCCTGGCCGTGACCTTTGCCGAGTTCCGCGATCGCCGCAAGATCTTCGACATCGAGGCCTACTCGCGCCAGCAGTTCACGGCAGAAACCATTCCAGGTCTGGAGCCGCAGCAGCGCTTCCCGCAGTCGCGCCCGCATGGCGACTTCGGCGGCCGTGGTCGCGACAACCGCGACCACCATTCGCGTGACCGCAAGTTCGGCGGCGGCGGCCAGCGTTCTTCGGGCGGCGGCTTTGGCGAGCAGCGCCATGGCTTCGGTGGCGGCAACGGCTTCGGCGGTGGCCGCGGCCATGGCGGCCCGCGCGACGAAGGCGGCGGCTACGGCCGCAAGTCTGGCTGGGGTGACAACGCCCACCGCGGCGATGGCCAGCGCCGTGGCGACGGCTTCGGCTTCCAGCAGCGCGACGGTGGACATCGCGGCAACGGCGGTGGTGCGCGCAGCTTCGCGCCGCGCGACGGCCAGCCGGCCAAGCGCGCCTTCAAGCCCGGCCGCTGATCGCGCCTCGCCCGGCCCGCAAGGGCCGATGGCGAACAAGCCAGGCAAAACAAAAAGCCCGACTCCGCAAGGAGCCGGGCTTTTGTTTTTCAAAACAGGAATCTGGTCGGGGTGAGAGGATTCGAACCTCCGGCCTCTACGTCCCGAACGTAGCGCTCTACCAGGCTAAGCTACACCCCGAAGTGCAGTGAATTGAGAAAGCGGCCTTGTGTTTTTGACTTCAGGCGCGTCGCTCAGTCAGCTGAGCCGCTAATTGTAGCAAACCTTCGGCGTGTTGATTGCGCGCAAGTGCAGGAAGTGCATCAATTGCGCGTTGAGCCTCCGCGGCTGCTGCTGCGCGCGTGGCTTCCAGTGCGCCGGTCTGTTTCACGATCGCAACGATCTGCGGCAGTTGCGTGGTGTCGCCGGCTTCGATGGCGGCCTTGATCAATGCGCGCTGCTCGTCGGTGCCGCGCTGCATGGCGAGGATGAGCGGCAGTGTGGTCTTGCCTTCGCGCAGGTCGTCGCCCAGGTTCTTGCCGGTCTCGTTGGCGTCGCCCGCGTAGTCGAGCACGTCGTCGATGACCTGGAAGGCGGTGCCCAGCGCCTGGCCATAGGTGGCGCAGGCTTCTTCCACTTCGGGCGGTGCCTTGGCCAGCACCGCCGCAAGCCTGGTGCTGGCCTCGAAGAGCTTGGCGGTCTTGGAGCGGATCACGCGCAGGTACGCCGCCTCGTCCAGGCTGGCGTCGTGCATGTTCATGAGCTGCAGCACCTCGCCTTCGGCAATGATGTTCGTGGCTTCGGCCAGGATCTCCATCACGCGCATGTCGTGGGCATCCAGCATCATCTGGAAGGCGCGCGAATACAGGAAGTCGCCCACCAGCACGCTGGCCGGGTTGCCGAAGGATTCGTTGGCGGTGGGGCGGCCGCGGCGCAGGGTGGATTCGTCCACCACGTCGTCATGCAGCAGCGTGGCCGTATGGATGAACTCGATGACCGCCGCCAGGTTGTAGTGCTGCGTGCCCTTGTACTCGAGCGCGCCGCTCATCAGCAGGAGCAGGGCCGGCCGCAGGCGCTTGCCGCCGGCGGAAATGATGTAGCGCGAAACCTCGCTGACGAGCGGCACGCCCGTGTCCAGGCGATTGGCGATGACTCGGTCGACTTCGACCATGTCGTCGGCGATAAGGCCGAGCACGGACGCGGTATTGGTTGCGGCGGAAACTGGCAAGTCGCGGGGCGCCTGGCGCCGGAGGAAGGGTGGAGGGGAGGCGGACCTGCGTCCGCCGGCAGCCGGCAATTATAGGGAGAGGCTCACGCGCCCTCCGGCGCCGGATGGGGCCGGCCCCAGGCCGCCCACTGGCTTCCGGAGTGCTTCGTGCTAGAATATTGGGCTTCGTGGAAATTCGTCTACGAAGCTTCGATGGGCTCTTGGCTGGCCCTGGCCGGTTACTTGTTGACTGGCTGCAGTCTGAGCCCGCATTCCAAGAGGTTAAACATGTACGCGGTCATAAAAACCGGTGGCAAGCAGTATCGCGTTGCTTCCGGCGAGAAAATCAAAGTAGAACAGATTGCTGCGGACGTTGGCCAGGAAATCGTGATCGACCAGGTTCTGGCTGTCGGCAACGGCAGCGATATCAAGGTCGGCACGCCCCTGGTGTCCGGCGCAACGGTGACGGCCACGGTGCTGTCGCACGGCAAGCACGACAAGGTTCGCATCTTCAAGATGCGCCGTCGCAAGCACTATCAGAAACGTCAAGGCCATCGCCAGCAGTTCACCGAACTGCAAATCGGCGCGATTGCTGGCTAAGGAGCGGACACCATGGCACAGAAAAAAGGCGGCGGCTCTACGCGAAACGGGCGCGATTCCAAGCCCAAGATGCTCGGCGTGAAGGCCTTCGGCGGCGAACTGATCAGCGCAGGCTCGATCATCGTGCGCCAGCGCGGCACGCAATTCCACCCCGGCACCAATGTCGGCGTTGGCAAGGATCACACCCTCTATGCACTGGTCGACGGCCACGTGTCGTTCAGCACCAAGGGTTCGCTGAACAAGCACACGGTCACCGTGACGCCCGCGGCCTAAAAGCCCGGTCACCTCGATCGTGAACCCGAAGCCCCGCCTGGCGGGGCTTTCTTGTTTGTAAACTTGGAAAGTAGCTCATGAAGTTCGTTGACGAAGCCTTCATCGACATCGCCGCCGGCGATGGCGGCAACGGCTGCGTGTCGTTCCGTCATGAGAAGTACAAGGAGTTCGGCGGCCCCGACGGCGGGGACGGCGGACGCGGCGGCCACGTGTTCGCGGTGGCCGACCCGAACCTGAACACGCTGGTGGATTTCCGCTTCTCGCGCCGGCACGAAGCCAAGCGCGGCCAGCATGGCATGGGCTCTGACATGTTCGGCGCGGCCGGCGACGACATCACGCTGCGCATGCCGGTGGGCACCATCATCTCCGACGCCGAGACCGGCGAGGTGCTGTTCGAACTGCTCAAGCCGGGCGAGCGCCTGACCATTGCCAAGGGCGGCGACGGCGGCTTCGGCAACCTGCGATTCAAGAGCGCGATCAACCGCGCGCCGCGGCAGAAGACGCCTGGCCATCCCGGCGAGAAGCGCAGCCTCAAGCTCGAGCTCAAGGTGCTGGCCGACGTGGGCCTGCTGGGTATGCCCAATGCGGGCAAGTCCACCTTCATCTCGGCCGTTTCGAATGCGCGCCCGCGCATTGCCGACTACCCGTTCACCACCTTGCATCCGAACCTGGGCGTGGTGCGCGTGGGGCCGGAGCAAAGCTTCGTGGTGGCCGACCTGCCCGGGCTGATCGAGGGCGCTTCGGAAGGCGCGGGCCTGGGCCACCTGTTCCTGCGCCATCTGCAGCGCACGCGCCTGCTGCTGCATGTGGTCGACCTCGCGCCTTTCGACGAAGGCGTCGACCCGGTCGCGCAGGCCAAGGCCATCGTGGGCGAGCTCAAGAAGTACGACCCGCAGCTGTATGAAAAGCCGCGCTGGCTGGTGCTCAACAAGCTGGACATGATTCCGGTCGAGGAGCGCGCGGCCAAGGTGAAGGACTTCGTGAAGCGGCTGCGGTTCAAGGGGCCGGTGTTCGAGATCTCGGCGCTCACGCGCGAAGGCTGCGAGCACCTGGTGCAGGCGGTCTACCAGCAGGTCAAGGCTGCGCAGGTCGCGGAGCAGCCGCCCACCGAGGTCGATCCGCGTTTCGTCGATCCCACCTGAGCCTGCGCTGCCGCGGCGCGAGCTCCGTCCAACAATCGATCCGTCAATTCTCAAGAAAGTCGATGACTGCCAAAGCTGGTTCCACGGTTCTTCGCGACGCCCGTCGCATCGTCGTCAAGGTCGGTTCCAGCCTGGTGACCAACGAGGGGCGCGGGCTGGATGAGGCGGCGATCGGCGAGTGGTGCCGGCAGCTGGCGCTGCTGGTGCGCGACGGCCGGGAAGTGGTGATGGTTTCCAGCGGCGCCATCGCCGAAGGCATGAAGCGCCTGGGCTGGCGGACCCGGCCGCACGAGGTGCACGAGCTGCAGGCGGCCGCGGCGGTCGGGCAGATGGGCCTGGCCCAGATGTACGAGACCAAGCTGCGCGAGAACGATCTGGGCAGCGCGCAAGTGCTGCTCACCCACGCCGACCTGGCTGATCGCGAGCGCTATCTGAATGCCCGTTCCACGCTGCTCACGCTGCTGGGCCTGGGCGTGGTGCCGGTGATCAACGAGAACGACACCGTCGTCAACGACGAGATCAAGTTCGGCGACAACGACACATTGGGCGCCCTCGTGGCCAACCTGGTCGAGGCCGACGCGCTGGTGATCCTGACCGACCAGAAGGGCCTGTACACGGCCGACCCGCGCAAGGACCCGGCCGCACAGTTCGTGCATGAGGCCGCCGCGGGCGACCCGGCGCTGGAGGCCATGGCCGGCGGCGCGGGCAGCAGCATCGGCAAGGGCGGCATGATCACCAAGATCCTGGCGGCCAAGCGCGCGGCCGGTTCGGGGGCGTCCACCGTGATCGCCTGGGGCCGCGAGGCGGATGCGCTGGTGCGCCTGTCCAAGGGCGATGCCATCGGCACGCTGCTGGTGGCGCAAACGCCCAAGCACCAGGCGCGCAAGCGCTGGATGGCCGACCACCTGCAGTTGCGCGGTGCGGTGAGCGTGGATGCCGGGGCGGCCGCCAAGCTGCGCGGCGAAGGCAAGAGCCTGCTGCCCATCGGCATGACGGCGGTGGAAGGCGAGTTTTCGCGCGGCGACGTGATCGCGGTGCGCGGCCCCGATGGCGGCGAAGTGGCGCGCGGCCTGGCCAACTACTCGAGCGCCGAAGCGCGGCTGTTGTGCCGCAAGGCGTCGGGCGAAATCGAGCGGCTGCTCGGTTACGTGGCCGAGCCCGAGATGATCCACCGCGACAACATGATCCTGACTGCTGTCGCGGTCTGATCTGCACGGGGGGTGCGGAAGTGGGCAGGCTGCCTGGCCTGCCTGCGATGTCTCAGTCGATGTAGTGCGGCTTTTTCAGGGCCTGGACCATCTCGCCCGTGGTGCCGCGCGGCGCGCCGCTGCGGCAGATGGCCTGCCGCGCCAGGGCAAGGCTGTAGCGCGTCTTGGCCTGTCCCAGCGGCTGCCACTCCGGGTTCTCGACCGGATGCCATGCATCGCCGCTGTAGCGGGCGTAGGTCTTGATTTCACCCGTGGCGCAGCGCACGCCGTCGTAGAAGGCATTGAGCGCAGCGCCCGGCCCGGTGCTCTTGGCGATGGCGACATAGCGCACCACGCCGTCGTCGGTAATGGCAAGTGTCTTGGGATCGACGCCGTACTTCAGGTCGTACACCCGCGGCATGTCGATCTCGAGCATGCGCCGCTGGTCGAATTCCGGCGCCGGCGGCACCGGAGATTCCTTCCAGTCAGGGTCGGTGAAAAGCTGCGCTGACGCGGCCTGGGCCAGCACGAGTGCGGGCAGGGCGGCGCCAAGCAGCCGGCTAGCGCGGCGCAAGAAGCTGGCTGGGCGCCGGTGCGGCACCCTCGGGGGCAGACGGGACATTGGGATCGGGATCGAAGGAGGCGCCGGGCGGCAGCTCGAAGTTCGGCTCGTGCCCGCCGACGGCGGGATGGCGATCGAACTCGCGGCCGCGCACGTTGCCACGCAGAAAGCGGTTGCGGAAATCCTGGCGGGGCAGGTAGCGGGCGAGTTCGGTCAGCGCCATTTCATAGACGCCGCGCTTGAACTCGACGACGACGTCCAGCGGAACCCAGTAGTCGTGCCAGCGCCAGGCGTCGAATTCCGGGTGGTCGGTGGCGCGAAGATTCAGGTCCCAGTCGTGACCGGTGAGTTGAAGCAGATACCAGATCTGCTTCTGGCCCTTGTAGTGGCCGCGCGCGTCGCGGCGGATGAACCGATCCGGCACCTCGTAGCGCAACCAGTCGCGGGTGCGGGCCACGATGCGCACATGTTCCGGCGATAGGCCGACCTCCTCATGCAGCTCCCGATACATGGCCTGCTCGGGGCTTTCGCCGCGGTCGATTCCGCCTTGCGGAAACTGCCATGAATGGGTGCGTATGCGCTTGCCCCAGAAAACCTGATTGCGATGGTTGAGCAGGATGATGCCGACGTTGGGCCTGAAGCCATCTCGGTCGAGCATAATCGAACCCCAATTTTTGAACTGAGTCGATTATGCATGCCGGGTTGCGCTCGGCAAGTAGACCGGTTTCCTGGCCCTGGCCCCGGGGCATCCTGTTTTTCCCGCATATCTGAGCCGCCACCCGATGAAAGCCTCCCGTTTCTTTGTCTCCACCCTCAAGGAAGCACCGGCCGACGCCGAAGTCGTCAGCCACCGCCTGATGACCCGCGCCGGCATGATCAAGAAGCTGGGCGCTGGCATCTACACCTACATGCCCATGGGCCTGCGGGTGATCCGCAAGGTGGAGGCCATCGTGCGCGAGGAAATGAACCGCGCGGGTGCGGTGGAGATCACGATGCCGGTGGTCCAGCCGGCCGAGCTGTGGCAGGAGAGCGGCCGCTTCGACAAGATGGGCCCCGAGCTGCTGCGCATCAAGGACCGCCACGAGCGCGACTACGTCGTGCAGCCCACCAGCGAAGAGGTGGTGACCGACATCGCCCGGCAGGAGATCCGCAGCTACAAGCAGCTGCCGCTGAACCTCTACCAGATCCAGACCAAGTTCCGGGACGAGCGCCGTCCGCGCTTCGGCCTCATGCGCGGGCGCGAGTTCACCATGAAGGACGCCTACAGCTTCGACCGCGACCTCGATGCCGCCAAGACCAGCTACCAGGTGATGTCGCAGGCTTACCGCCGGATCTTCGACCGCTTCGGCCTGCGCTACCGGGCCGTGCGCGCCGACAGCGGCGCCATCGGCGGCGACATGAGCGAAGAGTTCCAGGTGATTGCCGCCACCGGTGAAGACGCGATCGTCTACTGCCCCGAGAGCGATTACGCGGCCAACATGGAAAAGGCCGAGGCGCTGGCGCCTGCCGGTCCGCGTCCGGCTGCCAGCCAGCCGGCCACCAAGACGCCGACCCCCGGCAAGGCCACCTGCGAGGAAGTGGCCGCACTGCTAGGCGTGCCGCTGTCCACCACCGTCAAGTCGCTGGTGCTGGCCACCGACAAGACCAACGACAAGGGTGAGATCGTCGGCTCGCAGGTGTGGCTGCTGCTGGTGCGCGGCGACCACGACATGAACGAGATCAAGGTCAGCAAGGTGCCGGGCCTGAACGAGGGCTTCCGCTTTGCCACCGTCGCCGAGATCGAAGAGCACTTCGGCGCCAAGCCCGGTTACCTGGGCCCGCTGAACATGAAGAAGCCGGTCAAGCTGGTGGCCGACCGCGACGTGGCCGTCATGGCCGACTGGATCTGCGGCTCCAACGAGGCGGACTTCCACACCACCGGCGTCAACTGGGGCCGCGACCTGCCCGAGCCCGACGTGGTGGCCGACATCCGCAACGTGGTGGCCGGCGACAAGTCGCCCGACGGCAAGGGCCTGCTGGCCATCGAGCGCGGCATCGAGGTGGGCCACGTGTTCGTGCTGGGCACCAAGTACAGCAAGTCCATGAACGCCACCTTCCTCGACGAGGCCGGCAAGCCGCAGCACCTGGAAATGGGTTGCTACGGCATCGGCATCACGCGTCTGCCGGCCGCGGCCATCGAGCAGAACCATGACGAGCGCGGCATCATCTGGCCCGATGCCATCGCCCCCTTCACCGTGGTGGTGTGCCCCATCGGCATGGACCGCAGCGAAGAGGTGAAGGCGGCTGCGACCCGGCTCTACGACGACCTGCTGGCTGCCGGCGTGGACGTGATCCTGGACGACCGCGGCGAGCGCCCCGGCGCCATGTTCGCCGACTGGGAACTGATCGGCGTGCCTCATCGCCTGACCATCGGCGACAAGGGCCTGAAGGACGGCGTGGTCGAGTACCAGCACCGCCGCGATGCCGCTGCCACCAAGGTTCCCGTGGCCGAGGCGGCCGCCTTCGTGCGCAGCAAACTCGCGGCATGACACTTTCGCGGCGCCACTGCCTGGGCGGTGCCGCGGCCGGCGTGCTGTCGCTGGCGGGCCTGCCACGCCAGGCAATGGCCGGCGCGCAGATCGAGGAGCCGCTGATGGACTCGGTGCGCACCGCGCTGAGTTCGGCCATCCACAACAGCGCGCCGCCAATCCCCGAGTTCAAGGACACCGAATCGCGCCTGGCCTACCTGCGCTGGCTGGGCAGCATGAGCGAGCGCCTGAAAAAGCGCATGCCCGACTGGAACACGCGCAAGGAATTCCTGCAGACCATCTGGTACGAGGCCAAGCGCGCCGGCCTCGACGTGAGCCTGGTGCTTGGGCTGGTGCAGGTGGAGAGCAATTTCCGCAAGTTCGCGGTGTCGAGCGCGGGCGCGCGGGGCTTCATGCAGGTGATGCCGTTCTGGACGCGGGTGATCGGCGACGGCGATCCGTCCACGCTCTTTCACATGCAGACCAACCTGCGCTTCGGCTGCGTGATCCTGCGCCACTACCTGGACCGCGAGCGCGGCGACCTGTTCATGACGCTGGGCCGCTACAACGGCAGCCGGGGCCAGTCGCCCTATCCGAACGCGGTGTTTGCGAACCAGCGAAACTGGAAGTTCGTCGACCGGCAGGATTGACCGGGCAGGTCGGCATTCGCATGCGTGCGGCGCATGCGAGGCATTCCAAATCAGCGTTTGTGGAGGCGGGGATCGCATAGCAATATCGCGGTCCTTCGAACGGCTGTCGATATGGCTGCTCGCATTCCAACCTTCGATCCGATAACTCCATGCCTTCCATGCTCTGGGCCCTCCTGGCCGGCAATTTCGCCATCGGCACCGGCGTGATGGTGGCCAGCGCCACCCTCAACGAAGTCAGCGCCTTCTTCCAGGTGCCGGTGCCCGTGGCCGGCTACCTCATCTCGGTGGCGGCCCTGGTGGTCTGTCTGGGCGCGCCCACGCTGGCCGCCGCGGTGGCGCCCTTCGACCGGCGCAAGCTGCTGGCGGCGGCCATGGTCTGGTACGGCCTGCTGCATGCGGCCTGTGCCTTGGCCACCGACTTCCATGTGCTGCTCGCCCTGCGGGTGCTGGCCGTGATTCCGGCCGCGGTGTTCACGCCGCAGGCTGCGGCATGCGCCGGCTACCTGATGCCGGCCGAACAGCGCGGGCGCGCTATCACCTTCGTCTTCGTCGGCTGGTCGCTGGCCTCGGTGCTGGGCATGCCGCTGAATGCGTGGCTGAGCGGCATGCTCGGCTGGCAGGGCGCGTACGGGCTGGTCGCAGTGCTGTCGCTGGCCAGTGCGGCGTGGGTCTGGCAGGCCATGCCCCACGACGTGCGGCCGCCGCGCTTCTCGCTGGCCAGCTGGGGCACGGCCTTGCGCATGCCGGCCCTCATGCTGTGCGTGGCCGTGACGCTGCTGTGCGCGGCGGGGCAGTTCGTGGTGTTTGCCTACTTCGCGCCCATCTTCCGCAACAGCCTGGGCGCCAGCGTGCATGAGCTGAGCGCGTTGTTCATGTTCTTCGGCGCATTCGGCCTGCTGGGCAACGTGCTGATGTCCCGCTACATCGACCGGCTGGGCGCGCCCCGCGGCGTGATGATCACCATCGGCGCCATCGCGTTGAGCATGCTGGCCTGGCCGCTGGCCTCGACGCTCGTGCTGGCCGCCGTGGTGCTGGTGCCCTGGGCGCTCGGCTGCTTCTCGGCCAACTCGGCGCAGCAAGCGCGGCTGGTGTCGCTGGCGCCGGCCCTGGCAGGCGGCTCGGTGGCGCTGAACACCTCGGCCATGTATGCCGGCCAGGCGATCGGCACGGCCGTCGGCGGCTGGATGATCTCGCACCAGGCCATGCAGAGCCTGCACCTGGCGGGCCTGGTGCTGCTGGTGGCCGCGATGGCCGTGAGCGCCTGGGCCGCTCGCGTTGCAAGCCGCGGCGCAGCGCAGGCCCCGGCGGCCACGGGCGTCGTGGCCAATCGCTCCGCCTGAGGCGGTTCAGCCTGCCGCGCTGGCTTCAGCCGGCTGGCGCGCGGCCTCGCGCGTCACCATCACCTGGTCGATGCGGTGGCTGTCCACGTCCATCACCTCGAACTTGAAGCCCGCCCAGGTGGCGCTGTCGGTGCGCTTGGGCACACGGCGCAGCATGTACATGAGGAAGCCGGCCAGGGTCTCGTACTCGTCGACGTGCGGCATCTCGTCGATGTCGAGCGCGCGCTGCACGTCCTGAATGGGCGTGACGCCGTCGATGAGCCACGAGTTCTCGTCGCGCCGGACGATCTGCTGCTCTTCGTCCGAGGGCGGCACCAGGTCGCCCATGACGGTGCTCATCACGTCGTTGAGCGTGATCACGCCCACCACCAGGCTGTACTCGTTGACGACGATGGCGAAGTCCTCGTGGGCCTGGCGGAACTGCTCGAGCACTTCGGTGAGCGAGATGCGGTCCGGGATCACCAGCGCCTTGTTCAGCGGCAGCCCCTGGTCGAAAGACAGCGGCTGGCCGCTGAGCACGCGCTGGAACATGTCCTTGGCGTCCACATAGCCCAGCACATGGTCGATGTCGCCGTCGCACACCGGATAGGCCGAGAAGGGCTCGGCAATGATGCGCGCGCGCAGGATGCTTTCGGACTCGCCCTTGTCGAACCAGATCACGCGGTCGCGCGAGGTCATGACGCTGCTCACCGGCCGGGTGTCCAGCTCGAACACGTTGGCAATCACCTGCTGCTCGCGCTCGGCCAGCACGCCGGCGCGCAGGCCGGCCTCGGTCATGGCCAGGATGTCGGCCGAGGTGATGGTTTCCTCGCGCTGCGTGGGCATGCCCAGCAGCTTGAACAGCACGTCGGTGCCGTGCGTGAAGAGCCAGACCAGCGGCTTGAAGGCGGTGATCAGGAACTGCATCGGCCCCACCAGCCGCAGCGCGAGCCGCTCCGGCTCGTTCATGCCCAGCCGCTTGGGAAAGAGGTCGGCGAAGATCAGGAAGATCGAGATGATCAGCACGAAGGAGCTGAGGAAGGCGGCGCGCTGCGCCAGTTCCGGGTTCATCCAGTTGGAATACAGGTCCGCGAAGTAGGGGCTGAATGCGCCTTCGCCCACCACGCCGCCCAGGATGGCCACCGCGTTCAAGCCGATCTGCACCACGGTGAAGTAGTGGCCCGGCTGCTCCTGCAACTGCAGTACCTTTTCTGCCCGGGCGTCCCCGTCGTCTGCCAGTTGCCGCAGACGCAGCCGGCGCGCGGCCGCCAGGCAGATCTCGGCCAGGGAGAAAAAGGCGCTGGTTGCGATCAGCGCGGCAATGGTCAGGAGGCTCTGCGTGAGGGTCATGTGCGGTTCTTCAACCCCACATGGTGCCACGAGCCTGCCGTCAGACCCCGCCTGTCGGGTGGGTCGGGTCGACCCAGAGCACCGTCTGCGGCTTCTCGACCGGCTCGATGTCCAGGTTGACGGCCACGGCCTCGCCGTCGCTGCGGCACAGCACGCATTCGAGCGTCTCGGTGCTGCTGGCGTTGATTTCCTGGTGCGGCACGAAGGGCGGCACGTAGATGAAGTCGCCCGGACCGGCTTCGGCTGTGAACTCGAGCTTCTCGCCCCAGCGCATGCGGGCGCGACCGCGCACCACGTAGATGACCGATTCGAGGGGCCCGTGGTGATGGGCGCCGGTCTTGGCGCCCGCGTGGATGTGCACCGTGCCGGCCCAGAGTTTCTGGGCGCCGACGCGCGCGAAATTGATGGCGGCCGCCCGGTTCATGCCGGGCGTCTGCGCCGTGTTGGCGTCCAGCTGGTTGGCCGGGATCACCCGCACGCCATCGTTTTTCCAATCGGTGGGGTGGGGGTGCGCCATGCCGGCTCCGACCTGCTCTTACTGTGCGGAGGGCGTTGCCAGCACCTGCTGCAACTCGCCCGACTCGTACATCTCCATCATGATGTCCGAGCCGCCGATGAATTCGCCGCGCACGTACAGCTGGGGAATGGTGGGCCAGTTGCTGTATTCCTTGATGCCCTGGCGGATGCCGTCGTCCTCGAGCACGTTCACCGTCTTGAGCGACTTGGGGTCGACGCCGCAGGCCTTCAGGATCTGCACGGCGCGGCCGGAGAAGCCGCACATGGGAAAGCTGGCGCTTCCCTTCATGAAAAGAAGAATCTCGTTTTGCTTGACCAGGTCGTCAATGCGTTGCTGGGCGTCGCTCATGGGGGCTCCTCGAAAGAATGGGTTGATTATTTCACCGCGCGCCAAAGCCCGCCGGAGCAGCGCTCGATGCCGGCAAGATCCTTGCGGCTTTGCACTTCCTGGAAGCCGCCGGCCACCAGCAGGGCGCGCACGTCGGCCGCCTGGTCGTGGCCGTGCTCCAGCAGCAGCCAGCCGCCGTCGGCCAGGTGTCGCGGCGCCGCCTGCACGATGCGGCGGATGTCGGCCAGGCCGTCGGCACCGGCCGCCAGGGCGGACAGCGGCTCATGCCGCAGGGCCGGCAGGTGCGGGTCGTCGGCGCGGATGTAGGGCGGGTTGCTCACGATCAGGGCGTAGCCGGTGCCGGCCCCCTCCAGCCAGTCGCCGTGGGCGAAGCGCACCGGCAGGCCGAGGCGCTCGCCGTTGGCGCGGGCCACGGCCAGGGCGTCTTCGCTGGCATCGACGGCATGGATCTGCAGGTCGGGCCGCGCCTTCTGCAGCGCCAGGGCGATGGCGCCGCTGCCGGTGCCCAGGTCGATCACGCGCACCTCGTGCAGGCCTTGAAGGCGCTCGAGGGCCCAGTCGACCAGCGTCTCGGTGTCCGGCCGGGGCACCAGCACGCGGGCGTCCACCTGCAATGCGAGGCCATGGAATTCCTTTTCGCCCAGCAGATAGGCCACCGGCTCGCCGGCCAGGCGGCGCAGCAGGCTGTCCTGCAGGCACTGCGCCGCGTCGGCAGTGAGTGGATCGCTGTCGTGCGCCAGCAGCCAGGCGCGCTCGCCGCTCGAGCGGCCCAGCGCATGCAGCAGCAGCAACTGCGCATCGATCCGCTCCACGCCCAGCGCAGCGGCGGCCGACAGGGCCTGCGCGACGGTGGCGGGCAGGGCGCCCTTGTCTTCGGCTGTATTCATCACGCCTGGCCCGCCGCTTCCAGCTCCGCCAGCTGCTCGGCCTCGTGCGCCGCCTTCAGCGCGCCCAGCACCTCGCCCAGGTCGCCTTCCATGATGAACTGCAGCTTGTAGAGCGTGAGGTTGATCCGGTGGTCGGTCAGCCGCCCCTGCGGAAAGTTGTAGGTGCGGATGCGATCGGAGCGGTCGCCGCTGCCGATCAGGCCCTTGCGCAGCGCCGCGTCCTTGGCGGCGCGCTCGCTGCGCTCCTTTTCCTGGATGCGGGCCGACAGCACCTGCAGCGCCTTGGCCTTGTTGCGGTGCTGGCTGCGGTCGTCCTGGCACTCGGCCACGATGCCGGTGGGGATGTGCGTGATGCGCACCGCGGAATCGGTCTTGTTGATGTGCTGGCCGCCGGCGCCGCTGGCGCGGTAGGTGTCGATGCGCAGGTCGGCCGGGTTGATCTGCACTGCCTGTGCTTCATCGGGCTCGGCCAGCACCGCCACCGTGCAGGCGCTGGTGTGGATGCGGCCCTGCGTCTCGGTGGCGGGCACGCGCTGCACGCGGTGGCCGCCCGATTCGAAGCGAAGGGCGCCGAATACGTCGTCGCCCACGATGCGCACCACCACTTCCTTGTAGCCGCCCAGTTCGCTTTCGCTCTCGCTCACGATCTCGCAGCGCCAGCCCGCGCGCTCGGCGTAGCGGGTGTACATGCGCAGCAGGTCGCCGGCGAACAGGGCCGATTCGTCGCCGCCGGTGCCCGCGCGGATTTCCAGGAAGGCGTTGCGTGCATCGTCCGGGTCCTTGGGCAGCAGCAGGCGCTGCAGCTCGGCTTCGAGCTTCACCAGCTCGGCCTCGCCCCCTTCGATTTCCTCGCGCGCCATCTCGGCCATGTCGGGGTCTTCGAGCATTTCGCGGGCGCCGGCCAGGTCCGACTCGACCTGCTTGTAGCGCTGGTAGCGGCCGGCCACCTGGGTCACCTGCGCATGTTCGCGCGAGAGCACGCGGTACTGCGACATGTCGGCCATGATGTCCTCGCGCGAGAGCAGGAAGTCCAACTCTTCCAGGCGTTGCACATAACGTTCGAGTTGTTGGCGCAGAAAGCTTTTCACAAGAAGAATGGCCGAGGTCGGCAGATGGGCAAAAGAGGGAAGGGGCCTTGGGACCCGCCATGGACTGGCACGGAGCAGGCCGCATGGGCCCATCGGCAAAGGCAGCGTCGCTAACGCTCTTTGCGCAGGAACAGGCGCGCAATGGTCTGCGCCGTCTGTTCGCGCGAGGCCGCGTCGCCCGCATGCAGCTCGGCCATGGCGCCGTGCAGCATCTTCTGGGTGAGGCCGCGGGACAGGGCTTCGAGGACGGTGTCCAGGTCTTCGCCCTTGGCCAGCAGCTTCTTCGCACGGGCCAGCTCGGCGCTGCGCCAGGCGTCGGTCTGCGCGTTGAGCTGCTGGATCAGCGGCACCGTACCGCGCTGGCCGAGCCAGTGCATGAAGCTCTGAACGCCGGCGTCGATGATCACCTCGGCCTGCGCCACGGCGGCCTGGCGCTGGGCCTGGCCTTGCTGCACCACCTGCGCCAGGTCGTCCACCGTGTAGAGGTACACGTCCGACAGGGCCCGCACCTCGGGCTCGATGTCGCGCGGCACGGCCAGGTCGACCATGAACATGGGCCGGTGCTTGCGCTGCTTGAGCGCCCGCTCCACGGCGCCGAGGCCGATCAGCGGCAGCGTGCTGGCGGTGCAGCTGACGACGATGTCGAATTCGGCCAGGCGCGCCGGCAGGTCGGCCAGGCGCATGGCCTCGCCGCCGAAGCGGGAGGCGAGTTTTTCGCCGCGCTCCAGCGTGCGGTTGGCAATGACCATCGCCTTGGGGCTGCGCGCCGCGAAGTGCGTGGCCGCCAGGTCGATCATTTCGCCGGCACCCACGAACAGTACGCGGGTCTGCTTCAGGTCTTCGAAGAGCTGGCTGGCCAGGCGAACCGAGGCGGCCGCCATGCTGATGGAGTGGGCGCCGATCTCGGTCGCGGTGCGCACTTCCTTGGCCACCGCGAACGAGCGCTGGAACAGCTGGTTCAGCGTGCTGCCCAGCGAGCCGGCGCTTTCGGCGGCGCGCACGGCATCCTTCATCTGGCCCAGGATCTGGGCCTCGCCCAGCACCATGGAATCGAGCCCGCTGGCCACCCGGAAGGCGTGGCGTGCGGCCTGGTCGTTTTCCAGCGTGTAGGCATGCGAGCGCAGCAGGGATGGGGACACGCCGCCGCTCTCGGCCAGCCAGCCCACCGTGTGCTCCAGCGCGGCGTTGTTGGCCGCGCAGTAGATCTCGGTGCGGTTGCAGGTGGAGATGATGGCCGCCTCGACGTCCGGATGGCGCTGGGCGCCGAACGAACTGCGCAGGCTGTGCAGGGTGGGCGCCAACTGGTCGAGGGCGAACGCAAAACGACCGCGCAGATCGAGCGGCGCGGTCGTGTGATTCAAGCCCAGGGCCCAGACTGCCATCCCCGGATTATAAAATTTGCCGCCTTGCTCGGCCCTTGCGCTGAATCAATGGCCCCTCGAGGTGCCCTCCACCCCTATTCATGTCCCCGTTTGCCCTGATCGACCACCTGGCCAATTTCGCCCTGCCGGCCCTTGTCGTGGCTGTGGTGCTGGGCCTGGGCGGCCGGCTCATCATGGGCAAGGGCGCCCCGCTCGCGCTGTGGAAGCAGATCGTCATCAATTTCGTGGCTGGCGTCGTCGTGCTGGCCGGCGGGCTGGCGTATTTCGGTCGCGACGGGATGATGGCGACGTATGCCGCCCTGGTACTGGTTTGCGGCACGCTGCAATGGCTTCTGGCCGGCGGCCTGCGCAGCTGAGGCTCAGGCGCCGCTGAGCGGCGAGGACGGCGCCGGCGGCGCTGCAGGGGAGGCCGGGGCCAGCGACGCGCCCAGCGTGCCCGGCACCGGCGCCGACAGGTACACCGCCATCGGTACCTGGGCCTGGCGCAGCCCGTCCAGGATGGTGAAGAGCAGGTCGCTGCGAACGCCCGAGGCCATGCGCGGATTGGGCACGAAGGCGATGGCCTGGAACACCAGCAGGCCGTTCTCGATGCCGTCGAGCGTCACGCTCGGCTCGGGGGTGGGCAGCACGGCGTCGTGTTCCCGGCAGGCCTTGAGCATCACCTCGCGCACCTGCTGCGCATCGGTGGTCAGTGGCATGGGCAGCCGGATCAGCACGCGGCCCTCGGCGTTCGCCAACGTCATGTTGCGCACGGTCTTGGTGATGAACTCCGAGTTCGGCACGATCAGCGTGGAACGGTCGCCCAGCTGGATCTCGGTGGCGCGCACGTTGATGCGGCGCACGTCGCCCTCCGATGTGCCCAGCACCACCCAGTCGCCCACCTTCACCGGCCGCTCGGCCAGCAGGATCAGGCCCGAGATGAAGTTCTGCACGATGGCCTGCAAACCGAAGCCGATGCCCACCGACAGCGCGCTGGCCACCCACGCGATGCGGTTCACCCCGATGCCCAGGGCCGACAGCGCCAGCGCGACCACCACCACCGCGCCCACGTAGCCCAGCAGAGTGCTGATGGAGCTGCGCATGCCCGATTCGAGCTGTGTGTTGGGCAGGTAGCTGTTTTCGAGCCAGCGCTTGAACAGGCGCAGCACGATGAAGCCGATGATGAGCACCGCGACGGCGCCCAGGATGGCGCTGGAGTCGAGCTCGAACTCGCCCACCTTCAGGCGCGTGCTCACGCGGCCGCTGCGCTGCGCCAGTTCGCCCGGCGTGCTGCCCAGCGGCGCAATGAAGGCGACCACCATGTAGAACGCAATGACGATGCGGCTGAGCGCCGACATCAGCACCGCAGCCTGGTCCAGCGTTTGCGCGCGCAGGCCCATGCTCTTTTGCAGTTTCTGGCCCGACGTGCTGCGCGAGGACAGCAGCGACATCCACAGGTCGTCCGCGAACTTGAGCAGCAGGTAGCCCAGGACCGCGACGATGCCCGCCCACAGGATCTGGCCCGCCAGGACCCGGGCGAAGGCGAGGTAGCCGACCGCCACCAGCAGCAGGAGCGCCAGCAGCACCATGCCCACCAGCCCGCGCAGCAGGCTGACCCAGGCCGGCCGCTCGACCGCTGCGGTATCGGCTGCCTCGGACTCGGCGCCGAGTGCACCGATGCGAGACTGGCGCACCAGGAACACCGTCAGCATGCAGGTCGCCAGGAAGGCGGCCACCGGCATGAGGTTGGTGAGCATGCTGTTGAGCGGATCGTCGATGACCTGGTTGATCGAGAGCGGGGCGCCGCTGACCAGTGCGCACAGCGCCACCAGCCAGGGCAGCGGCCACAGCCGACGGGCCACTCCGTCGGTGATGGGCGGCAGCCGCCAGGACGGCCGCCGGTTGGACAGCATGGCGCGCCCCAGGCCCACCACGAAGGCCAGGAACATGAGCCACTGCACCAGCATGCCGGCCAGGCGCGTGGTGCGGGTGCCCCAGTCGCCCAGCCGCTCGACCGTCCCCCAGACGGCGGTGCCTGCCAGCCCGGCAATCAGGACGTACGCGAGCACGGTCAAAAGCGCGAGCAGCGAGCGCCGCAGCCGCCCGATGGGGAAGCTGCGCGCGGCCAGCCAGGCCAGGCACGCTTCCATGACCCGGATCGCCAGTGCCAGGGCGCCGATTCCCAGGAGCAGGCCCAGGGCGATGGCGAACCAGCCCGTCTCGCCCAGCGCGCTTTCGATGCCTCGGCCGAACTCCTTGGACAGGCCCGCCAGGTCTTCCTTGTCGCCCTGCCATTCGTCGGACATCCGCTCCCAGAAGCTGGACGTCAGCGGCGAGAGGGAGCGCTCGAACAGCTTGGCCTCGAACACCGCGCGGCGCTGGGCCAGCATCTCGGTGCGGTGCTGCTGCGCATTCACGATCAACAGGCGTGCCAGCCGGATGTCGGCGTCGATGGCGTTGCGCTGCTTGGTCAGGGCGGCGCGCTGGCGGGTGATGTCCGGTGTTTCGGTGCTGGCGGCGCCCTGCGCCGGCGCCGGGCCGAGTTCGCCCAGCCGCGCATTGAGGTCGTTGAGCTGGGTGGTGCGGCTGGCCACGAAGCGCTCCGACTCGGCGGTGATCTCGTCGGTGAGCGTGTTCAGGCGCTGCACGTCCTCGTCGGTGTCCGCCGTCTCCGGAATCTGCTCCACCTTGAGGCGCAGCGACTCCAGGGTGATTTCGGGCGGTGCCGGAGTGGCCGAAGCGGGGCCCTGTTGCGCCAGTGCGCCGCTGCAGGCCAGCAGCAGGGCGACGAGCAGGAGGGCGCAGCGGGTGATCCAGGTCATCGGCGCATCATAAGAAAAGGCCGGACCGGGGCGGCCGGCGCGTCAGTCCGGCGGGAAGAGGTCGACGCGGTCGGTCACGATGCCGTCCGTGTCCAGTTGCCACAGCCATTGGGCCACGCTCTCGTCGTTGACGGTGTAGCTCAGGGCGCGCATGCCGGCGCCGTGCACCTGGGCAACGGCATCGGCATCCCACAGGCTGTAGTGGCAGACCACAGCGGCGCATTGCAGTGCCTGCGCCTCCTGCAGCCACCCTTCGCGCAGCTTGTCGAGCAGCAGCCCGCGCGGCAGCTGCGGCGCCACTTCCAGCGCGGCCTTGAGCGATTCCGGCTGGAAGGAGGTGAGAAAGGGCGGAACCGGGGTGCCTGCCCACAAGGCAGCGGCCTCGCGCGCCACCACCTCCCCGGTCCGGCGCTCGGTGCCGGGGGTGGGCTTGATCTCGATGTCCATCAGATGGCCGCTGGCCAGGCACCAGCGCGCCAGGTTGGCCAGCGTGGGCAGCGGCTCGCCGGCGTACTCGCGCGAATGCCAGCTGCCGGCGTCGAGCTGCGACAGCTGCGACCAGGGCAGTTCGCCGCCGGTGCCGCTGCCGCTGGTGGTGCGGTCCAGCAGCGCATCGTGCATGAGGAAGACGACGCCGTCGGCGCTCAGCTTGGCGTCGCACTCGAACATGCGGTAGCCGTGGCGCGCGCCCAGGCGGAACGCGGCCAGGGTGTTCTCGGGGGCCAGCTTGCCGGCGCCGCGGTGGGCGATCCAGCGGGGGTAGGGCCAGGCGGGGAGCGTGCTCATGCGTTGGTCAGCCGCTTGCCGGAGCCGGCGTCGAACCAATGCAGCTTTTCGGGCCGCGCGGCAATGCGCACCGAGGCGCCGATGGCGGGCGCGGGCACGCCTTCTTCCACGCGCATGACCAGCTGCTCGTCGCCGATGCGGGCGTAGATGAGGCGCTCGGCGCCCAGCATCTCGACCTGCTCGACCTTGACCAGCCAGCCGTCGTCGCCGAACACCAGGTGCTCGGGCCGGATGCCCAGGATGGCGCCCTGCTTCACGCCCGGGGCATGGTGCAGCAGGTTCATCGGCGGCGAGCCCATGAAGCTGGCCACGAAGGTGGTGGCGGGGCGGTTGTAGACCTCTTCGGGCGTGCCGAACTGGTCCATCACGCCGGCGTTCATCACCATGATGCGCTGCGCCAGCGTCATCGCCTCCACCTGGTCGTGCGTGACGAACAGCGAGGTGATGCCCAGTTCGCGGTGCAGCTTCTGGATTTCCAGGCGCGTCTGCGCGCGCAGCTTGGCGTCGAGGTTGGACAGCGGCTCGTCGAACAAAAAGACCTGCGGCTGGCGCACGATGGCGCGGCCCATGGCCACGCGCTGGCGCTGCCCGCCCGACAGCTCGCGCGGCTTGCGCTCGAGCAGGTGGCCCAGCTCCAGGATCTTGGCGGCCTTGTCGACGCGGGTCTTGATCTCGTCCTTGCCGACGCCTGCGATGCGCAGGCCGTAGGCCATGTTGTCGAACACGCGCATGTGCGGATACAGCGCGTAGTTCTGGAACACCATGGCGATGTCGCGTTGCGCGGGCTCGACGTTGTTGACGACCTTGTTGCCAATGGCGATGTCGCCCGCGCTGATTTCCTCCAGACCGGCCACCATGCGCAGCAGGGTGGACTTGCCGCAGCCCGAGGGCCCGACGATCACGATGAACTCGCCCGCCTCGACCTCGGCCGAGACGCCGTGGATCACCTGGTTGGCCTTGGGGCCCTTGCCGTAGCGCTTGATGACGTTGCGAAATGAAATTGCAGACATCTTGTTTTTTCAGCTTAAGTAGCGGCCGCTTTGCGTTCTTCTGTGGCGGCGGATGAAAGATAGGAGCCGGAAACGCCGCGGAAGCGGCTTTGCCGGGCCGCAGGTGTTGCTCCCTTGAGGGGGGATGCGAGCCACACGAAGTGGGCGAGAGTCGGGGGTGGGCTCATTTCTCCGTATCCACCAGGCCCTTGACGAACCAGCGCTGCATGAGAACGACCACGATGGCTGGCGGGATGAGTGCCAGCACGGCGGTGGCCATCACCAGGTTCCAGTCCACCGCGGCATCGCCCGAGGCGATCATCCGCTTGATGCCGATCACCACCGGGTACATGTCCTCGGTGGTGGTGGCCAAGAGCGGCCACAGGTACTGGTTCCAGCCGTAGATGAACTGGATGACGAACAGCGCCGCAATCGAGGTCTGCGACAGCGGCACCAGGATGTCCTTGAAGAAGCGCATCGGCCCGGCGCCGTCGATTCGCGCGGCTTCCACGAGCTCGTCGGGCACCGAGAGGAAGAACTGCCGGAACAGGAAGGTGGCGGTGGCCGATGCGATGAGCGGAACCGTCAGGCCCGCATAGGTGTTGAGCATGTTCAGGTCGGCAAGCACCTTGTAGGTGGGCAGGATGCGCACCTCCACCGGCAGCATCAGCGTCACGAAGATCAGCCAGAACACCAGCTTCTTGAACGGGAAGCGGAAGTAGACGATGGCAAAGGCCGACAGCAGCGAGATGGCGATCTTGCCCACCGCGATCACCATCGCCGTGACAAAGCTGATCCACATCATGCGGCCCACCACCACGCGGGCGCCTTGGGTGTCGGCGCCCAGCAGGGCGGCGCTGTAGTTCTCGAGCATGTGCTTGCCCGGCACGATGGGCATGGGCACGTTCAGGATCTCGTCGCGCGTGTGGGTGGAGGCGACAAAGGCCAGGTAGATGGGAAACACCACCAGCGCAATGCCCAGCAGGAGCACCACGTGCGACAGGATGGTGAGCCCGGGGCGGCGTTCAACCATGTCGGCGACTCCGGATGAATTGATGAGGTTGCGGGCGGGCCATCAGTACTGAACCTTCTTTTCGACGTAGCGGAACTGGATCACCGTGAGCGCGATGACGATCACCATCAGCACCACCGACTGCGCGGCCGAGCCGCCCAGGTCCAGCGCCTTGAAGCCGTCGTGCCACACCTTGTAGACCAGGATGGAGGTGTCGCGCCCCGGGCCGCCCTCGGTCGTGGCGTGCACGATGGCGAAGGTGTCGAAGAAGGCATACACCACGTTCATCACCAGGAGGAAGAAGGTGGTGGGCGACAGCAGCGGAAACTGGATGTCGAAGAAGCGCCGCAGCGGCCCGGCGCCGTCGATGGAGGCGGCTTCGATCAGCGCCTTCGGAATGGACTGCAGCCCCGCCAGGAAGAACAGGAAGTTGTAGGAAATCTGCTTCCACACCGAGGCCGCCACGATCAGGGTGAGCGCCTGGTTGGAGTTGAGGAAGTGGTTCCAGTCCACGCCCAGGAAGCGCAGGTAATAAGTGACCAGCCCGATGCTGGGCGAGAACATGAAGACCCACAGCACGCCCGCGATGGCGGGCGCCACCGCGTAGGGAATGATCAGGAAGGTCTTGTAGACCAGCGCGCCGCGCAGGATGCGGTCGGCAAAGATGGCCAGCAGCATCGCCAGCGCAATGCCGATGCCGGCCACCAGGATCGAGAAGATCGCGGTGACCTTGAACGACTCGATGTACGCCGGGTCGTCGAAGAGCGTCTTGAAGTTTTCCAGCCCGACGAAGGTGGTGGACGTGCCGAAGGCGTCTTCGGCCTGCATGGACTGCAGGATGGCCTGGCTGGCCGGCCAGAAGAAGAACACCAGGATCACCGCCATCTGCGGCGCGATCAGCAGCCACGGCAGCCAGCCTGACCGAAAAAGAACGCGTTTCTCCATATCCCCTCGGACCTTCTCTCTCAAAAAACGAAACGCCCGCCCCGGCGTTATTCAGGGCGGGCGTGCGAGTCTACTGCGACGACACCATCACCGGCGGGCTCCCTCCTCGCTCGGCGGGGAGGGTTGGGGAGGGGTGCAAACAGTGTGGCGTCAGCCAACAAGGGCTTTCAGCCCTTGTTGGCTTTCTGGAAGCGCTCCAGCTGCTCGTCGCCGCGCTTCACCGCGGCCTCGAGTGCCTCCTTGGGGCTCTTCTTGCCGCTCCAGATCTGCTCGGTTTCCTCGTCGATGATGGTGCGGATCTGCACGAAGTTGCCCAGGCGCACGCCGCGCGACTTGTCGGTGGTCTTGCGGATCATCTGCGTCACCGCCACGTCGGTGCCCGGGTTCTCCTTGTAGAAGCCCGAGGCATCGGTCAGCTTGTAGGCCGCCGTGGTGATGGGCAGGTAGCCCGTGCGCTTGTGGCTGTCGGACTGCACCTTGGTGTCGGACAGGAAGGTGAAGAAGCTGGCCACGCCCTTGTAGTGGTCGGCCGGCTTGCCCGACATGACCCACAGGCTGGCGCCGCCGATCACGGTGTTCTGCGGCGCGCCCTTCACGTCGGGGTAGTAGGGCAGGGTGGAGATGCCGTACTTGAACTTGGCGTCCTTGGCCACGCGGGCGTACAGGCCCGACGAGCCCGTCATCATGGCGCACTCGCCCGAGGGGAAGGCGGCGTCGGCCGTGTTGTTGCGGCCCTTGTAGACGAAGGTGCCGTCCTTGGCCATCTTGGCCAGGTTCTCGAAGTGCTTCACATGCAGCGGCGAGTTGAAGGCCAGGCGCGCCGAGGTGCCGCCAAAGCCGTTGTTCTGCGTCGCGTACAGGGTGTTGTGCCAGGCCGAGAAGCTTTCGAGCTGGGTCCAGCTCATCCAGCTGGTGGTGAAGGGGCACTTGTGGCCGCTGGCCTTGAGCTTGTCGGCCGCCGCCATGACCTCGGGCCAGGTGGTGGGCGCCTTCTCGGGGTCCAGGCCGGCCGCCTTGAAGGCGTCCTTGTTGTAATAGAAGATGGTGGTCGAGCTGTTGAACGGGAAGCTCAGCATCTGGCCGTTGGGCGCCGTGTAGTAGCCGGCCACGGCGGGCACGTACACGCTGGGGTCGAACTTGGCGCCGCCCGAGTTCATCACTTCGCCCACCGGCTTGATCGCGCCCTTGGAGGCCATCATGGTGGCGGTGCCCACTTCGAACACCTGCAGGATGTCGGGCGCATTGCCGGCACGGAAGGCGGCAATGGCGGCGGTCATCGATTCGTCGTACTGGCCCTTGTAGGTGGGCACGACCTTGTAGTCCTTTTGGCTGGCGTTGAACTGTTTGGCCAAGTCATTGACCCACTCGCCCAGCGGCCCGCTCATCGAATGCCACCACTGGATTTCGGTTTGAGCGTGGACTGGGGCGATCAGTGCGGCGGCCAGCGCGGCACCCATCGCTGCGGTCTTGATTTGCATAAGGGAACACTCCTGCTTGGGAAATACGGAACCGTGTAGGGTATTTGACAGTTGTTACACAGCGGAGTCAGCGTTTGTCACACGTTTTGAGTCGCGACTCCACCGTAAAAACCCTTCCGGTTTCCTTCCGGTTCTCACTTGCAAGAAGGCTTTCATGACCACCGCCCGCACCTCGCTTCCCAAGGACAAGATCCATTTCCTGCTGCTCGAAGGCATTCATCCCTCGGCCGTGAAGCTGCTGCACGAGCAGGGCTACAGCCGGGTCGAGCAGGTGGCCGGCGCGCTCAGCGAGGACGAACTCAAGGCGCGCCTGGCGGACGTGCACTTCCTGGGCATCCGTTCGCGCACGCAGCTCACGCGCGCCGTGTTCGAGGCCGCGCCCAAGCTGGTGGCGGCGGGTGCCTTCTGCATCGGCACCAACCAGATCGACCTGGACGCCGCGCGCGAGCATGGCGTGGCGGTGTTCAACGCGCCGTATTCCAACACCCGCTCAGTAGCGGAACTGGTGCTGGCCGAGGCCATCCTGCTGCTGCGCGGCGTGCCGGAAAAAAGCGCGGTGGCACACCGGGGCGGCTGGCTCAAGTCGGCGGAGAACGCCTTCGAGATCCGGGGCAAGACGCTGGGCATCGTGGGCTACGGCTCCATCGGCGCGCAGCTGTCGGTGCTGGCCGAGGCGCTGGGCATGCAGGTGGCCTTCTACGACGTGGTGACCAAGCTGCCGCTGGGCAATGCCCGCCAGGTGCGCGACCTGCACGAGCTGCTGGCGCAAAGCGACATCGTCAGCCTGCACGTGCCAGAGACGCCGGCCACACAATGGATGATCGGCGAGCGCGAGATCGCGGCCATGAAGCCGGGGTCCATCCTCATCAACGCCTCGCGCGGCACGGTGGTCGAAATCGAGCCGCTGGCCAAGGCGCTGAAGGACAGGAGGCTGCTGGGCGCCGCCATCGACGTCTTCCCGGTCGAGCCCAAGAGCAACAAGGACGAGTTCCAGTCGCCGCTGCGCGGGCTGGACAACGTGATCCTCACCCCGCACATCGGCGGCTCCACCATGGAGGCGCAGGCCAACATCGGCCTCGAAGTGGCCGAGAAGCTGGTGAAGTACAGCGACAACGGCACCACCACCTCGTCGGTCAACTTTCCTGAAGTGGCGCTGCCGGCCCACCCCGGCAAGCACCGGCTGCTGCACATCCACCGCAACGTGCCGGGCGTGCTGTCGGAGATCAACCGCGTGTTTGCCGAAAACGGCATCAACATTTCGGCCCAGTACCTGCAGACCAACGACAAGATCGGCTACGTGGTGACGGACATCGATGCGGCCTATTCGGACCTGGCGCTTGAAAAGCTGGCCAAGGTGCCCGGCACCATCCGCAGCCGGGTGCTCTTCTAGCCACGCCGGGCGGGCCTTTGGCCCCTGCCTTAAAATGACCGGCCCCGGCTCATGGGGCGCGCAGCGCCCAGCCGAGGCCCCATCCCGATGAATGCTCCGACCGCGCTGACCGCGTTGTTGTCGCAGGCTGCCGAGCCGGTGCGACTGCGCGAGATCCCGTACAACTACACCAGTTTCTCCGACCGAGAAATCGTTATCCGCCTGCTGGGCGAACGCGGTTGGTCACTGCTCCAGGTGCTGCGCGACGAGCGCCGCACGGGCCGCTCGGCCCGCATGCTCTACGAGGTGCTGGGCGACATCTGGGTGGTCCAGCGCAATCCCTACCTGGTGGACGACCTGCTGGACAACCCGCGCCGGCGCAGCCAGCTGGTGGAGGCCCTGCACCACCGCATGGCCGAGGTGCAGAAGCGCCGCACGCCCGACGCCGACCCCCAGCGCGACGCCCTGGTGGGCGAGCTCACCGGCCTGGTGTCGCAGGCCATCGACGCCTTCGACGCCAAGTTCCGCGACGTGGCGCAGCTGCGCCGCAAGGCCACCCGGGCCCTGCGCCGGGTCACGGCCAAGGACAACATCAAGTTCGACGGCCTGTCGCGCGTCTCGCACGTCACCGACGCCACCGACTGGCGGGTCGAATACCCCTTCGTGGTGCTCACGCCCGACTCCGAGGCCGAGATGGCCGAGCTGGTCAAGACCTGCATCGAACTGGGCCTGACCATCATCCCGCGCGGGGGCGGCACGGGCTACACCGGCGGCGCCATTCCGCTGACCTGGAACAGCGCGGTCATCAACACCGAGAAGCTCGAGGCCATGACCGAGGTCGAGCTGGTCTCGCTGCCCGGCCTCGACGCACCGGTGCCCACCATCCATACCGAGGCGGGCGTGGTCACCCAGCGTGTGGCCGATGCGGCCGAGCGGGCCGGCTTCGTCTTCGCGGTGGACCCCACTTCCGCCGAGGCCTCCTGCGTGGGCGGCAATGTCGCCATGAACGCGGGCGGCAAGAAGGCCGTGCTGTGGGGCACGGCGCTGGACAACCTGGCCTCGTGGCGCATGGTCACGCCCCAGGCCGAGTGGCTGGAAGTCACCCGCGTGGGCCACAACCTGGGCAAGATCCACGACGCCGAGGTGGCGGCGTTCGACCTGACCTACTACGCGGCCGACGGCAAGACCCTGCTGCGTACCGAGCGGCTCGAGATTCCGGGCAGGAGCTTCCGCAAGGAAGGCCTGGGCAAGGACGTGACCGACAAGTTCCTCTCGGGCCTGCCGGGCATCCAGAAGGAGGGCTGCGACGGCCTGATCACCAGCTGCCGCTGGGTGGTGCACCGCATGCCCGAGCACACCCGCACGGTGTGCCTGGAGTTCTTCGGCAACGCCAAGGACGCGGTGCCCAGCATCGTCGAGATCAAGGACTTCATGTTCGCCGAGCAGCGCCGTACGGGCGTGATGCTGGCCGGCCTGGAGCACCTGGACGACCGCTACCTGAAGGCGGTGGGCTACGCCACCAAGTCCAAGAAGCACGGCGGCGGCTTGCCCAAGATGGTGCTGGTGGGCGACATCGCCGGCGACGATGCCGACGCCGTGGCGCGGGCCACGTCGGAGGTGGTGCGCATCGCCAATTCGCGCAGCGGCGAGGGCTTCATCGCCATCAGCCCCGAGGCGCGCAAGAAGTTCTGGCTGGACCGCAAGCGCACCGCGGCCATCAGCCGCCACACCAACGCCTTCAAGATCAACGAGGACGTGGTGATCCCGCTGCCGCGCATGGCCGAGTATTCGGACGGCATCGAGCGCATCAACATCGAGCTGAGCCTCGCGAACAAGCTCGCGCTGTGCGACGCGCTGGAGGTTTTCCTCACCCGCGGCAACCTGCCGCTGGGCAAGACCGACGACGCCAACGACATTCCCTCGGCCGAACTGCTGGAAGACCGCGTGGCCCAGGCTGTGGCGCTGGTGCAGGAGGTGCGCGAACGCTGGGCCGGCTGGCTGCGCGACGTGGATGCGCTGTTCCCGCACCTGCAGGACCATTCCCTGCGCGCGAGCTGGAAGACCCAGATTCGCGCCCCGCTGCAGCAGATCTTCTCCGGCGCCGCTTTCGCGCCGATCCTGGCGGAGTGCAATGCGATCCACCAGCGGGTGCTCAAGGGCCGCGTGTGGGTGGCGCTGCACATGCATGCCGGCGACGGCAATGTGCACACCAACATCCCGGTCAACAGCGACAACTACGAGATGCTGCAAACCGCGCATGCCGCGGTGGCCCGCATCATGGTGCTGGCGCGCAGCCTGGGCGGCGTCATTTCCGGCGAGCACGGCATCGGCATCACCAAGCTGGAGTTCCTCACGGACGAGGAACTGGCCCCCTTCACCGACTACAAGCGCCGCGTCGACCCCGAGGGCCGCTTCAACAAGGGCAAGCTGCTGCGCGTGCAAGGGCAGGGCGCACCGGTGCTGCATGCCGACCTGACCAACGCCTACACGCCCAGCTTCGGCCTGATGGGGCACGAGTCGCTCATCATGCAGCAAAGCGACATCGGCGCCATTGCCGATTCGGTCAAGGACTGCCTGCGCTGCGGCAAGTGCAAGCCGGTGTGCGCCACCCACGTGCCGCGCGCCAACCTGCTGTACTCGCCGCGCAACAAGATCCTGGCGACCTCGCTGCTGGTCGAGGCCTTCCTGTACGAAGAGCAGACCCGCCGCGGCATCAGCATCAAGCACTGGGAAGAATTTGAAGACGTGGCCGACCACTGCACGGTGTGCCACAAGTGCTTCACGCCCTGCCCGGTGAAGATCGACTTCGGCGACGTGTCGATGAACATGCGCAACCTGCTGCGCAAGATGGGGCAGAAGAGCTTCCGGCCCGGCAATGCGGCGGCCATGTTCTTCCTCAATGCCACCAACCCGACCACCATCAAGGCGGTGCGCACGGGCATGGTCGAGGTGGGCTTCAAGGCCCAGCGTTTCGCCAACGACCTGCTGCGCGTGGCCACCAGGAAGCAGACCGCCCACCCGCCGGCCACGCTGGGCCCGGCGCCGGTGAAGGAGCAGGTCATCCACTTCGTCAACAAGAAGATGCCGGGCGGCCTGCCCAAGAAGACGGCGCGCGCGCTGCTGGACATCGAGGACGCGAACTACGTCCCGATCATTCGCGACCCGAAGGCCACCACGTCGGAAACCGAGGCGGTGTTCTACTTCCCGGGTTGCGGCTCGGAGCGCCTGTTCTCGCAGGTGGGCCTGGCCACGCAAGCCATGCTCTGGCATGCCGGCGTGCAGACCGTGCTGCCGCCGGGCTACCTGTGCTGCGGCTATCCGCAGCGCGGCAGCGGCCAGTACGACAAGGCCGAGCAGATGATCACCGACAACCGGGTGCTGTTCCACCGCGTGGCCAACACGCTCAACTACCTGGACATCAAGACGGTGGTGGTGAGCTGCGGCACCTGCTACGACCAGCTGCAGGGCTACCAGTTCGACAAGATCTTCCCGGGCTGCCGCATCGTGGACATCCACGAATACCTGCTCGAAAAGGGCATCACCCTGGGCGATGCCGCGGGCGGCGGCTACCTGTACCACGACCCCTGCCACAGCCCCATGAAGCAGCAGGACCCGATGAAGACGGTCAAGGCGCTGGTGGGCGACAACGTGCTCAAGAGCGACCGCTGCTGCGGCGAGTCGGGCACGCTGGGCGTGAGCCGGCCGGACATCTCCACCCAGATCCGCTTCCGCAAGGAAGAAGAGCTGAAGAAGGGCGAAGCCGCGCTGCGCCAGGGCGGCCTGGTCGGCCAGAAGGACAACGTGAAGATCCTCACCAGCTGCCCGAGCTGCCTGCAGGGCCTTTCCCGCTATGGCAACGACCTGAACAACGGCCTGCTGGAAGCCGACTACATCGTGGTCGAGATGGCCCGCCAGATCCTGGGCGAGGAATGGATGCCGCAATATGTGGAGGCCGCCAACCAGGGCGGCATCGAGCGGGTGCTGGTATGAGCACAGCACCGATGAGCCGGAGGGCATGATGGGAGCATTGGCGTCGAGCGGCATCGTCAGCTGCCCCCTGTGCGAGGGCAGCGGCGGACGGCTGGTGTACGAGACCCCCAGGTTCCGGGTGATCCACGCCTCGGAAGCGGGCTTCCCGGCCTTCTATCGCCTGATCTGGCGCGAGCATGTGCGCGAGTTTTCCGATCTGTCCAAGGAGGACCGCCTGCTGTGCATGGAGGCGGTGACGGTCATCGAGCAGTCCATGCGCGAGCTGCTCTCGCCCACCAAGATGAACCTGGCAACCCTGGGCAACGTGGTGCCGCACCTGCACTGGCACCTGATCGCCCGTTTCGACTGGGACAGCCATTTCCCAAGCCCCGTCTGGTCGGCTGCGCAGCGCGAACGCGCCGTGCAGCGCGAGGCCGAGGTGGCGGCCAGGCTGCCGGCGCTCGAATCGCGCATCATCGAGAGACTCAGGAGTTCCTAGACATGGCAGGTCTGCAGTCCGGGGCGCCGACGCCCCAATCGATCACCTTGCACGGCCAGTCGCGCGTGCTCGAGGTGGGTTTTTCCGATGGCGCCGTCTTTCGCATCCCCTTCGAGCTGATGCGCATCTATTCGCCCTCGGCCGAGGTGCAGGGCCACGGTCCGGGCCAGGAGGTGCTGCAGACCGGCAAGCGCGAGGTGCAGATCGTCGACCTGCAGCCGGTGGGCAACTATGCGGTGCAGCCCACCTTCAGCGACGGCCACGACTCGGGCATCTATTCGTGGGACCTGCTGTACGAGCTGGGTGCCAACGAGAAGTCGCTGTGGGCCGAATACGCGTCGCGCCTGGCCGCTGCCGGTGTGGATCGCGATGCGCCCATGCCCGAAAAGGGCGGCGGCCACGCCTGCGGCAGCCACTGAAGCCATCGCCTCCGGGCACGGAAATACCACAAATGCCCGCCGACCGTGCGGGGTCGTCGGCTTGGAAATAGGGCTTCCGTCCTAACATGCGTGCCATGAGCAGCACGCATTTCGGATTCGAGCAGGTTGAAGAGCAGGACAAGGCGCGCCGCGTGCGCGGCGTCTTCGATTCCGTGGCCTCGCGCTACGACCTGATGAACGACCTGATGTCCGGCGGACTGCACCGCGCCTGGAAGGCCTACACCGTCATGGTCGCCAACCTGCGCGAAGGCTCGCGCGTGCTCGACATTGCCGGCGGCACGGGCGACCTGTCGCAGGCGTTCGCGCGCAAGGTCGGCGAATCGGGCCAGGTGGTGCACACCGACATCAACGAGGCCATGCTGCGCACCGGCCGCGACCGCCTGCTCGACGCCGGTGTGGCGCTGCCCACGCTGGTGTGCGACGCCGAGAAGCTGCCCTTTCCCGACAACTATTTCGACGTGGTGAGCGTCGCCTTCGGCCTGCGCAACATGACGCACAAGGACGCGGCGCTCAAGGAGATGAACCGCGTGCTCAAGCCGGGCGGCAAGCTGCTCGTGCTGGAGTTCTCCAAGGTGGCCAAGCCCTTGGCCAAGGTCTACGACTGGTATTCGTTCCAGGTGCTGCCGCGCCTGGGCAAGCTGGTGGCCGGTGACGACGCGAGTTACCGCTATCTGGCTGAGTCCATCCGCATGCATCCCGCCCAAGAAGAACTTAAAACCCTGATGAAGGAGGGCGGTTTCGGGCATGTGGACTATCACAACATGACCGGGGGCGTGGTTGCCCTGCATGTTGGAATCAAGTGTTGAAAGAAAAGCGCCCTAGAGGAGACGCCATGAAGAAATTGATGCCTGTTCTGTTTGCCTGTGCCATCGCCCTTGCGAGCATCCAAGCGGATGCCGCGCGCATCGGCGGCGGCAAGTCGGTAGGCCGCCAGTCCAGCAACGTGACGCAGCGCGAGGCGGCTCCCAGCGCCCCGACCAACACGGCAGCGCCCACGCAGTCGGCCAATCCGTCGGCTGCTACCGCCAAGCCTGGCACTGCCGCACCCGCGGCAGCGCCCAAGCGTCCGTGGGGCGCCATGCTCGGCGGCCTGGCGGCCGGCCTGGGCCTGGCGTGGCTGGCCAATTCGCTGGGCCTGGGCCCGGCCTTTGCCAACTTCCTGCTGATCATGCTGGTGGCCATGGCCGCGCTCATTGCGTGGCGGATGTTCAGCGCCCGCAAGTCGCCGCCGGCCCGCCAGGGCGGCTACGCCTTCCAGGGCGCGGGCGGCCCGGCCACGGCCACGGCACCCGCGCAGTACAGCCCGAACAACGTCGGCAACGATGCCTCGGCACGCCCCTGGGAGCGCCAGGGCGCGGCCTTCGACGCCGGTGCGTCGGCCCAGCACGGCTCGGCCGCGCTGGCCGGCGGCAGCATGATCGGCTCGGCCCTGTCGGGTGCGCAGTCGTGGGGCATCCCGGCCGGCTTCGACACCGACGGCTTCCTGGCCGCTGCCAAGCGCAACTTCGTGACGCTGCAGGACGCCTGGGACAAGAGCGACATCACCATGCTGCGTTCCATGATGACCGACGGCATGGTCGGCGAGATCCGCGCGCAACTGGCCGAGCGCGAGGCGCACACGGGTGGCCAGCCCAACAAGACGGAAGTGGTCATGCTCGACGCCAAGCTGCTGGGCATCGAGGAGCTGCCCGACGTCTACATGGCCAGCGTCGAGTTCTCCGGCATGATCCGCGAAGACATGTCGGCCGGCCCGAGCCCCTTCCGCGAGGTCTGGAACATGACCAAGCCGTTGAACGGCAGCAGCGGCTGGCTGGTGGCGGGCGTGCAAGCGCTGCAGTAAAAAGTCAGCCTGGGGCGGCCGCCGCAAAGCGGGGCGCCTGCGTGACGCGACGATAATGGGGACATGGCCACACCATCGTCCCCATTTGCTTTTCTCGCCGAGCTGTTCGACAAGGCGTCGAGCCGACTGCAGCCCCCCGCGTGGGCCATCCACGAGATCCAGCATCGGACGGTGCTCTTCCTCAACCATGTGCTGCAGCAGGAGCCCGAGGCGCAGGCGCGCCTGAAGCGCCAGCAGGGCCAGGTGGTGGAGGCGCGCTGGCGCGGCATCTTCATTCGCCTGGTGGCCACGCCCGCCGGCCTGCTCGACCTGGCGCCCGAGGGCGCCACGCCCGACCTGACGTTGAGCATCACGCAGGAAAACCCGCTGGAGCTGGCGCAGGCGGCCATGCTGGGTGACAAGCCCATGGTGCGCATCGTCGGCGACGTGCAACTGGCCGCCGAGGTCAACTGGCTGGTCGACCATGTCCGCTGGGACGTGGAGGACGACCTGGCGCGCGTCATCGGCGACGTGCCCGCGCATGCCATCGGCAATGCCGCGCGCAGGATGGTGGCGGGCTTGCGCCAGTTCGTCGACAAGGCGGCTCGCAAAGGCCCTGCTGCCACGAAGTCCGACGCCGAATGAGCCGGCTCGTTCGCGGCGCGTTCATCGTGCTGGTCGCGTTGCGCTACGGCCTGGACGAGCTCGTTCTCACCAGTTTCCAGAAGCCCTGGCTGCACGCGCTGGCGCGCATCGTTTCGTTCGGGCGCAAGCTCGACGCGCCGCGCGGCCAGCGCCTGCGCGAGGCGCTCGAGCGCCTGGGCCCCATCTTCGTGAAGTTCGGCCAGGTGCTGTCGACCCGGCGAGACCTGCTGCCGGCCGACATCGCCGACGAACTCGCCTGGCTGCAGGACCGGGTGCCGCCTTTCGACTCCAAGGTGGCCATCGCCACCATCGAGCGCGCCTTCCACCGGCCGGTGGGGGAAATCTTCGAGGAGTTCGACGAGGTGCCCATTGCCAGCGCCTCCATTGCGCAGGTGCACTTCGGCGTGCTGCGCAAGCCCGATGGCGGCAGGCGCGAAGTCGCGGTGAAGGTGCTTCGCCCCGGCATGCGCGGCGTGATCGAGAAGGACCTGGCGCTGATGGCCATGATGGCCGGCTGGGTCGAGAGGCTCTCGCCCGACGGCAAGCGCCTGAAGCCGCGCGAGGTGGTGGCCGAGTTCGACAAGTACCTGCACGACGAACTCGACCTGGTGCGCGAGGCCGCCAATGCCGCCCAGCTTCGGCGCAACATGAGCAAGCTCGACCTGGTGCTCATTCCGGAGATGTTCTGGGACTTCTGCCATCCGGAAGTCATCGTGATGCAGCGCATGAACGGCGTGCCCATCGCCCAGCTCGACCGCCTGCGCACGGCCGGCGTCGACATCCCGAAGCTGGCGCGCGACGGCGTGACCATCTTCTTCACGCAGGTGTTCCGCGACGGGTTTTTTCATGCCGACATGCACCCGGGCAACATCCAGGTGAGCCTGGAGCCGGCCACTTTCGGGCGCTACATCTCGCTGGACTTCGGGATCATCGGCACCCTCACCGAGGTCGACAAGGAATACCTGGCGCAGAACTTCGCCGCCTTCTTCCGGCGCGACTACAAGCGCGTGGCCGAGCTGCACCTGGAAAGCGGCTGGGTGCCGCCGGGCACCCGGGTGGACGAACTCGAGGCGGCCATCCGTACCGTGTGCGAGCCGTACTTCGACCGGCCTCTCAAGGAAATTTCGCTGGGCATGGTGCTCATGCGCCTCTTCCAGACCTCGCGGCGCTTCCACGTCGAGATCCAGCCGCAGCTGGTGCTGCTGCAAAAGACCCTGCTCAACATCGAAGGCCTGGGCCGCCAGCTCGACCCCGAGCTGGACCTCTGGGCCACCGCCAAGCCCTTTCTCGAGAAGTGGATGCTCGACCAGCTCGGCCCCAAGAAGCTGCTTCAGCAGCTGCGCGCCGAGTCGCCGCGCCTGGCCAAGCTGCTGCCGCAACTGCCGCGCCTGCTGCACGACTACCTGGAGCGCCCGCCCACCGACCACCGCCGGGAACTCCTGGAACTGCTGGCGGCACAGAAGCGCACGAACAAGCTGCTGCAAGCCATCATCTACGGCGGCATCGGGTTCGTGCTGGGCCTGCTGGCCATGCAGCTGCTGGTGCGCGTGCGGCTGTTCTTCTGAGCCGCGGCGGGCATTCAAGAGATCGAAAAAGAGGATTTGAGGAGACTTTCGTGCTGCTGAGCCTGGTCATCGTCTATTTGCTGGTCACCATCGCCATCGGCCTGTGGGCCGCCAAGCGGGTGAAGAACACGGCCGACTTCGCCATCGCGGGGCGGCACCTGCCGCTGTACATGATCGTCACAACCACCTTCGCGACCTGGTTCGGCTCGGAGACGGTGCTGGGCATTCCGGCCAAGTTCATCGAAGGCGGCCTGGGCGCGGTGGTGGAAGACCCCTTCGGCGCCGGCACCTGCCTGATCCTGGTGGGCCTGTTCTTCGCCGGCAAGCTCTACCGCATGACGCTGCTGACCATCAGCGACTACTACCGCGAGCGCTACGGCCGCAGCGTGGAAGTGGCGTGCTCGCTGATCATCATGCTCAGCTACCTGGGCTGGGTCTCGGCGCAGGTGACGGCGCTGGGCCTGGTGTTCAACGTGCTGTCGGGCGGCTTCATCAGCGTGCCGGTGGGCATGGTGATCGGCGTGGTGTCCATCCTGGCCTACACCCTGTTCGGCGGCATGTGGTCGGTGGCCGTGACCGACTTCATCCAGATGATCATCCTGGTGCTGGGCCTGGCGGTGATCGCCATGTTCGCCGGCAACATGGCCGGCGGGGCGTCCAAGGTGATCGAGTTCGCCGCCAGCAAGGACCTGTTCCGCTTCTGGCCGGAGCCGAGCTTCAAGGACATGATCTTCTTCCTGGCGGCCGCACTGACCATGATGCTGGGCTCGATCCCTCAGCAGGACGTGTTCCAGCGCGTGATGTCGGCCAACAGCGTCAAGTCGTCCACCCGCGGGCCGGTGATCGGCGGCATCTGCTACATCCTCTTCGCCTTCGTGCCCATGTTCCTGGTGGCCAGCGCGCTGCTGATCATGCCCGAAGCCACGGCCACCCTGCTCAAGGAAGACCCCCAGCGCGTGCTGCCCACCCTGGTGCTGGAGAAGATGCCCTTCGTGATGCAGGTGCTGTTCTTCGGCGCGCTGCTCTCGGCCATCAAGTCGACCGCCTCGGCCACGCTGCTGGCGCCCAGCGTGACCTTCACCGAGAACATCTGGCGCCAGTTCCGTCCGGCGGGGTCGGACAAGTCCAACCTGATGACCATGCGCATCACCGTGCTGGTGTTCAGCGCCTGCGTGCTGGGCTATGCCATCCGCATGCAGGGCACCTCGATCTACGAGCTGGTGTCCGGCGCCTACCAGGTGCCGCTGGTGGGCGCCTTCGTACCCCTGGTGTTCGGCCTGTACTGGCAGCGCGCCACCACCCAGGGTGCGGTGGCGGCCATCGCCCTGGGCATCGGCGTCTGGCTGGCCGGCCTGGGCATGGCCTGGGGCGAGGCTTTCCCGGCCCAGCTGGCCGGGCTGCTGGCCTCGGTGGCCGGCATGCTGGCCGGGTCGCTGGCGCCGCAATGGCTGACCAATGTACGCACCCCGCACCGCCCGATTGCGGTGAGTTGAGCCGGCATGGCGCCCGCTCGGGCGCCATGGGCGCCGACCGGGGGAGGGCGCCCTTATAATTGAAGGCTTTGCTGGCGCCATCCTGCCAGTGCCTTTTCTCCCCGTTTCCCATGCCAATCTATGCCTACAAGTGCAGCGCCTGTGGCCATGCCAAGGACGTGCTGCAGAAGATGTCCGATGCACCGCTGACCGACTGCCCGGCATGCGGCGCCGCCGCATTCAGCAAGCAGGTGACCGCCGCCGGCTTCCAGCTGAAGGGTTCCGGCTGGTACGTCACCGATTTCCGGGGCGGCGACAGCGCCGGCAAGGCCGGCAGCGACAGCAAGGGCGCGTCGGCCTCGTCTTCTGACGCGCCGGCGGCGAGCGCCCCGGCGCCTGCCGCCGCGCCTGCGCCTGCGGCCAGTCCCGCTCCTGCAAGCACCAACTAAGAGGCATGCACGGCACCATGCTCGCGCTGCGCAAGTGGCTGTTTTCCGGCCTGCTGGTCATCGTTCCCCTGGCCATCACGCTGTGGGTGCTCGACTGGATCATCGGCACGCTGGACCAGACCCTCTGGCTCCTGCCCACCGATTGGCAGACATGGCTGACCCAGCATCGCGTGCGCGGCCTGGGCGTGCTGTTGACGCTGGCCATCCTGCTGGGCGTCGGGGCCATTGCCAGCAACTTCGTCGGCAAGCGCCTGCTGGGCTGGGGCGACGCAGTGGTGCGCCGCATTCCCGTGGTGCGCTCCATCTACTCCAGCGTCAAGCAGGTTTCCGATACCCTGTTCTCCGAAAGCGGCAACGCCTTTCGCACCGCGGTGCTCATCGAATGGCCGCGCCCGGGCGTCTGGACCATTGCCTTCGTCACCGGCACGCCGGGCGGCGATGTGCTCAACTACCTGCAGGACGACTACCTGGGCGTGTACGTGCCCACCACGCCGAACCCCACCGGCGGCTATTTCGTGATGCTGCGGCGCAGCGAATGCATCGAACTCAAGATGAGCGTCGACGAGGCGCTCAAGTACATCGTGTCGATGGGTGTGGTGGTGCCAGGCGGCCCCGCATCGATCGCCACCGCTTAAGAAACCGACAGAAATCAAGTTAGAGGAGTAGGCGCCTCAAGAGGGCGCCGGCAACGAGCCATGGCCATGCGTTCACACTACTGCGGTCTCGTGACCGAAGCCCTGATGGGCCAAACCGTCACCCTGTGCGGCTGGGTCAACCGTCGCCGCGACCACGGCGGCGTCATCTTCATCGACCTGCGCGATCGCGAGGGCTATGTGCAGGTGGTGTGCGACCCCGACCGCGCCGCCACGTTCGCGACGGCCGAGAGCATGCGCAACGAATTCTGCGTGCAGGTCACCGGTCTGGTTCGCGCCCGCCCCGAGGGCACGGTGAACGACCAGCTCAAGAGCGGCAAGATCGAAGTCCTCTGCCACGAGCTGAAGGTGCTCAACCCCTCGGTCACGCCGCCCTTCCTGCTGGACGACGACAACCTCAGCGAAACCACGCGCCTCACGCACCGTGTGCTGGACCTGCGCCGCCCGGCCATGCAGAAGAACCTGATGACGCGCTACAAGGTGACGATGGAGGTGCGCAAGTTCCTCGACGCCAACGGCTTCATCGACATCGAGACGCCCATGCTGGGCAAGTCCACGCCCGAAGGCGCGCGCGACTACCTGGTGCCCAGCCGCGTGCACGACGGCAGCTTCTTCGCGCTGCCGCAGTCGCCCCAGCTGTACAAGCAGATGCTGATGGTGGCCGGCTACGACCGCTACTACCAGATCGTCAAGTGCTTCCGCGACGAAGACCTGCGCGCCGACCGCCAGCCCGAATTCACCCAGATCGACATCGAGACCTCCTTCCTGGCCGAGGACGAGATCCGCGCCATGTTCGAGGGCATGATCCGCCAGGTGTTCACCAACGCCGCCGGCATCGAGCTGGGCGCATTCCCGGTCATGAGCTATGGCGACGCCATGTTCAAGTACGGCTCCGACAAGCCCGACCTGCGCGTGAAGCTGGAGTTCACCGAACTCACCGAGCTGATGAAGACGGTCGACTTCAAGGTGTTCTCGGCTGCGGCCAACATGCCCGGTGGCCGCGTGGTGGCCCTGCGCGTGCCCGGCGGCGGCGCAGAGGGCGGCCTCTCGCGCGGCGAAATCGACGCCTACACCGAGTTCGTCAAGATCTACGGCGCCAAGGGCCTGGCGTACATCAAGGTCAACGACGTGGCCGCCGGCCGCGAGGGCTTGCAAAGCCCCATCGTCAAGAACATCGGCGACGACGTGCTGGCCCAGATCATCGAGCGCACCGGCGCACAGAACGGCGACCTGCTGTTCTTCGGCGCGGACAAGGCCAAGGTGGTCAACGACGCCATCGGCGCGCTGCGCATCAAGATCGGCCAGAGCGCCTTCGGCAAGAAGGCGGGCCTGTTCGAAGACCGCTGGGCCCCGCTGTGGGTGATCGACTTCCCCATGTTCGAATACGACGAGGACGGCCAGCGCTGGAGCGCGGTGCACCACCCCTTCACCAGCCCCAAGGACGGCCACGAAGACCTGATGGACAGCGCGCCCGAGAAGTGCCTGGCCAAGGCCTACGACATGGTGCTCAACGGCATCGAGATGGGCGGCGGCTCGGTGCGTATCCACCGCGAGGAAGTGCAGAGCAAGGTGTTCCGCGCCCTCAAGATCGATGCCGACGAAGCGCAGGCCAAGTTCGGCTACCTGCTCGACGCGCTGCAATACGGCGCGCCCCCGCACGGCGGCATCGCCATCGGCCTGGACCGCCTGGTCATGCTGATGACCGGCGCCGAGTCCATTCGCGACGTGATCGCCTTCCCCAAGACCCAGCGCGCGCAGGACCTGCTCACCCAGGCCCCGAGCCCGGTCGACGAGAAGCAGCTGCGCGAGCTGCACATCCGCCTGCGCAACCCGACGCCTGCGGGCTGACGCGGGCGCCCGACGGGCGAGCAGGCTTCATTCGCCGCACAACAAAAAAACGCCGGGGTGATGCCCGGCGTTTTTGTTTCTGCCGGTCATCGCACGTCAGGCGCGACGACCGGCGTTGTCCGGCAATCGATCAGCTCGAGGCACTGCCCCGGCACGCCAGGCCCACCGCATCGATGTACCAGCCGGCACGGCCGTAAAGCCCATTCGCCGGCTGCCCGTTGGCGCAGGCAGCGCCGTTGGCCGTTCCGTTGGCATTGCCGGCACCGTCCAGCGTGGTCACGCCAGCCTTGAGCCGCCCCGGGCTGGCCAGTGGCTGGCATTGGAGGGTGATGTGGTTGACGTAGGCGCCGGTCCGCACGCCGAAGCCGCTGACCGCCTGATCGGCAGGGCAGAGCCGGCTGAAGGGGCTGCCGCCGTTGTTGCCGGCTGCGCCGCGGCCGATCACGTCCGAAGACCACTTGCCCCATTCGTCGACCTTCGCGCACAGCGGCGCGAGCTTGTCGAGATTGCCGCCGGAACGGCCGCTGACGCCCACGAGCACTTCGTCGCTGTGGCAGGACAGGGCGAAGGGCGATCCACCGGTGCTGCTGCCGAACGAGCTAGTCTTCGAGGCGGTGAAGAAGGGGAATGCGGCAGCCGTGTCTTCGCTGCGGCACAGCAGGCCCACCGCGTCCACCGAAGCGCCCCAGCGCCCGTAGAGGCCCCGCGCAACGCCTTCGGCGCCGCAGCGCCGGTAGGCACGTTCGGTGCCGCCTGCGCCACCCACGGCGGCCAGCGCTGTGGGCACGCCGCCGGCGCGGTTGAGGCCGCTGAGCGGCTCGCACGAGACGACGATGTTGTCGGTGCGCGCGCCCGAGCGTCCGCTGTAGCCCACCACCGCCTGGTCGCGCGGGCAGGTGCGGGTGTAGGCCCCGCCCTCGGTGCCGCCGTACGTCTTCTCGTTGTACGGCTCGCCGATCCAGCGGCCGGCCTTGTCGACGCGCACGCATTGCGCACCGATGTTCCTCACCTCGTTGTTCGAGGACCCCTGGATGCCCGCCAGCACTTCGTCGCTCTGGCATTCAGAGGTGAAGCTCTGGCCCCCGCCCCAGTTGCCGATGGTGCCCAGCCAGTCGGCGTGGATGGCCTGTCGGGCGCCTTCGTTCATCGACACGATCTTGGCGACCGACGGCACGCCGGCGGTGTCGATCAGGAACAGCATGTAGTAGCCCGGCGGGACCACCGCGCCATTGGTCGGCACATGCGCCTGGAGCGTGTTGCCGGTCTGCTGCATGTCCAGTGGCACGCGCCGGTTGTCGAAGCTGAAGGAGTGCGTGACCGAGCCGGTGCGCAGCAGCACCGCCTTCGAGATGGGCAGGCCGCTGTTGACGCCGATGGAGATGATCTGCCCCGGCGTGAGGGTGTCCGGTGCGGAGGTGATCTGCGGGCGCGGCGCGGGTTCGCCATTGGGGCCGAAGAGGTAGGGCGGCGAATAGCGCTCGGCGGTCTTGTAGTTCACGCCATCGATCGCGTTGACATTGTCGGCGGGGCGCACCCCGGGCGCTCCACCCCCGGCGACGAGCACGGTGGCATCGGGAAGCAGAATGGCGCTGGAGTGATAGAGCCGCGGGTCGGTGCCCACGGCACCGACGCTCCACTGGCCCACGGCCGGATCCCACATCTCCGCCGCGTTGTTGACGCCCACGAAGCGGTTGTCGACTTCACTCCCGCCCGTGACCAGGACCTTGCCGTCCGGAAGCACGGTGGTGGTGCCCCAGAAGCGTTTGGTCGACGTCGGTGCCGTCTCGCTGACCTGGGGCACCGGCCGGTTGATTCCGATGCGCGCCACGCGATTGCTGTTGGCGCCCATCTGCAGGATCTGGCCGGGCGTGTACATGGCGGCACTGGAGCCCTTCGCAGCGAAATCCTTGACGAGGTTGGTAACCCGCTGGACGTAGCCCCGGTCCCGCGGATCGACGAAGAACATGAGGCCGTCGATGTCCAGGCCGAAAATCCGGTCGTCCGGCGTCAGGAAATTGCGCGGATACCAGTAGCTGAAATTGTCGGTGGGCGCGTCCTCGAGGAGCCTGAACGTGCCGTCCTTGGCGCGCACTTCGGGCCTGTCGTTTCCGCCGGCGCCGCCGGCGATGAAGATTTGCGCATCGGACAAGGTGGTGACGGTGGCATACCACCGCTCCCGGTTGAGGCCCTTGGCCGGACTCAAGGTATTGGTGCCCGGGTCGAAGAGCGCGGTGTCGCGGGTTCGGAGGTTGTAGCCCACTGGGGGATCGCCCGGCTCGTATTGATCGCCGCCTGCCAGGAACAACTGCCCGCTGCCCGCGAGCAGGGTTTGCGCATTGCAGAAGAGGTCGGTGCCGGTCATGTTCGGCAGCGTCAGGTGCCCTGCATCCAGGGCGCCGGCCGGATCCCAGACGTCATAGATGAGCTTGCCGGTCTGAAGCATTCCGGTGCCGTCGGTGCCGTAGGTCATCACGCGTCCGTCGGGCAGCAGGGCAGAGTGAATGGCGATGAGCGGCCAGGTCGCCCGGGGCGTCCAGCCGCCCTTGGCGTTGGCATCCGGTGCGGCGGCGGGCGCCACGGCGGCCCTGGTGGACTTGACGTCGTTGTCAGCCGTCACGGTGCGGGTCGTCAGTTGGGCGAGCTTCTGAGATGCCCAGTTCAGCGCAGAGTCGTAGTTGCTCTCCGGCTGGCGCTGAGGCGGCGGAATGTCCGTCGTCAGCGCGTTGGAAGCGCCCTGGGGCGCCGCCGCCATGTTGCCCGTGCCTTCAGCCCGGCCCGCTTGCGCGATCGGGTCGCCATTCGCCGATTGGACGGCGGCGGACTGGCCGCTTTCACCGCCGCTGCCGCCTCCGCCGCAACCGGCAAGCAGGGCAACGACCGCGGATGCCGAAACGACGGCCCGTAGCCGCTGAATACCCCTGGGGACTGAATGCATCTTCATGGTTTCCTCTCTGAGCGATATTTGTGTGATGCCTCGAGAGGACCGCGCGCCATTTCGGCGAATGCAGATTCGATGGGAATGACACAGCGAACCATCCCTTGGCGGGCGCAGTATGGGCGGCGAGCCATCCTCTGAAATTCAACTTTCTTCAGCCGTGCAATAGCATGTCGGTCCGGTCCCGCCCACTGCGCAAGAGCCCCGCTGCATCCCATGACGGTCCCTGCCAAGCCCTACAAGATCCCCGAGTCCGTGCTGGTCGTGATCTACACGCCGGCGCAAGACGTGCTGCTCATCCGGCGCGCCGACGCGCCGGACTTCTGGCAGTCGGTCACCGGCAGCAAGAACACGGTGGACGAGCCTCTGACGCTGACCGCCTCGCGCGAGGTGTACGAGGAAACGGGCATCGACTGCCGCCCCGGCACGCCGCTGTCCGCGCGACTGCGGGCCTGGAACGTTTCCAACGTCTATTCCATCTATCCGCAATGGCGATGGCGCTACGCGCCGGGCGTGCTGCGCAACACCGAGCACCTGTTCGGCCTGTGCGTTCCCGAGCGCATCGAGCCGGTGCTCGAGCCGCGCGAGCATGACGCCTGGCAATGGCTGCCGTTCCGGCAGGCGGCCGACGCCTGCTTTTCGCCGTCGAACGCCGAAGCGATCCTGTTGATGCCAAAATTTCTGGAATGACTGCCGAGAACAAGCTGCGCGTTGCCACCTACAACATCCACAAGGGTGTGCAGGGGCTCGGGCCCGCGAGCCGGCTCGAAATCCACAACCTCGGCCATGCGGTCGAGCAGCTGGACGCCGACATCATCTGCCTGCAGGAAGTGCGCAAGATGAACCGCAAGGCGGCCCTCAAGTTCGCGCGCTGGCCCGAGCAGTCGCAGGCCGAGTTCCTCGCGCCCCTGGGCTACACGGCGGTCTACGAAACCAATGCCTACACCCGCCACGGCGAACACGGCAACGCCTTGCTCACCCGCTGGCCGGTGATCCGCAAGACGCACCGCGACATTTCCGACCACCGCTTCGAGCAGCGCGGCCTGCTGCACGCGGTGATCGACGTCGACGGCACGCCGCTGCACACCATCGTGCTGCACCTGGGGCTGATCAAGGGCAGCCGCATCCGCCAGGTGGCCCAGCTGCGCGATTTCGTCGAGCGCGAGATCCCGCCGGACGAGCGGCTGGTCGTGGCCGGCGACTTCAACGACTGGGGTGCGCGCATGCGCTACGCCATGAACGCGATGGGCCTGCGCGACGCCAGCGACCTGCGCGGCCCGCGCATCCTGACCTACCCCTCGCGCCTGCCCCTGACGCAGCTCGATTTCATCTATGCACGCCACCTGCGGCTGACGGAGTGCTCGGTACCGCGCGGCCCGATCTGGGCGCGCATGTCGGATCACCTGCCGCTCGTGGCCGATTTTTCGCTACAAGATTGATAGCAGACGAGGCAATTGCCACGTGTATTCCGGCCTGGGAGGGCAGGGAATCCATTCACTGATAGGATGCACCAATGCTGACCAAGATCGACGCCAAGCTGCGCCCCGTGGAGGCGCCGGCCACGCCGGCTGCGGAGGATGAAGGCACGCCCGTCTCCGTGAAGATCCGCGAGCGGATCCAGGCCGCCCGCAAGCGCTTCTACGCCAACGACAACATCGCCGAGTTCATCCAGCCCGGCGAGCTGGAGTCCTTGCTCGACGAGGTCGAGGACAAGATGAAGGGCGTGCTCGAAAGCCTGGTGATCGACATCGAAGGCGACCACAACACCGGCAACACCGCCCGCCGCGTGGCCAAGATGTACCTCAACGAGGTGTTCAGGGGCCGCTACGTGCCCGCGCCTTCGCTCACCGAGTTTCCCAACGCCGAGCGCCTGAACGAGCTCATGATCGTCGGCCCGATCACGGTGCGCAGCGCCTGCTCGCACCACTTCTGCCCGATCATCGGCAAGCTGTGGATCGGCGTCATGCCCAACGAGCACACCAACGTCATCGGCCTGTCCAAGTACGCGCGCCTGGCCGAGTGGGTCATGGGCCGTCCGCAGATCCAGGAAGAAGCCGTGGTGCAGCTGGCCGACCTGATCCAGGAAAAGACCAGCCCCGACGGCCTGGCGCTGGTGGTCGAGGCCGAGCACTTCTGCATGCAGTGGCGCGGCGTGAAGGAAATGGACAGCAAGATGATCAACTCGGTCATGCGCGGCGCCTTCCTGAAAGACGCCTCGCTGCGCCGCGAATTCCTGTCGCTGCTTCCGCGCAAAGGCTAATCAAGCAAAGGTTGATTCGAGATGCTCGTCCGTCTGCTCTATGCCAGCCGTGCGGTGGATTCCGATCCGAGGACCGTCGAGGCCATTCTGGCCCAGGCGCGCGCCCACAACACCTCCACCGGCATCACCGGCATCCTGTGCCATGGCGGCGGCGTGTTCCTGCAGGCCATCGAGGGCGGCCGCAAGGCGGTGAGCGAGCTCTTCGGCCACATCCAGAAGGACCCGCGCCACAAGGACGTGGAGCTGCTGCACTTCGAAGAGATCAACGAGCGCCGCTTCGGCGGCTGGACCATGGGGTTGGTGAGCCTCACCAAGGTCCACTCCTCGATGCTGCTGCGCTATTCCGAGCGGCCAGAGCTCGACCCGTATGCGGTGTCCGGCAAGGTCTCGATGGCGCTGCTCGAAGAGCTGATGGCCACCGCATCGATCGTCTGCCGCCCCTAGGGCACCGCCGGACGGCCCCTTGCCACCGGAGCTGCTGCTCGGCTGCGACTTCTCCAGCGCACCGACCCGCCGCAAGGCCATCGTCGTCGCAGTCGGTTCGCTCGACCCGGCCGGCCGCAGGCTGGCGCTGGATGAACTGCTGAGATTCACCACGCTGCAGGCCTGGGGCGATTGGCTGGCCGGGCAGCCGCGCTGGATCGGTGCCTTCGATTTCCCGTTCAGCCTGCCGCGCGAGCTGGTCGAGCACCTGGGCTGGCCCACCGCATGGCCTGAACTCATCGCGCACTACGCCGCACTGGAGCGCCCCGAGATCCGCCGCCTGTTTGCCGCGTTCTGCGCCGCGCGTCCCGTCGGCGCCAAGTTCGTCCACCGGGCGACAGACGGGCCGGCCGGCTCCAGCTCCTCGATGAAGTGGGTCAACCCGCCGGTGGCCTACATGCTGCACGCCGGCGTGCCGCGCCTGCTGGCGGCCGGCGCCGCGTTTCCTGCATTGCACATGCCAGCGAACGCCGCCGGGCGGATCGCCCTGGAAGGCTACCCCGGCTTGCTGGCGCGCGAGTTGATCGGGCGCCGCAGCTACAAGAGCGACGACACGTCGCGCCAGACGGAGGAACGCCGGGTGGCGCGTGCCGATCTGGCGGCTGCGCTCGTGCGTGGCGACACACGGCTGGCCATCTCGCTCGACGCGACGCCCGGGCAGCTCGAGATGCTCGTGGCCGATGCCACCGGCGACGCCATCGACGCGTTGCTGTGCCTCGTGCAGGCGGCATGGGCCAGCCAGCGCGTGCCCGGCTTCGGGCTTCCGGAGGGCATCGACCCCCTGGAAGGCTGGATCGTCACCGCCTGAAGCGTGCACCCTTGTCCTACAGCGATTGGCGGCACCGGGCAGACAGGCGCCGCGTGGTGCCCTGGCTAGATTGGGTCATCTCGATTTCAGGAGATTGCCATGACAGAAGCCAAACTGCTGTTGGCCGGGAAGCTGCAGGCCGGCTGCGCCTGCGCGCTGCTGGGCGCTGCGGCGCTGGCACTGGGCGGCTGCGACAAGGGCGAAAACCGCAGTGCCGGACAGGCAGTGGACGACGCGGTCGCCCGTACGGAGCGCGCGGCGGAGGAAGCCAAGGCAAAGACCGAGCAGATGGCGCAGGAAGCGCGGGCGAAGGTGGAGTCTTCCGATGCCGCATCGCGCGTCACGGAGGCGGCCAAGGACGCCGGCAGCGCCATGGCCAAGGCGGCCGACGACGCCACCATCACGGCCGCCGTGAGCGCCGGCCTGGCCAAGGATCCGGATCTGAGTGCCATCAAGATCGACGTCGACACGCAGGCCGGCAAGGTCACCCTGCGCGGCCCGGCCCCCAACCCGGTGGCCAAGGAACGTGCCGAGGAGATCGCCAAGAACGTCAAGGGCGTGAGCTCGGTGGACAACCAGCTCGAAGTCAAGACGATGTAGGCGCGGCGCTACCGGGACCCGACGGACAGTAAAAAGCCCTGCATCGCAGGGCTTTTTACTGTCTTCCGGCCGGCCGTTTCAGTGGCCCAGCCAGTCCTTCAGCTCGTCGGCATGTTCCTCTTCCTGCGCCAGGATCTCTTCCAGCATCCGGCGGGTGGTCGGGTCCTTGTCGCCGATCAGGTTGATCATCTGGCGATAGCTCTCGACCGCGATGCGCTCGGCCACGAGGTTGGCGCGCACCATGGACTGCAGGTCGGTGGAGGCGTCGTAGCCGGCATGGCTGCGCTCGAGCAGGTGCGAGGGCGCGAAGTCGGGCTCGCCGCCCAATTGCACGATGCGCTCCGCGATCTTGTCGGCATGCGCCGACTCTTCGTTGGCATGCACCAGGAACTCGTCGGCAATGGCCGGCGACTGCACGCCGTTGGCGGTGAAGTAGTGGCGCTTGTAGCGCAGGATGCAGACGAGCTCGGTGGCCAGCGCATCGTTGAGCAGCTTCACGATGTCGTCGCGCCAGGGGCCGAAGCCCGGGGTGACGGCGCCGTCGTCCAGGCGCTGGCCGGCTGCGCGGATGGCCGCCTCGTCCAGCTGCAGGCGGCCGCTGGCCGGGGCCGCATGGGCCGTGTTCTGTTGTTGTGTCATGGCGAATCCTTTCGTGGGGAGGTTTTGCGCTGCATCAGCGCATTGACCACGCCCGCGAGTTCCGAGGTCTTGAACGTGGTCGCGACGAGGGCCGACGCGCTGAGCAGGCGCCAGGGGCGGGTGAGCACCACGGCGGCGCCGACGGCCGCCGCCACGGCCACCAGCTTGAGCGGCTCTTCGCGCGCGTACTTCTCGAGGACCGGGCGGGCCAACTGGCCCGCAGCGTGCAGGGGGTGGCGCTGCCACCAATGGCGCGCCACACCGCGCGCGACCGGTGCCCAGGACACGCCGTTCAGGAAGGAAGGGCGCTCGCTCGCGCGCTGGCCCGAGGCTTCGCTGCCTTGCAGCTGGCTCATCAGCGCGTGGCGCGAAACGGCCAGGCGCTGCTGCGGGGTGAGGCGCTGTTGTGGTTCAGTCGGCACGGGCTTCTCCTGCCATGTGCAGCGCACGGACGTCGGCTTCGAGTTGCGCGCGGATGTCCTCGAAGCCCTCGAGGTTGGCCGGGCGCGAGGCGTAGTAGCCGGCGACCAGCGCCACCACCACCGCGACGCCCGGCACCGCGGCCAGGACCCAGTGAAAGCTCCCGTGCATCACACCCATCATGGCGGCGATGCCGATGAGCCCCAACGCCATGACCGCGCTGATGGCCGCGAGGACGCCTGCCACGATGCGGGCCACCAGGCGGCGGCTCGCTTCTGCGGCTTCTTCCCTGACCAGCGCCATGTAGTTGGCAACATGGTCGGCAACCAGTTCCGGATGCCCGAGTACCGTGGTGTAGATGGGATGCAGCATGTTGAATGCGGGCGAGGCCCGGAATGGAGAAATGCCTCGCGCCGCGCGAAGCTCGGCTGACGAACAGGCGCAAAGGGCACCTGCGTGCCCTGGCGCCATCGGTCAGTCGTCGTCGCTTCGCCGCGTGGCCAGCACGATCAGCGCCGTGATGGCAGCGCCCGCGGCGGCCGCCAGCAGCACCGAGCGCACAGGCTGGTCGGCGATGTACCGGCCGGTCATGTCCGCGGCTTCCTCGAACCGGCGCTGCGCGCGCGCACTGGTCTTCGAGGCAGATTCCAGTCCGCGCTGCACGGCCTGCTGGACCCGGGCGGCGATCTGCTCCATGGTGGGTTCGGCTTCGCGCCGGAAGTCGCGCACTCGTTCCCCGGCAGCGTTCACCGCGTTTTGCGCATAGGCGCGGGTGGATTCAACCGTGTCCTGTGCGGCCTGGCGATATTCCTCGGCCAGTTCGGAGGCGGTCTTGGGTGTTGCGCTCATTGCTTCTTCCCTTTCTTTGAATGAGATGTTGACGATGGAACTTGCCCCGGCCATCGTAGCCGCGCTAGCCGCGGCGCATCAAGCTTGCGATGAAACCGGCGATGGCGAGAACCGCGAAGATGACGAACAGCACTTTGGCAATACCGGCCGCGCCGGCAGCGATACCACCGAAGCCGAGCACTGCGGCCACCAGGGCGATGATCAGGAAGACGACTGCGTAGTACAGCATGATGAACTCCTCAGCGGGTCTTGCGCCACGTGTCTGGCGCATGTGAAAACCTTAGGCGCTCTGCTGGGGCGAAGGTGTCAGCCGCCGGGCGCGGGGGGCGTAGGAGGCAGGCCATTTGCCGGCTCCGCGGCAGGCGGAGCCGCCACGGGCAGCACCGCGCGCAGCGTCGTGCCGCGTCCGGGCGCCGACGCGATGCTGAGCTTGCCGTGCGCGGTCTCCACCCGATGGCGCATGCCCGACAGGCCATGCGTGGCGGGCTTCATCTTGTGCATGTCGAAGCCCTGGCCGTTGTCGGCGACTTCCACCTGCACATGGCTGCCGAAGTTCTGCAGGACGATGGTGGCCTCGGTGGCCTTCGCGTACTTGCCGATGTTGGTCAGGCTCTCCTGCACCATGCGGTAGACGGTGAGCTGGTTGCTCTCGCTGAGGTTGACCGGCTCCAGCGCCATCTCCACCTGGATGCCCGAACGCTCCGCGAACTCGCGGCCCAGGATCTCGAGCGATGCCACCAGCCCGAGGTTGGCCAGCGACGAAGGGCGCAGGTCTTCGATGATGCGGCGCTTGAGCGCGATGCCGCTGTTGAGCAGCTCGGTCAGGTGCTGCAGCCGCTCGGTCGCTTCCGGCGAGGTGGCCAGGCGCGACTTGAGCCGTGCGGCGTCTAGCTTGGCGGCGGTGAGCAGCGCACCGAGCTCGTCGTGCAGCTCGCGCGCCAGGAAGCCGCGCTCGTTCTCGCGCACCTCCTGCAAGTGGGTGGCCAGCTCGCCCAGCGTGGCGGTGCGCTCGCGCACTTCATCTTCCAGGGCGTTGCGCTCGCGTTCCAGCGCTTGCTGCTGTCGCTCGCCGGCTTCGCGCAGGCGGTGCGTCTGGCGCAGGTAGAGATAGAAGGCGAACAGGCCGGTGAGGGCGGCCAGCCCGATGCCCAGCCGCGCCGTGGCCAGGGACCGGGCGATCTGCGCCTGGCCCGCCATGAGCGACTGGTTGCTCAGGGCCATCAGCCCGGCGGCCTCGGTGCGGATGGCCGCCATTTCCTCGCGGCCCACGTCGGTGGTGACCACGAACTTCCAGGCATCGTCCTTGCCCGATTCGCGCAGCCGCACCGTCATCTCGATTTCGGCCATCTTGCGCATCACATGGTCGGTGAGGGTGGCCAGGCGCGCGCTTTCGTCGGACTTGCCCTCGTAGAGCTTGCGAAGGGCGGCCAGCTGGTTGGAAATCTGCTTGGCCGCCGCGTCGTAGGGTTCGCGGTACTGCGGCTGGCCGGTCAGCAAATAGCCGAGCTGGCCGTTTTCCGCGTCCACGATGTTCTGCACCAGCGAGCTGAGCACCAGGCGCTCGCCCTGCGCCTCGCCGATCTCCTGCAGCGCCCGGGTGGATTGCCGATAGCCGGTTTCGTTGATGAACACCAGCACGAGCGCGGCCAGCACGGCCAGGCCCAGGCCCAGCTGGAGTGGGCGAAATGCCAACCAACGTTGCAGGCGCTGTCCGACAAGACTTGAGGTCAAACTGTGAATAATCATCTTGAACCAGGGACGGGACCGTAAGCGCTCATCAGAATGCGATCAAGCGACAAGGGCAACAGATGATCAGAATCGGAATTGTGGACGACCATGCCATCGTCCGCTCGGGCTTGCGACAGTTCTTCTCGGAACATGTCGACCTGCGCGTCGTCGGCGAGGCAGCCAGCGGCCGCGAGGCGATCGACCTCGTGCGCAACACCGAAATGGATGTGCTCGTCATGGATCTGTCGATGCCGGGGCAAAGCGGCATCGATGCGCTGGCGATGATTCGCGCCAAGGCGCCCGACGTGGGCATCCTCATCCTCAGCGCCTATCCCGAGGAGCATTACGCACTCAACCTCATCCGACAGGGCGCCAGCGGCTATCTCAACAAGGAATGCGATCCGATGGAAATCGTGAACGCCATCCGCACCATCGCCCTGGGCCGCCGCCACATCACGCCGGCCGTGGCCGACCTGCTGGCGCGCCAGCTGGACCGCAAGACCGACAGCGCGCCGCACGAGCAACTGTCCGAGCGCGAGTTCCAGGTGTTCCTGAAACTCGCCAAGGGCGAAACCGCGGGCGACATCGCCAAGGCGCTGTCGCTGTCCGTGAAGACGGTCAGCACCTACCGCACCCGGCTGATGGAGAAGATGAACCTGTCCTCCAACAGCGACCTCACCTACTACGCCCTGAAGAACAAGCTGATCGACTGAGCCGGTCGCGAAAGCGCAGCGCAGGCCCCCGGGCTGTGCTGCACTGCCGCATGCCTGCACTTGCGGCAGCCCCGCGGGCCGACGGCGCCCGGGCGCTGCCGCCAAGCGGCCGGGGAGGAGGCTGCGGCTACGGCGCACTGGCCGCCGCGCCTGAGTCGCTGGAGAGCAGCGCGCAGTAGTCCACCAGTGCGTCGATTTCATTGGACTTGTCGAACACGGCATCCGCGCCCAGTTGCGCGCAACGCTTGCGGATGTCGGGCGTGGCGTAGTTGCTGAGCACCACCACCTTCTGGGTGGACAGGCGCTGGAGGCATTCCTGCAGGACGCCCAGGCCGCTGCCTTGCTTGAGAAAGAGGTCGACGATGGTCAGGTCCCAGTCGTTGGCATGCTCATGAAGCCAGCGCCTGGCGTCGGATTCAGTTTCGGAATGGCCGATGGCCGAGACTCGGGTCAGTTCCTCCAAGGTCCCGACCAGGTTTTCCCGGATCGTGGCGTTGTCTTCGACGATGTATGTCTTGAGCGTCCTTGGCATGTCGGAAGACATTCACATTTTTCGGCCTGCCACTGACGAGGAGCAATGGTCCAGGAGTGCCAATCGTATCGATCGGTTGCACCATATGGTGCAAGTTGTGAGGGCTTCGCGCTGTAGGAGTGCGCCGACATCGACGCCTGAGGCCCGGCGATGGGGATTTCAGCTGTGGGCGTTGCCGTGGTGGCGGTTTCCGCAGACCGGGCAGCCCGGATCGCGGGCGACGCGCAGGGTGTCGAAGCTGGCCGTGCGGCCGTCGAACATCAGCAGGCGCCCGGCCAGCGGCTCGCCGATGCCGGCCAGCAGCTTCAGCGCTTCACCGGCCTGCAGCACGCCGATGGTGCCCACCACCGGCGCGAACACCCCCAGCACGGCACAGCGCGTTTCCTCGAAATGCGCGTCGGCCGGAAAGACGCAGGCGTAGCAGGGGGAGGCTTCGTCGCGCGTGTCGTACACGCTGAGCTGGCCGTCGAACCGGATGGCGGCGCCGGCCACCAGCGGCCGCCCGTGACGCACGCAGGCCTGGTTCACCAGCTGGCGGGTCGCGAAGTTGTCGGAGCAGTCGATGACCACCTGGGCCTGCGGCACCAGCTCTTCGAGCAGGGGCGCGTCGGCCCGGCGCACGTGGGTCTCGACCCGGATGGTGGGGTTGAGGTCGCCCATGGCAGTCGCCGCCGACCGGACCTTGGCCTGGCCGACGCGAGCGGCCGTGTGGGCGATCTGGCGCTGGAGGTTGGTCAGGTCGACCTCGTCGTCGTCCACCAGCGTGATGTGCCCGACCCCGGCACCGGCCAGGTACATCGCCACTGGCGAGCCCAGCCCGCCTGCGCCGATCACGAGCGCATGGCCCGCCGATACGCGGGCCTGGCCGTCGATGCCGAACTCCTCCAGCAGGATGTGGCGCGAATAGCGCAGCAGGTCGTCGTCTTCCATGGCTTGGCAGCTGCAAAGCGGCGAGCGGGCGAAGCCCGTTAGGGAAACACCGCGGGCTGGCGTTGCCAGGCCGCAGGTGTTGGCCCCTTGAGGGGGCTAGTTCTCTTTCTTCTCTTCCTTGCGCTCGACCTGGGTCTTGCTCACCAGGACCGGCTGGCCCTTGAGCTGCGCCAGGGCCTGCATCAGCGGGAAGTCCTTGTCGGAGCCGAAATCGGGCGCCTTGCGGTCCTGGGGCGACTTCAGAGCTTCGGCTTCCAGCCGCTTGCGCGCTTCCTCGCGGGCCTTTTCGCGGTCCGCGCTCTTGTCCTCGGGGCCCTGGCCGCTGGTCAGGTGCTTGTCGAGGTCGGCCTCGCGCATGCGCAGGATGGCATAGGGGCTGCCCTCGGCGGTTTCGTCGACCAGCACGTTGGGCACGATGCCGCGCGCCTGGATGGACGCACCGCTGGGCGTGTAGTAACGCGCCGTGGTGATCTTCAGGCCGGTGTCGGGGCCGAGCGGGCGCACGGTCTGCACCGAGCCCTTGCCGAAGGTCTGGCTGCCCATGACCGTGGCGCGCTTGTGGTCCTGCAAGGCGCCGGCCACGATCTCGCTGGCCGATGCCGAGCCTTCGTTGACCAGCACCACCAGGGGCACCGACTTGAGCGCCGCCGGCAGGCCGCGCAGCGGGTCGCTGCCGGAGCGGCGCTGGTAGTACTCGGGCGCTGCCTTGTAGACCGACTTGCTCTCGGGCAGCTGGCCGTCGGTGGACACCACCGTGACGTTCTCGGGCAGGAAGGCGGCCGAGATGGCCACGGCCGCGTCGAGCAAACCGCCCGGGTCGTTGCGCAGGTCGAGCACGAGGCCCTTGAGGTTGGGGTCGGCCTTGTACAGTTCCTCGACCTTCTTGACGAAGTCGTCGACCGTGCGTTCCTGGAACTGCGACAGGCGGATCCAGCCGTAGCCGGGTTCCAGCATCTTGCCGCGCACCGACTGCGTGCGGATTTCCTCCCGGGTGATGGTCACCGGGAAGGTGCGGTTCTCGTCCTTGCGGAAGATGGTCAGCTGTACCTTGGTGTTGGCTTCGCCGCGCATGCGCTTGACGGCCTCGTTCAACGTCAGGCCGCGCACGGCCGTGTCGTCGATCTTGGTGATCATGTCGTTGGGCTTGAGGCCCGCGCGGAACGCGGGCGAGCCCTCGATGGGCGAGACGATCTTGACCAGGCCGTCTTCCTGCGAGATCTCGATGCCCACGCCGACGAAGCGGCCAGTGGTGCCTTCCTTGAATTCCTTGAAGGACTTCTTGTCGAAGTACTGGGAATGGGGGTCGAGCCCGGCCACCATGCCGGAGATGGCGTCGGAGATGAGCTTCTTCTCGTCCACCGGCTCCACGTAGTCGCTCTTGACCATGCCGAACACGGCGGCGAGCTGTTGCAGCTCTTCGAGCGGAAGCGGGGCCAGCGAGCCGCGGGCAACGGTTTGCAGCGAGACGGTGGTCAGCGCGCCGGCCACGGCGCCGGCGGCGACCCAGCCTGTAATCTTGAGTTTCTGGCCCATGGGGGAGTCCTGGTGTCCTGTCAGCGAACCGGGTCAATATACACAGCTTGGAAGCGAAGCATCCACAACAGTTCCAAGCCTGTGCGGGGCGCTAGGCCTTTCCCTGGTTGGCGACGGCCGCCGCGGCCTTGGCGGCGGCCTCGGCATCGCCCAGGTAGTAGTGGCGCAGCGGCTTGAGATCGCCATCGAGTTCGTAGACCAGCGGAATGCCGTTGGGGATGTTCAGGCCCACGATGTCGGCGTCGGAAATGCCATCGAGGTATTTCACCAGGGCGCGGATGGAGTTGCCGTGGGCGGCCACCACCAGCCGGCGGCCGGCGCGGATGGCCGGCGCCATGGATTCGTTCCAGAAGGGCAGCACGCGCGCCACCGTGTCCTTGAGGCACTCGGTGAGCGGAATCTGCTCGGGCGAGAGCTTGGCGTAGCGCACGTCGGCCCGCTCGCTGCGCGGGTCGTTCGGCTCCAGCGGCGGGGGCGGCGTGTCGTAGCTGCGGCGCCAGATCAGCACCTGCTCGTCGCCGTACTGCTTGGCCATGTCGGCCTTGTTCAGGCCCTGCAGGGCGCCGTAATGGCGTTCGTTCAGGCGCCAGGAATGCACCACGGGCAGCCAGGTGCGGTCGAGCTCGTCCAGCGTGTGCCACAGGGTGCGCGTGGCGCGCTTGAGCACGCTGGTGTAGGCGATGTCGAAGTCGTAGCCCTCGGCCTTGAGCAGCCGGCCGGCCTGCTTGGCCTGCTCGATGCCGGTGGGGGTGAGGTCGACGTCGGTCCAACCGGTGAAGCGGTTTTCGAGGTTCCAGGTCGATTCGCCATGGCGAATCAGCACCAGCTTGTACATGTGTAGGGGCCCTTTTTCGACTGGGAGGGACTGCCATCGGCAGATCCGCAAAACCCGACATTCTAAAATCCGGGGTTCGTCATCCAAGGACTCCCGTGAAATTCTTCTTCGACTTCGTCATTGCCAACTGGGTGCTGTTCCTGGTTGCAATCAGCTCCGGCGCCATGCTGTTCGTCCCCATGCTGCAGAAGGCCGGCCAGGGCGCGCTGAGCGCCGAGGGCGCCGTGCAGCTCATCAACCGCCAGCGTGCGGTGGTGGTGGACATCCGCCCCCCCGAGGAATTTGCCGCCGGCCACGTGAGCGGCGCGCGCAACGTGCCGCTCGACCAGCTCGAGGCCAAGCTGGCCGGCACCGTGAAGAACAAGTCGCTGCCGCTGCTCATCGTGTGCGCCAGCGGCGCGCGCGCCCAGCGCGCCGTGGCCGTGGCCAAGAAGCTCGGCTACGAGCAGGCCCAAGCCCTGGCGGGCGGACTCAAGTCCTGGAAAGACGCTAACCTGCCGCTTGAAAAAGCCTGAGGCTCGCGCCAGATACCCAAGATGAAGCCCGTCAAGATGTACACCACCGCGGTTTGCCCCTACTGCATCCGCGCCAAGCAGATCCTCAAGTCCAAGGGCGTGGATCAGATCGAGGAAATCCGCGTGGACGCCGACCCCGACGCCCGCGCCACCATGATGCAGATCACCCAGCGCCGCACGGTGCCGCAGATCTTCATCGGCGACACCCACGTGGGCGGCTGCGACGACCTGATGGCGCTGGACAGCCGCGGCGGCCTCGAGCCGCTGCTCAAGGCCGCCTGAACCTCCTGCGGGCGTGTCGCGCCCACCGGTCATAATCACCGATTCACCTCTGGCCCGCGACGGGAATTGCTTCCCGGCGGGCCTTGTCTTGATACCCGAAAGAACACCATGGCCGACAACCAAGATCCCGTTTTCCAGATCCAACGCGTCTACCTGAAGGACCTGTCGCTGGAGCAGCCCAATTCGCCGGCCATCCTGCTCGAGCAGGAAGCACCCACCGTCGACATCCAGCTGGGCGTGGACGCGCAGCCGGTCAACGACGGCATCTTCGAGGTGACCGTGTCGGCTACCGTGCAGACCAAGATCAACGACAAGACGGTGTTCCTGGTCGAAGCCAAGCAGGCCGGCATCTTCGAGATCCGCAACCTGCCGCAGGACCAGATGTCGCCCATCCTGGGCATTGCCTGCCCGCAGATCGTCTACCCCTACCTGCGCGGCAACGTGGCGGACACGATCCAGCGCGCCGGCTTCCCGCCCGTGCACCTGGCCGAGATCAACTTCCAGGCCATGTTCGAGCAGCAGCAGGCGCAGGCCGCCGGCACTCCGGCCCAGTAAACGGCAACATGCCGCGCTGAGGCGCGGCGTGCCTCGAAGATGAAGATCTGCGTGCTTGGCGCCGGTGCCTGGGGAACGGCGCTGGCCATCAATGCCACCGGCCGCCATGAGGTCAGCCTGTGGGCGCGCGACGCGGCGCAGCTGGCCGCCATGCAGGCCGAGCGGGAGAACCGCCGCTACCTGCCGGGCGTCGCCTTCCCGCCGTCCTTGCGAATCGTTGGCGGAACCGCCTTTGATGCGGCCCGCGCGGCAAAACTGGTGATCGTCGCCACGCCCATGGCGGCGCTGCGCGAGCAGTTGCAGGCCTTGCGCGGGCTGCGCGTACCCGTGGCCTGGCTCTGCAAGGGCGTGGAACCGGCGCAGGGCAGCGGCCAGGACACCGGCCTGCTGGCGCACGAGATCCAGGCCCAGGTCGCGCCCGACCTTCCGGCCGGCGTGCTCAGCGGCCCCAGCTTCGCCCTGGAAGTGGCGCGGGGCCAGCCGACCGCCCTGGTGGCGGCCAGCACCCATGCCGACGTGCGCCAGGCGCTGGTCGAAGCCTTCCATGGCCCGTCGCTGCGCGTGTATGCCAATGACGACATCGTCGGCGTCGAAGTGGGCGGCGCGGTGAAGAACGTGCTGGCCATCGCCACCGGCCTGGCCGACGGGCTGGCGCTGGGCCTGAATGCGCGGGCCGCGCTCATCACTCGCGGCCTGGCCGAGATGACGCGCCTGGGCTGCGCGCTCGGTGCGCGGGCCGACACCTTCATGGGCCTGTCGGGCCTGGGCGACCTGGTGCTCACCGCCACCGGCGACCTGTCGCGCAACCGCAAGGTGGGCCTGCTCCTGGCCCAGGGCATGAGCCTGGCCGAGGCGGTGCAATCCCTCGGCCACGTGGCAGAAGGCGTGTACTGCGCCCGCACCGTCGTGCAGCGCGCCGCGCAACTGGGCGTCGAGATGCCCATTGCCAGCGGCGTCGTGGCCCTGCTGGATGGCGGCGCCCGGCCGGCCGACGTGGTGGCAGCCCTGATGGGGCGCGAGCCCACGGCCGAACTCGGCTGATTGCGCCAGCAGTGAATCCCGCCTTGATGGCGGCGGGGGCTTGCGCTAGCGTGGCGGCTCCTTCAACTCCAAATCCCGGGGGACTGCCCATGATCCGTCACGCCAAGCCGATTCGACTCGCTGCAGCTGCGCTGTGCGCTGCGGGGCTGCTGGCCGCCTGCGCCACCGGCATGGGGTCCAAACCCATGGGCTTCTTCATCACCAGCAACGGCCCGGGCAAGGGCGGCGACCTGGGCGGGCTGACCGGCGCCGACGCCTGGTGCCAGGCACTGGCGGCGTCGGCGGGCGGCGGCGGCCGCACCTGGCGTGCCTACCTAAGCACCACGGCCAGCGGCAGCGCACCGGCGGTCAATGCGCGCGACCGCATCGGCAATGGCCCCTGGTACAACGCCAAGGGCGTGATGGTGGCCAGCAGCGTGGCCGACCTGCACAGCCCCAACGCCAAGCTGGGCAAGGACACCTCGCTCACCGAAAAGGGCGAGCCGGTCAGCGGCTTCGGTGATCCGGTCAACCGGCACGACATCCTCACCGGCTCGCGTCCCGACGGCACGGTGGCCGTGCCCGAAGCGGGCAAGGACACCACCTGCGGCAACTGGACGAAGTCCGACGGCGGCTCGGCCATCGTCGGCCACCATGACCGCAAGGGCACCAACCCCGATCCGGTGGCCAACGCTTCGTGGAACGCCTCGCACGGCACCCGCGGCTGCAGCGTCGACCAACTGAAGATGAGCGGCAGCGCCGGCCTTCTCTATTGCTTCGCAACGAACTGAGGCCCTTGGCGGGCGCGCGGGTTCAGGCGGGCGAGTAGGCCAAACGCACGTAGATCGGGGCGAAGGCCTCGGCCTGCGTGATCTCGACCAGGGTTTCCTTGGCCAGTTCGAGCATGGCGATGAAGGTGACCACCATTACCGGCACGCCACGGCTCACGTCGAACAGGTTCTCGAATTCGACGAAGCGGCGCCCCTGCAGGTGGCGCAGCACGATGCTCATGTGCTCGCGCACGCTGAGTTCTTCCCGCGAGATCTTGTGGTGCTGCACCAGCTTGGCCCGCTTGAGGATGTCGGCCCAGGCGTCGCGCAGGTCGACCACGTTCACATCGGGAAAGCGCGGCTTCAGCGACTGCTCGATGTAGACATTGGCCCGCCAGAAATCGCGGCCGAAGGTGGGCATGGCGCCGATGGCGGCGGCCTGCATCTTGGTCTGCTCGTACTCCATGAGCCGGCGCACCAGCTCGGCCCGCGGGTCTTCCGCCTCTTCGCCCTCGGCCGTCTTCTTGGGCGGCAGCAGCATGCGCGACTTGATCTCGATCAGCATCGCCGCCATCAGCAGGTACTCGGCGGCCAGCTCCAGGTTGGTCTGGCGGATCTCGTCGACGTAGGCCAGGTACTGGCGCGTGAGCCCCGCCATGGGGATGTCGAGGATGTTGAAGTTCTGCTTGCGGATGAGGTAGAGCAGCAGGTCCAGCGGCCCCTCGAAGGCCTCCAGGAAGACGCGCAGCGCCTCGGGCGGGATGTAAAGGTCGTTCGGCAGCGCGAACAGCGGCTCGCCGTAGAGGCGGGCGAGGGCAACCTGGTCGACGACTTCGGGCATGGGCGAGACGACGGGCGAGCCGTCGTCGTCCTGTGTGCTGTACGCCTCGCTGGTCATCGACCGGTGACGCGCTTACTTGCTGGTAGGCTGGGTCTGGTAGACGTACGGCTGCTGGGCCACCCGTGCCTCGCTGAACTCCTCCAGCGACTCGCGGTCGAGGTGCTTGTCCCACAGCAGGGCGCGGCCGGCGCGCTGCTCGGCTTCGAGGGTGGGCTTCTTTTGCCGCATTTCCTCGATGAAATTGGTGATTTCGGAGCTGTAGTGGGGGCGACGGAAGAAAGAGAACATGGGGTGGGGTACCTTTGGCTGCCCGCGATTTTACTGGTGCGCGGGCCCTGCGGCGCCCGCCGCCAGTTCGGCGGCGAATCCCGAGCGCTCGATCAGGCCCTGCGGCTGCGGCTGCAGCGAGTCCAGCCGGAGCGTGCCGCCCCGGGCCAGCACTGCCTTGTGCAACTGGCGCAGCGCATCCAGGCCGGTGGTGTCCAGCTGGATCATGTGCATGGCGTCCAGCACCACCGTCATGCCGCGCGGCGCGCGCTCCACCGCCTGGATGGCGGCGTCGAGCTTGTTCGCCGCCCCGAAGAAGAAGGCGCCGTAGAGGCGATAGGTGAGCACCGGCGGCTCCAGCGACACCAGCTCCACCCGGAACAGCGTGTTCATGCGGCGGATGAACAGCACGCAGGCCAGCACGATGCCCGCCTGCACCGCCACCGTGAGGTCGAACACCACCGTGAGAAAGAAGGTGCCCAGCATCAGCAGGCGGTAGTGGTTGCTGAAGCGAAGCAGCATGTAGGGCGCGAATTCGCGCCACTCGCCCATGTTCCAGGCCACGAAGATCAGGATGCCGGCCAGCACCGACAGCGGCACCAGCCGCGCCAGCGGCGCGGCCAGCAGCACCACCGCCATCAGCGTGAGCGCATGCACGATGCCGGCGACCGGCGAGGTGGCGCCCGCCCGGATGTTGGTCACCGTGCGGGCGATGGTGCCGGTGGCCGGCATGCCGCCGAAGAAGGGCGCCACCAGGTTGGCCGCCCCCTGGGCCATCAGCTCCTGGTTCGGGTCGTGGCGCGGCAGGCCGCTGACCTGGTCGGCCACCCGGGCGCACAGCAGCGATTCGATGGCGCCCAGGATGGCGATGGTCAGCGTGGGCGACACCAGCTGCTTGACGGTTTCCCAGCTGAACTCCGGCAGGGCAAAGGCCGGCAGGCCTTGCGGAATGCCGCCGAAGCGGGTGCCGATGGTTTCCACCGGCAGCTCGAAAGCCCAGGCCACGGCCGTCAGGCTCACCAGGGCCACGATGGGGCCCGGCACGCGGCTGGCCACCTTCACCGGCCGCAGTTCGGTGACGCGGCCGAACATGAGGTGCACGGCATAGCCGAAGCGCGACTTGTCGTGCAGCAGCAGCGGCCAGATGAACAGGCCCGCCACGCAGGTGGCGCCCAGGCCGAAGGCGTAGGGGTTGAAGCTGCCCCGGTGCTCCCACAGCGTGGCCATCTGCGAGAACATGTCGGCGGGCATCTTCTCGACAGTCAGTCCCAGCAGATCGCGCAGCTGCGACAGCAGGATCAGCGTTGCGATGCCGTTGGTGAAACCCACCACGATCGACACCGGCACGTATCGCACCAGCGTGCCCAGCCGGAACAGGCCCAGCAGGAACAGCACCACGCCGGCGCAGGCGGTGGCGATCAGCAGGTTGGCCACGCCGTAGCGCTCCACGATGCCGTAGACGATGACGATGAAGGCGCCGGCGGGTCCGCCGATCTGCACGGCCGAGCCGCCCAAGGCGGCGATCAGGAAGCCGGCGATGATGGCCGTCCAGATGCCCGCCTCGGGCGTCAGCCCCGAGGCGATGGCGAAGGCCATGGCCAGCGGCAGGGCGACGATGCCCACCGTGGCGCCCGCGCCCAGGTCCTTGAAGAAGCGTGAACGGTCGTAACCGCGCACTGCATCGAGCAGGCGCGGTCTGAAGGTGAAATTCAGGGGCAAGTGAGTCTCCGGAAGTCGAACGGTTCGCAAAGGAAACGGTTCGGCTCCGGAGGCCCGCAATGCAGCAACCGCGCGATGAAGCGCCGTCGGCGCGACATCGTCAAGACAGGCAGGGCGGGCATGCCGCCAGTGTAGGCCGATCGCGCGGCGGCGGCGACGGGGCCCGCCGGTTTTCGGGGAGGCGTCGGTCTACGCCTTCTGGCCGTACTGCCTTCTTACTCAAATGGCGTCAAACGACGTCATGTGACATTGCGTTGCGTTCTGGTTCGAAGATATACATTGTTAACTGGCGATAACAAATTCACGCCTCGCCAGAAAAACAGTCCGGAAACCGGGAGGATCCTGATGCACATCTTGCTCGTTGCCAGTGCGTTCAACAGCTTGACCCAGCGCGTCCATGCCGAGCTGAGCGACCAGGGCTACACGGTGGGGGTCGAATTGGCCTTGGGGGACGACGACGCGCTGCGCGCCGCGGTGGCACGCCACGCGCCGCAGCTCATCGTGGCGCCCATGCTGACCACCGCCATCCCGGAAGACGTCTGGCGATCGCACACCTGCCTGATCGTGCATCCCGGCCCGCCCGGCGACCGCGGGCCTTCGTCGCTGGACTGGGCGGTGCAGCAGGGCGCGCCGGCGTGGGGCGTGACCGTGCTGGAGGCGGTGGCCGAGATGGACGCCGGCGATGTCTGGGCCAGCGGCCCGTTCCCCGTGTCCGAGGTGGGCAAGAGCGAGCTGTACCGGGGCGAGGTGGCCGATGCCGCCGTGGCGGCCGTCATGCAGGCGGTGAAGCGCTTTGCCACCGGCAAGTACACCCCCAAGCGCCAGAAGGCCGCCGACCTGGCCGCCGGCTGGCGCTGCTTCATGCGCCAGCCCGAGCGGGGCATCGACTGGCGGCGGGACAGCACCGAGCAGGTGCTGCGCCGCTTGCGCGCCGCCGATTCGCAGCCCGGCGTGCAGGATGAATTGCTGGGCCGGCGCTGGTACCTGCACGGCGGCCATTTCGAGGACGAGCTGCGCGGCGCCCCGGGCGAATTGATCGCCACGCGCGACGGCGCCATCTGCCGCGCCACCGTCGACGGCGCGGTGTGGATCCCGCAGCTGCGCCCGGTGGCCGCGCCGGGCGAGGCGCCCGGCTTCAAGCGCGCGGCGGTCGATGCGCTGGCCGAAGCGCTGGGTGAGCACATGCCCAAGCTGCCCGAGGTGCCGGCGCCGCTGGAGCTGCCCGAGGGCCGCCGCACCTGGAGCGAGATCCGCTACCGCGAGCTGGGCGAGGCCGGCATGCTGTCGTTCTCGTACGCCGGCGGCGCCATGAGCACGGCGCAGTGCCGCCGGCTGCTGGCGGCCTGGCAATGGGCCTGCACCCGGCCCACGCGGGTGCTGGTGCTGGGCGGCTCGCGCGGCTTCTTCTCCAACGGCATCCATCTCAATGCCATCGAGGCGGCGGCCGATCCCGCGGTCGAATCGTGGGCGAACATCCACGCCATGAACGACGTGGTGCGGGCCGTGCTCGAGACCACCGACCGCTGGGTGATCTCGGCCCTGGGCGGCAACGCGGCCGCGGGCGGCGCCATGCTGGCCCTGGCGGGCGACGAGGTCTGGTGCCGCGAAGGCGTGGTGCTCAACCCGCACTACCGGCTCATGGGGCTGCACGGCTCGGAGTACTGGACCTACACGCTGCCGCGCCGCGTGGGGCCGGACATGGCCCTGCAGCTGGCGGTCGACGCCTTGCCGGTGAGTGCGCGGCGCGCCTGCCGCCTGGGCCTGGCCGACCGGCTGCTGCATGTGCCGTCGGAGGAATTCGGCGACGCCGTGCTGCGCCTGGCAGCCGAACTGGCGAGCGCACCCGAGCTGGGCCGCCGCATCACGCACAAGAAGACCGCTCGTGCACGCGACGAGGCCGCCAAGCCGCTGCAGCAGTACCGCGACGAGGAACTGGCCGAGATGCACCGCAACTTCTTCGAGCCCGGCCAGCCGTACCACCAGCTGCGTGCCGACTTCGTGCACAAGCGCAAGCCGCCCGGCACGCCCGAGCACCTGGCCGAGCTCGGCCTGAACGGCCACGAGGCCACGCGGCCTGTCCGCCCGCACAAGGGCGCGGGGCGCGCGCTGGAAAGCGATGGTTTGTCGGATCTGATCCCGTTGTCGGACCTGGCACCACTGACCGACAGGCTGGTGCAGTAGGACCCCTACCGGAGGGATCTAGTAATGTGGGGGTAGTTCGTCGCGCAGGTTGCGGGTGGCCGGGTCCTGCGCCGTACGGCTGCTCTGCTCGCGCAACTGGGCGATCTGCTGGATGAGGCTGTCGATCTGCTGCTGCTGGCGGTAGATCGTCATGTTCAGCTGCTCGAGCAGGTCCTCGGCATAGCTCGCCTTGATCTCCAGTTCGGTCAGGCGCGAAGTCGCGTCTTCGGACATGCCTTCCGTCACGGCTCGCTCGCAGGTTCGGAGGAAGAAGAGGAGGAGGAAGGAAGCGCCGCATCGGCCGCCGCGCCCACTGCCTTGCCGGTGATGCGCGCCGTGCCGATGGCGGCGTCTGCAGCGAGGCCGACGGCGCTGGCGCCCACGCTCACGGCCGTGCTGGCAACGCTCACGGTGGCGCTGGCCACGCTGACGACGGCGCAGCCCGTGAGGCCGATGCCCGCCGAACCCAGCACGGCAGCCGCCAGCGCCGGGCGAAGAAGAAGAGCGGCCTGCGCAGGTGTCATGGGTTCAGCGTACCCGCATGCCGGGCGTGGCGCCCGGCCAGGGTTCCAGCACGTGGATGCCCGGCTGCGCCTTCTCGTCGGCGTGGCTGGCGGCCAGCACCATGCCTTCGGACACGCCGAACTTCATCTTGCGCGGCGCCAGGTTGGCCACCATCACCGTGAGCTTGCCCACCAGCTGCTCGGGCTGGTAGGCGCTGGCGATGCCGGAGAACACGTTGCGGGTCTTGCCTTCGCCCACGTCCAGCGTCAGGCGCAGCAGCTTGGTCGAGCCCTCGACCTTCTCGCAGGCCAGGATCTTGGCGATACGCAGGTCGATCTTGGCGAAGTCGTCGATGCCGATGGTCTCGGCCAGCGGCTCGCCGCCGGGCGCGGCGGCCTCGGGCTTCGCTTCGGGCTCAGGCGCCGGCGGCTCCAGCAGCTGGTCGAGCAGCTTGGGGTCGACGCGCTGCATCAGGTGCTTGTAGTCGGCAATGGCGTGGCCCGCGCCCAGCAGGCGTCCGGCATCGGCCCAGCCGAGCGCATCGCAGCCCAGGAAGGCCTCGACCTGCACCGCCAGCGCCGGCAGCACCGGCTTGAGGTAGATGGTGAGCAGGCGGAAGGCCTCGATGCAGGTGCTGCACACATCCTGCAGGCGCTCCACCTGGTCGGGCTTCTTGGCCAGCTCCCAGGGCTTGTTATGGTCGACGTACTCGTTGACCTTGTCGGCCAGCTGCATCACGTCGCGCAGGGCGCGGGCGAAGTCGCGGCTGTCGTAGAGCTGGGCGATGGTCTTCGCCTCGGCCTGCAGGGCGGCCAGCAGCGCGCCGCCGTCGGCGCTGGGCGTGCCCAGCTTGCCGTCGAAGCGCTTGGCGATGAAGCCCGCTGCGCGGCTGGCGATGTTGATGAACTTGCCCACCAGGTCGGAGTTGACGCGGGCGATGAAGTCCTCGGGGTTGAAGTCGATGTCCTCGTTGCGCCCGTTGAGCTTGGCCGCCAGGTAGTAGCGCAGGTGCTCGGGGTTCAGGCCCACGCTCAGGTACTTGAGCGGGTCGATGCCGGTGCCGCGGCTCTTGCTCATCTTCTCGTTGTTCACCGTGAGATGGCCGTGCACGTAGATGGCGTCCGGCGCCTTGCGGCCCGAGAAGTGCAGCATGGCCGGCCAGAACAGCGTGTGGAAGGTGATGATGTCCTTGCCGATGAAGTGCACCTGCTCCAGGTCGGGCTGGGCCATGTACTCGGTGTAGGAGATGCCTTCGCCGGCGGCTTCGACACAGGTCTTGTCCAGCAGGTTCTTCAGCGAGGCGAGGTAGCCCACGGGCGCGTCGAGCCACACGTAGAAGTACTTGCCCGGCGCGTCCGGAATCTCGATGCCGAAGTAGGGCGCGTCGCGGCTGATGTCCCAGTCGCCCAGGCCACCGGTGCCGTCTTCCTTCTTGTGCAGCCACTCGCGGATCTTGTTCTGCACCTCGGGCTGCACATGGCCGGGCGCGGTGGTCCATTCCTTCAGGTAGGCCTCGCAGCGCGGGTCGGAGAGCCGGAAGAAGAAATGGTCGGAGCTGCGCAGCTCGGGCTTGGCGCCCGAGAGGGCCGAGTAGGGGTTGATCAGCTCGGTGGGCGCATACACGGCGCCGCACACCTCGCAGTTGTCGCCGTACTGGTCCTTGGCATGGCAGTTGGGGCACTCGCCCTTGATGAAGCGGTCGGCCAGGAACATGCCCTTTTCGGGGTCGTAGAACTGCTCGACCGGGCGCGTCTCGATCAGCCCCGCCTTCTTCAGGTCGAGGTAGATCTGGCGAGCCAGCTCGTGGTTTTCCGGCGCGTCGGTGGAGTGCCAGTTGTCGAAGGCGATGTGAAAGCCGTCGAGGTAGGGCTTGCGGCCCGCGGCGATGTCGGCCACGAACTGCTGCGGCGTCACGCCCGCCTTGTCGGCGGCAATGGTGATGGCCGCGCCGTGGGCGTCGTCGGCGCAGACGAAGTTCACCTCGGCGCCCTGCATTCGCTGGAACCGCACCCAGATGTCGGCCTGGATGTATTCCATGACGTGGCCGATGTGGAACTTGCCGTTGGCGTAGGGCAGGGCGGTGGTGACGAACAGTTTGCGCTGGGTCATCGAGCGTGCGCTTTTCGGTTGAGTGGAGGCTTCAGGGGCAGGAGGCGCCGGCCCCGCCGGACGGCGCGGCCCGGCCTCCAGGCGGGGGGAGCGGTATTTTAGTTGGCGGGCTATAGTCGTCGTGAACCAGGGCCCACTCGTGATCTACCACCACGATATCGACCTCGCGCGCACCACCGACGCGCTGGCCATTGCCGAGCTGTCGCGCGATGCCATCGAGTACGGCCTGGCCTGGCGCTGGACCACCCGGCGGGTGATGCACAGCATCCACGACGCCGACACCAACGTCGTCGTGGCGCGCCAGGGCATCGGCGTGGCGGGCTTCGGCATCATGCAGTACGGGCAGGAAGAGGCGCACCTGGCCCTGCTGGCCGTGCGCGGGGCCCAGCGCCGGCACGGCCTGGGCTCGGCCCTGCTCGCCTGGCTGGAGGCCACGGCCCGGGTGGCCGGCTGCAAGCTGCTGCGGCTCGAAGTGCGCATCACCAACCCCGGGGCCATGGCCTTCTACCGCCAGCGCGGCTTCGAGGAAGCGGGCGTGGCCGTCGGCTACTACGAGGGCGTGGAAGACGCGGTGCGCATGCTCAAGCGGCTGTCCGCGCCCGACGCGGCCTGAGGCCAGCCGAAGAAGGCACACACCTCGCTGCGCCTGGCCAGGGTGTCGGCCCGGCCCAGGGCAATCAGCTCCTCGGTGAACGGCGTCTCGAACAGCAGGTAGCTGGCGAAGGCGGCGGCCTTGAGCTGCGTCACGCTGTTGGGCTGCAGGCCCACGAAGAGGCGCTGCACCGGGCCGGGCAGGGCGTCCACGTGGCGGGCGGCGATCGCGTCGATGCGCTGCGAGGGCGAGATCAGCAGCAGGTCCAGTTGCCGCAGGCCGCTGGCGGCCCGCGCTCCGGGCGGAATGAGCGAGAGCGTGTGGTTGACCCGCCGCAGCCGCTCCACGTCCACCCCCAGCGAATCCAGGAAGATGCTGGACAGCACATGCCCCGCGATCTGCGCCATCGACGGATGGCCGGTGAGGGTGTTGGGCGGCAGCTGGGTTTCGTCGTGCGGCTCGTTCATGCGCCCGGCGCCGATGGCCAGGATGCGCTGCGCCCCCAGGTGGATGGCCGGCGCCAGCGGTGTCGACTGGCGCATGGAGCCGTCGCCGAAATACTCCGTCCGCCCGCGGATGCCCAGCGGCACCGCGGGAAAGATGAAGGGAATGGCGGAGGACGCCAGCAGGTGCGCATGGCCGATGCGCCCGTGCGCCGACAGCCGCTGGGTGCGCACCCAGGTCTGCGTGGTGATGGCGCTGTCGAAGAAGCACACATGCTCGCCCGAGCTGTAGCTGGAGGCCGTGATGGCCAGCGCCTGCAGCTGGCCCGAACGCAGCAGGCCCGGCAGGCGCTCCAGCGGCACCGTGCGCTGCAGCAGCTCGGCCAGCGGCGTGTTGTCCAGCAGCGAGCGCGGCTTGATGCGCAGCAGCCGGGCCAGCAATTGCCCCATGCCCAGCAGCAGGCGCCAGCGCGCCGCGCTGTTGAGCATGGCCAGCGAATCGACGCGGTAGACCTGCTCGGCGTGGAAGTTGCGCCAGGTCTCGGCCAGGCGGCGCACGGTGGTGGCAAAGTCGTCCGCGCCGCAGGCCAGCGCGGCCGCATTGATGGCGCCGGCTGAGGTGCCGGTGATGACGCCGAAGGGGCTGCTTGCGGGCGATTCTTCCGGCGCATGGATCCGGCGCAGCTCGGCAATGGCCTCAAGCACGCCCACCTGGTAGGCCGCGCGGGCACCGCCGCCCGTCAGCACCAGGCCGGTCGGGGGGCGCGCGGGCGCGTGCAAGGTGGAGGGCATCGTCGTGGCGTCGGGCTGCGGCGCGCAAGGGCGGGCGGCGGGATGGCGTCCGATTCTGCCCGAGGGTGCACAAGCGGTTGCAGACCGGACACACGCGGGGCGGCCCGGATTGCCGCTCGCGGCGCCAGGTGCCAGCATCGCGGGACGATGAACGATGCCGAGGCCTTCCATTTTTCCGCCGTCCGCTCGGCGGATGCACAGGCGCACGGCAGCGGACTGGGCGACTGGGAGCAGCGCTACGAGCAGTTGTCGCACGGTCCCTTCGAAGGCCTGATGGAGGAGCTGCGGCTGGGCCCCGTCCAGATCTTCCGGGAGTCGACCAACCGGGCCGTCCTGCAGTGCGGGGAATCCCGGCCGGGCTCGGTGTCGGTCGGCTTCCTGTCGCAGCAGGTGCCCACCGGCTGGTTCTGCGGGCGCAAGCTGGACCAGGGCCAGGCCATCGCCGCATTCGGCAACCAGGCTTTCGAGCTGTTCACCGGTGCGGACAGCACCATCAGCGCGGTGTGCGTGGACCTGGCGATGCTGCAGGAGCGCGACCCGCCCTCGGCCGACGGCGACGACGGCTGGCTGCGCGGCGCCTTGCGCTCGGCGGTGCTGGACCAGCCCGGCGCGGCCCATCACCGCCTCGGCCAGCAGCTGCAGGAGGCCCTGC
>NZ_BCUU01000010.1 GCF_001591385.1 Variovorax soli NBRC 106424
CGCCGGCGCCACGGCTTGCGCGGGACAGGCTGGCGCGCAGCATCTCGGTCAGGTCGATCACCTCGGCGCCGCCGCTGTCCTCGGGGTGCGCCATGGCCACCACTTCCTGGCCGGCGATCTTGGCGTCGATGGCGGCCAGGATGCGCTTCTTCTCCTCGTCCTCGTATTCGGCGGGGTCGTAGCTGTCGGCCGAGATCTGGTCGATGAGCTGCAGCGCCAGCTTGAGCTCGGCCTGCGAGGGGGAGCTCTGCTCGATGTCCAGGTCTTCCAGCGAGCGCACTTCGTCCGCATAGAGAAGCTGCTGCAGCACCAGCCCATGCTCCTGCGCACGCACCTGCACCACGTACTGCTTGCCTTTCCAGGCCCAGCGCGCAAGGGCGCAGCGCCCGCTGTCCTGCATGGCGGCCTTGAGCAGGTTGTAGGGCTTGCCGCCGCGCTTGTCGGGCGCCAGGAAGTAGGCCTTGTCGAAATAGATGGGGTCCACCGCCTCGACCGGAATGAAGGAGACGATGTCGATCAGGTGGCTGGCGTTGTTCTCCAGCGCCTTGAGTTCCTCGGGCTGGAAGATGACATAGCGGTCCTTCTCGAACTCGTAGCCCTTGACCATCTCGGCGCGCGGCACCACTTCGCCGGTCTTCTCGGAGATGTACTGCTGCTTGACGCGCGAGCCGTCCTTGGCCAGCAGGTTGAAGTGGATGGTCGCCGAGCTTTCGGTGGCCGAGTAAAGGCGCACCGGGATCGAGACCAGGCCGAATCCGAGCGAAAGCGACGCAATGGAGCGTGCAGCCATGTGTGACCTCCAAGCCGCGAGGGGCAGGAGAGCCACTTTAGTTTTCTTTGCCCGTCGGAGGCAACTGCCGCGTTGCGGCCCGCCCACGCCCCCGGGCTTGTTCAGAGCTTGTGGGTGGACAGCAGGATGCTGGTTTCCGTGCTGGCGATCCCCTCGATCGCGCGGATGGCGTTGAGCAGCGTGTCGAAGGCCTCGAGCGTGTCGGCCCGCAGCTCGGCCAGCAGGTCCCAGCGGCCGTTGGTGGTGTGCAGGGCCACCACCTGGGGGTGGCCGCGCAGCAGGCGCAGCACCTGTTCGCCGTGGTGGCCGTCGATGGCGATGCTCATCATGGCGCGGATGCCGTGCTGCTCGCCTTCGGGACGCAGGCGCACGGTGTAGCCGACGATGGTGCCTTCGCGCTCCAGCCGGGCGATGCGGTTCTGCACCGTGGCACGGGCCACGCGCAGCTTGCGCGCCAGTTCCACCACCGACAGGCGCGCGTTGTCGCGAAGCAACGAGATGAGCTGGCGATCGGTGTCGTCCATTTGCTTAATTGCCAAGCTGGGCCGGCAATCTGCCAAGTCCAGCAGCAAAGTTGCCAAGTTGCAGGCTTCATTCTGGCAGCCCCATGGCCAAGAATCCCAATCTACGGACGCCACCAGGGAGAAGCCATGACCCAGCTCGCCGACCTGCCCACCCTCTCGCGCTTGATACGCAAAGTCGGTCTCGAACGCTTCATCGAAGGCCTGGCCAACACAATCCGGGAAGACTTCCTGCGCTGGCCGCAGTTCCAGAAACAGCCTCGCATCGTCGACCATTCACCAGGCGGCGTGATCGAGCTGATGCCCACGTCCGACGGCCAGCGCTATGCCTTCAAGTACGTCAACGGCCATCCCGGCAACCCGGCGCGCGGGCTTTCCACTGTGGTGGCGTTCGGCGTGCTGGCCGATGTGGAGACGGGCTATCCGCTGCTGCTGTCGGAGATGACGCTGGCCACCGCACTGCGCACCGCCGCGGTCTCGCTGCTGGCCGCGAAGGCGCTGGCCCGTCCGGGCGCGCGCCGGATGGCGCTCATCGGCAACGGCGCGCAGGCCGAATTCCAGGCGCTGGCCTTCCATTGGCACCTGGGCATCGACGAGATCAGGCTGTACGACATCGACCCGCACGCCACCCGCCGCCTGATGCGCAACCTGGCGCCCTACCCGGCCCTGCGCCTGCTGCCTTGCGAGTCGACGGCCCAGGCCGTGCGCGGCGCGGACATCGTGACCACCATCACCGCCGACAAGCGCCGCGCCACCATCCTCACGCCGGAGATGATCGAGCCCGGCATGCACCTGAACGCCGTGGGCGGGGACTGCCCGGGCAAGACCGAGCTGCATGCGGACATCCTGCGCGAGGCACGGGTGGTGGTGGAGTACGAGCCGCAGTCCCGCATCGAAGGCGAGATCCAGCAGATGGCCGGGGACTTTCCGGTGACGGAACTGTGGCGCGTGCTGGCCGATGCGGCGCCCGGACGCGAGCATGCCCAGAAGCTGACCGTGTTCGACTCCGTCGGCTTCGCGCTGGAGGACTTCTCCACCTTGCGCTACCTGCACCAGCAGCTGCAGCGCCACGGCCTGGGGCGTGAGCTGGAACTCGTGCCGAGCCTGGCGGACCCGAAGGACCTGTTCTCGCTGACGCACGCTGGGCAGCCCGAATCGCCGACGCCGGCCTACACTGGCGCGACGCATGACGACGCCCCGGCAGCATCAGCACACAGCACCGGCCTCGACCCGGGCGCAGCCCCTGGTCACCGTGATCACCGCGCACGGCGGCAACCCGCTGCTCGCGCGCTGTGTTGAATCGGTCGCCGCGCAAAGCCACGGCAACATCCAGCACCTGGTGGTGGCCGACGGGCCGCAGCACTGGGAACAGGCGCGCGCCGCCATCGCGCAGCATGCGGGCCGCGGACACATCGACCTGATCCAGCTGCCCTACCCCACCGGCCGGGACGGCTGGAACGGCCATCGCATCTACGGCGCCGCCACCTTCCTTGCCAAGGGCGAGTACCTGGCCTTCCTGGACGACGACAACGCGCTGGCGCCCACGCACATCGCCGACTGCCTTGCCGTCTGCAGCCAAGGCCGGCCATGGAGCTATTCGCTGCGCAACATCGTGGACCGCGAGCATCGCTTCATCTGCCGCGACGACTGCGAAAGCCTGGGGCGCTGGCCCAGCGTGCTGGGCGAGCAGGACTACCTGGTCGACGTCAACTGCTACTTCCTGCCCCGCCTGCTGGCGGTGCAGGTGGCGCCGCTGTGGTTCAACCGCATGCGCGATCCCGGCGTGCCGGGCGTCGACCGGCTCATCTGCCACGCCCTGCGCCAGATCGCGCCGGACTTCGACTGCACCTACCGCTACACGGTCGACTACCTGGCGGGCAACACGGAACACTCGGTCACGGCCGACTTCTTCCTGCGCGGCAATGCGCAGATGCTGCAGCGCCACGGCGGCAGGCTGCCGTGGGTGCAGGATCAGGCGAACTGAGCGAGCGTCAGGCCGCGGGGCAGTTCGCCGCCTGGTTCGCAGCCAGCGCGCCAACGTTGCGCGCAATCTCGTCGGCCAACCGGCCCGTGATGCGCTGCGCACCCACCGCCACGCCGTCCACCCCGCCGCTGACCGCTTCGCTCAAACGCATCTGGCAGGTGAGCAGCGCGTCGCCGTCGCCGCGCCGGATGCTCCAGCCGAAGGCCGAATCCACCCGCGTGCCCGGCTGGGCATCGAAATCGCGCAACTGCACCGCGATGCGGTAGACCGGAATGCCGCGCGGGCGGCCCGCCTTGGTGGCATCGAATGCCGACAGGCGCCCCGCAATGCCCGCGGCCAGCGCATCGCGCAGCTCGTACTCGAAGGACGAGGACCAGCGCGACTGCTCCAGCACGTCCACCTCGGCTTCGGAGGCGTCGCGCAGCGGCAGCATGCCGCCGCTGCGCCGCACCACCAGCTGCGGGCGCGCCAGGCGCTCGGGCAAGGCGACCGGCGCCATCTCGATGGCCAGGGCCGCCGTGTCGGCCGTGCTGCGCTGGGCCGCGGCGGGCGGCGTGCTTTCGGCCAGGGTGTAGTAGCGCGTTGGCGTGCCGCCGCACGCCGCCAGCAGGCCGAGGACGGCGGCAGGCGCGAGCAGGCGCAGCGAGGAGGACTTCTTCTTCAAGGTCTTCGGGGTCATTTCTTCGTGTCCTCCGGCTTGCCGCGCAGCAGCGACTCGGGGTGCCGTTCGAGGTAGTCGGTCAGCACGCGCAGCGACGCGGCGGCGCGGGTCAGCTCCTGCAGGGTCTGACGCATGTCCTGCTGCAGGGGCGAATCGCTGGCGATGGTGCGCTCGGCCGTGTCCAGCGTCTTGCGCACATCCTTCATGGCGGCGGTGATTTCCGGCGACACGTCGTTGTTCAGGCCGCGCGTGAGCTGCTCGACGCTCTTGAGCGTCTTGTCCATCGAGGCGAGCACGGTGCGCGCGTCCTTGCCAATCTGCTCGAAAGGCACCTGGTTGATCTTGGTCACCAGCTCCAGCACCTGCGCCTGCAGGTCGTCCAGGCTGTTGGGGACGGTGGGCAGCTCCAGCGGATTCTTGTCGGCATCCACCTTGGCCGGCGCCGCATGCGGGAAGAAGTCCAGCGCCACGTACACCTGCCCGGTCAGCAGGTTGCCGGTGCGCAGCTGCGCGCGCAGGCCCTTGCCCACCAGCCAGCGGATGCGCTGCTCGGGCGTCCAGCGGCTGTCCTCGGCCTTCTCGCGCGAGCGCCGGCGCAGGCGGTCGGGGTAGACCTCGACCATCACCGGCATGCGGAACTGCCGCTGGTCGCCGTCGAATTCCACGCCGATGGACTTGACCTCGCCGATGACGATGCCGCGGAAGTCCACCGGGGCGCCCACCGTGAGGCCGCGCAGCGACTGGTTGAAGTACAGCAGCATGCTGCGCGATTCGCCGTCGGGCTCGCGCATGGCATTGCTTTCGTCCTCGGCCAGGGCGAAGGCGGTGTTCTCGGTGGCCGTGGGGCCCATTTCGTCGTCCGGCGCCTGGAAGGCGATGCCGCCCAGCACGATGGTCGCCAGCGACTGGGTGCGCACCGCCACGCCGGCGGCGCTGAGCTGCACGTCGATGCCGCTGGCATGCCAGAAGCGCGTGTTGACGCCCACGAACTTGTCGTACGGCGCATTGACGAACACCCGCAGCGTGACGCCGCGGCCGTCGCCGTCGAGCTGGTAGGAAGCCACCTGCCCCACCTTGATGCGGCGGTAGTACACCGGCGAGCCGATGTCGAGCGAGCCCACGTCCTTGGCGCGCAGCACGAACTGCCGGCCGTTGGCACCGCGCGTGATGATCGGCGGCTGCTCCAGCCCCTTGAACTCGCTTTGCGTCTCCTCGGATTCACCGGCATCCGCACCGATGTAGGCGCCGGACAGCAGCGTCCCCAGGCCGGAAATGCCGGAGGTATCGAAGCGCGGGCGCACCACCCAGTAGCGGGTGTCGACCGCGGTGAAGCCCTCGGCTTCTTTCTTGAGCTGCACCTTGACCTGCACGTGCGAGCGGTCGCGCGCCAGGCGGATGGATTCCACCACGCCGATCTGCACGTCCTTGTAGCGCACCGCCGTCTTGCCCGCCTCCAGGCCTTCAGCGGTGACGAAGTTGATGTAGATCTCGGGCCCGCGCTCGCGCAGGATCTTGGCCACCAGCCACAGGCCGACCAGGGCGGCCACGATGGGAATCAGCCAGATGAGCGAAGGCAGCCAGTTGCGGCGCCGGGTCACCGCCGGCTTGGGCAGGGGTGCGGCAGCGGGCGAACCTTGTGGCGTTCCGGGGGCGTCTGGCGGCGGTGTCTCTGCACTCATGCGATCTGTCCGTTCCTCTTCGTCGTGTCGCGTTGTTGGGCGGGGGTATTGTCTTCCACGGGGGCGTCGTCCCAGGTCAGGCGCGGGTCGAAGCTCAGCGACGCCAGCATGGTCAGCACCACCACGCCGGCAAAGGCGGCGATGCCCAGGCCGGCGGAAATCTCGGCAAAGCCCTGGATGTGGACCAGGCCCGACAGCAGGCACACCACGAACACGTCCAGCATCGACCAGCGGCCGATGAACTCGACGATGCGGTAGAGCGTGGCCCGCTCCTGGCGGCGCCAGTCGGTGCGGCGGCCGGCCGACCAGGCCATGATGGCCAGGGCCGCCAGCTTGAACAGCGGCACCAGGAAGCTGGCGATGAAGATGATGGCCGCCAGCCCCCAGGCGCCCGACACCCAGAAATAGATGATGCCGCTCATGATGGTGTCGTACTGCGAGCCGAAGATGGTGCGGGTGATCATCACCGGCAGCAGGTTGGCGGGCAGGTACAGGATGGCCGCGGCGATCACCAGCGCCCAGGTGCGGTTCAGGCTGTCGGGCTTGCGCCGGTGCAGCCGGGTGCCGCAGCGCGCACAGGGCTCGTGCACCTGGGCGCCGCGCCACACGGTGCCGCAATGGTGGCAGGCCAGCAGGCCGCGGCCGGCCGCTGTTTCCACGTGCGGGTCGGCCGGATTCATCGGGGCACGCCCTCCTCGCGCGGGAACACGATGCGCCAGAACGCCTTGGGCTCGAAGGCCAGAACCGCCGTCAGCAGCACCGTCAGGCCCATGAAGGCCCACAGCGCCGCCCCCGGCAGCACCCGCGCCATGCCCGAGAGCTTGACAATGGCCACCAGCACGCCCAGCAAAAAGACTTCGATCATTCCCCAGGGCCGCAGCACCTGCATGGCCCGCACCAGGATGCTGAAGCCCGCCGGCCGCAACCCGCGCAGCGTGATGGGCACCAGCAGGTACAGGAGGATGCACAGCTGGGACAGCGGAAAGAGGATGGTGGTGGCCAGCACCAGCACCGCCACCTCGGGCATGCCGCCGCGGGTGAGCTGCATCACGGCGCCGACCAGCGTGGTCTGGCTGCGCAGGCCCTGCACCTCGATCTCGACGATGGGAAAGAGGTTGGCGATGGCGAAAAGTACGAGGCAGGCGACGGTGAGCGGCAGCATGCGCTCGTGGGCGCGGCCCCAGCCGCGATCGAGCAGCGTGCCGCAGCGCGGGCAGCGCGCCACGTCGCGCGAGCGCAGGTGCGGGCGCTCGTAGAGCGCGTCGCAGCCTTCGCAGGCCATGAGGTTCGGGACTTCCTGCATAGGGCCGAACCCTAACCGATTCTGGCGCGCCTGCGCGGCTCCCGCGCGGGTGGCTTTTTGTAAAGGGCGGGCGCCGCCCTCCCCGGCGCCGCGCCTCAGGCCGAGCGCAATGCGGCGCGCAGCTGCTCGCCGATCTCGGGCCGCTCCAGGAACGGGTCGGCCGGATTGATGCCGGCCACGATGCCTTCCATGCGGCTCTTCACGTTGCCCAGCGCCTTCGGGTGGCTGTAGACGTAGAACTGGTCGGTCTCGATGGCGCGGAACACATTGCCCGCCACCTCGGCCGCCGTCACCTTGCCGCTGCTCACGGCCTTCTCGCTCATCGCCTTGCCGATCAGCTGGCTCTTGGTGAGCTTCTCGGACGCGGCGCCGCCCGGGCGGTTGCGCTCGCTGGCCGCGATGCCGGTGGGCACGAAGTACGGGCACAGCAGGCTGGCGCCGATCTGGTCCGTCACCAGGCGCAGGTCCTGGTACATGGTCTCGGTCAGGCTCACCACCGCCGCCTTGGCGGCGTTGTAGATGCCCATGTTGGGCGGCGTGAGCAGGCCGGCCATGCTGGCGGTGTTGGTGACATGGCCGCGCCAGGCCGGGTCCTTGGCGGCGGCCTCGAGCATCATCGGCACGAACAGGCGAACGCCGTGCACCACGCCCATCAGGTCCACGCCCAGCACCCAGTTCCAGTCGGCCACGGTGTTTTCCCACACCAGGCCGCCCGAGCCCACGCCGGCGTTGTTGAACACGAAATGCGGCGCACCGAAGCGCTCCTTCACCGCGGCGGCCAGCGCCTCCATCTGCCCGGCGTCGGACACGTCGACCTTGCGCGCCAGCACCTGGGCGCCGGCCTTCTCCATTTCGGCGCGGGCGGCGTCCAGCGCATCCTGCTGCACGTCGACCAGCACCAGGTTCATGCCGCGTGCGGCGCCGATGCGCGCGCACTCCAGGCCGAAGCCGGAGCCTGCGCCGGTCAGGACTGCCGTCTTGCCCTTGAAATCCGAAATCATGCGGGTGTCTCCACTTTTCTCAATACATAGCCGATGCGCGGGAAATGCACGTGCACCGTTCCGGCGCGCTCGTCCTGGCGGCGCAGGCTGAAATGGGTCCGGGTGGCGGCGATGAGCTCGCCCTCGGTCGGCTCGGGCCCGAAGCTCTCGCCAGCCACGGTGACGCGACTGCCCAGCGGGATGCCGTGGTCGTCCTGGAAGGTGCTGTCGACCAGCAGGCTGCGGGGCGTCGAAGCCGCAGCCACCTGGATGGCGCTGGCCGAGTCGAACTTCTCCATCTCGCCGTGGCCGAAGGCGGCCATGCGCTCCATCCACTCCAGCACGGCCGGCGTATGGGTCAGGATGTCCGCCAGCGACGGCGTGCGCACGCGGGTGAACCACAGCGGGTGGTAGAGCGAGAAGTCGGCCACCGTGGGCGCATCGCCCATCACGAAGGGCTGGCCTTCGAGCATGTCGGAGATGCGGCGCAGGTACGACTTGTAGGCGGCGATGGCGTCCAGCGGCCGCAGGCGCGTCATGTTCACGCTCATGGCCTTGCGGTCATCGGCAAAGGCCTTGCCCAGCTCCGCCGGCGCGCCCGCGAACAGCTCGGCCGCGCCCTTGGGCTGGAAGTTGTAGGCCATGGCGGTCCAGAACAGCGTGCTGTCGGCCCACTGCGCCACGGTGCGTGCCAGGCCCTTGCCTTGGGCGGGGTAGATGGCAGGCGCCGGCGCCAGGTGTTCGAGCACGTCGCAGAAGAGCGCCGTGTCGCAGTAGATGTCGGCGCCGATCTGCAGGATGGGCGTCTTGCGGTAGCCGCCGGTGAGCGCCACCACATCGGGCTTGGGCTGGATCTGCGGAATGATCACCGACTTCCAGGCCAGCTTCTTGTAGCCCAGCAGCAGCCGGGCCTTTTCGGCGAAGGGCGAGGTCGGGTAGTGATGGAGGATCAGGTCGGCCACGTTGTCTCCTTCCTTCCTGGGCACCGTGCCCGGGTCTAGATCAGCTTGACCAGCTGCTTGCCGAAGTTCCTGCCCTTGAGCAGGCCCAGGAAGGCCTCGGGTGCCGACTCGATGCCCTGCGCGATGGACTCGCGCGGGCGCAGCTTGCCGGTGGCCACCAGGGTGCCCAGTTCTTTCAGCGCCTCGGGCCAGACTTCCATGTGCTCGCTCACGATGAAGCCTTCGATCTTGATCCGGTTGATGAGGATCAGTGCCGGGTTCGCCATGGGCAGCGGCTGGCCGTCGTAGCCGGCGATCATGCCGCACAGGGCGATGCGGGCAAAGGCGTTGGCGCGCAGCAGCACGGCATCGAGGATGTAGCCGCCGACGTTCTCGAAGTAGCCGTCGATGCCGCTCGGGCAGGCTTCCTTCAGCGCCTGGCTCATGCTCTTGGCGTCAGGGTGCTGGCGATAGTCGATGCAGGCGTCGAAGCCCAGTTCTTCCACCGCGTACTTGCACTTGTCCGGCCCGCCGGCAATGCCCACCACGCGGCAGCCGCGCGCCTTGGCCAGCGCACCGAAGGCGCTGCCCACCGCGCCGGTGGCGGCGGAGATGACCAGCGTCTCGCCCGCCTTGGGCGCGATGATCTTCACCAGGCCGTACCAGGCCGTGACGCCGGGCATGCCCACCGCGCCCAGGTAGTGCGACAGCGGGACATGGGTGGTGTCCACCTTGCGCAGCACGCCGGGCTGCGAGGCGTCGACCACGCTGTATTCCTGCCAGCCGCCGAAGCCCACCACCTTGTCGCCCACGGCGAACTTGGGGTTCCGGCTTTCGACAATCTCGCCCACGGTGCCGCCCTGCATCACCTGGCCCAGCGGCTGGGGCTGTGCGTAGCTCTTGGAATCGTTCATGCGCCCGCGCATGTACGGGTCCAGGCTCAGGTAGTGATGGCGCACCAGCACCTCGTTGTCCTTCAGTTCGGGCGTCTGGCTGGTGACCAGCTTGAAGTTGCTGGCGACGGCTTCGCCGTCGGGGCGGTTGTCCAGCAGTTGCTGCTTGTTCGTGGGCATGGTTGTCTCCGTGGGGATCAGTCTGTTGACGGGGGGCGCTGCTCGTTGGCGCTCGACGCGCTGGTGGGCAGGCGCCGCTTGACGTACTTGAAGGTGCCGGTGGCATGCGCGCAGGCATTGCCCTTCTCATCAAAGATGGTTGCCTCGGTGAAGGCCAGCGTGGCGGTGCGGTGCATCAGCCGGCCCTTGGCCACCAGCGGGCCGACCGACGGGTGCATGAAGCTGGTCTTCATCTCGATGGTGACCACGCCGATCTCGGGCGCCACGCTGCGCGCCGCGGCAGCCATGGTCACATCCAGCAGCGTCATGCAGGCGCCGCCGTGGGTCACGTCGAAGGTGTTCAGGTGCTCCGGCTTGGCCGTGTAGCGCAGCTCCGACTCGCCGCCCTCGAAGCGCGTGATGTCGAAGCCGAGGTGCCGGGCAAAGGGAATTCGGCTGGTGAAGGCCTTCAGGCCTGCTTGGTCGTCTGTGGTCATCCGTGCCTGCCGCCCGTCAAGCGCCCAGCACCACGCTCACGCCGCCGTCCACCGCCATCCACTGGCCGGTGATGTGCTTGCCGGCGTCGCTGGCGTACAGCAGCGTGATGCCCTTGAGGTCTTCGTCGTCACCGAGGCGGCCCAGGGGCGCATGGCTGGCCATCTTCTCCTCGCCGATGGACTTGATGAGGCCCGCCGCCATCTTGGTCATGAAGAAGCCCGGGCAGATGGCGTTCACGTTGATGCCGTAGCGGCCCCATTCGGCCGCCAGCGTGTGGGTGAAGCCGATGACCGCGCTCTTGGAGGTGTTGTAGGCCAGGGTCTTCATTTCCGGCGGGTTGCCGTTCAGGCCCGCGATGGAGGCGATGTTGATGATGCGGCCCGACTTCTTCGGAATCATGTACTTGGTGGCCACCTGCTGCGACAGGATGAAGTAGCCGCGCACGTTGAGGTTCATCACCTTGTCCCAGGCCTCGACCGGATGGCTTTCGGCCGGGGCGCCCCAGCTGGCGCCGGCGTTGTTGACCAGGATGTCGATGGCGCCCATGCGCTCGAGCGTCTCGTCGGCCAGGCGGCGGGTGTCTTCTTCCTTGGCGCAGTCTGCGGCAATCCAGCGCGCGTCGATGCCGCTGTCCTGCAGCTCGGCCGCGGCCTGCTCCAGGTCTTCGGCCTTGCGCGAGCTGAGCATGATCCTGGCGCCCGCCTCGCCCAGCGCATGGGCCATCTGCAGGCCCAGGCCGCGCGAGCCGCCGGTGATGAGCGCGGTCTTGCCGTGCAGGTCGAACAGTTGCGAAACGGTGCGGGTGGTCATGATGCTTCGGGTCTTTCGGTTCGGTTCAGGGTTCGTCGGTTCTTGAAGAGGGTCAGGGCTTGGCCTTGCCCAGCCGCGAGCGCACGTAGATCAGGACCACGCCCACGGCAGCCACGACTGCGCCGGGCACGGCCAGCGACCAGCCCACGGCGGCGCTTTCGCGGCCCGTGGCCAGGCCGAGCACGAGCAGCAGCAGGCCGCCGTAGATCAGCGTCCAGATCCAGGCTTCGAGCCTGGCGTAGGGCTTGGCGGCCTTGGCTTCTTCGGCGGCCATCAGAAGGCCTCCTCGGGCAGCTCGACGCAGGTCGGGTCGCGGCTCTCTACCACATTGAGCCAGGCGCCGATCTTGGGCAGCTCGTAGTTGAAGAAATAGTCGGTGGCGCCCACGCGGCCTGCGGTGGCCGGCTGCGCGGCATCGGCATCGAGGGCCAGCGCGCGCTGCGCCACGTCCAGCCACAGCCAGGCCAGCACCACATGGCCGAAGGCCTGCATGTAGGGCACGGCATTGGTCAGCGCATCGCGCGGATTGCCGGTGGACCAGGCCTCGCGCGTGGCCTGCGCCACCCGCTCCAGTGCGGCGCCCAGGGCTTCCGCATGGGCGGCCAGGCGGGGCGTGCCCGCGGCCTTGCCGATGGTCTCCTGGATGCGCGCGGCCAGCAGCTGCAGCCCGCGGCCGTTTTCCATCAGCACCTTGCGGCCCAGCAGGTCGGCCGCCTGGATGCCGTGCGTGCCTTCGTGGATCATGTTCAGGCGGTTGTCGCGCCAGTATTGCTCCACCGGAAAGTCGCGCGTGTAGCCGTAGCCGCCGTGCACCTGGATGGCCAGCGAATTGGCTTCCAGGCACCACTCGCTGGGCCAGCTCTTGGCGATGGGCGTGAGCACCTCGAGCAGGATGCGCGCGTCGTCGGCCGACTTGTCGTCGCCGGTCTTGTGCTCGTCGACCAGGCGGGCGCAGTACAGCTCCAGCGCCAGCGCGCCTTCGGCATAGGACTTCTGCGCGAGCAGCATGCGGCGCACGTCGGCGTGCTCGATGATGCGCACCTGCGGCTTGGCCGCGTCCTTGCCCTCGGGACCGACCGGGCGGCCCTGCGGGCGGTTCTTGGCGTATTCGAGCGAAGCGTGGTAGCCCGCCATGCCCAGCATGGTGGCGGCCGTGCCCACGCCGATGCGCGCCTCGTTCATCATGTGGAACATGCAGGCCAGGCCCTTGCCGGGCGAGCCCACCAGGTAGCCCACCGCGCCGGCCTTGCCGCCCACCGGGTACTTGCCTTCGCCGAAGTTCAGCAGCGTGTTGGTGGTGCCGCGCCAGCCCAGCTTGTGGTTCAGGCCCGCCAGGGCGACGTCGTTGCGCTCGCCGGTCAGCTTGCCTTCGGTGTCGACCATGCGCTTGGGCACGATGAACAGCGAGATGCCGCGCGTGCCGGGAATGAGCTTGCCGTTTTCATCCGGGATCTTGGCCAGCACGATGTGCACGATGTTCTCGGTCAGCTCGTGGTCGCCGGCCGAGATCCACATCTTGTTGCCCGTGAGGCGGTAGCGCGGGCCCAGCGGGTCGTCCTGGAAATCGGCGCCGTCGGGCACCGCGCGGGTGGCCACGTCGCTCAGGCTGGAGCCGGCCTGCGGCTCCGACAGGCACATGGTGCCGGCCCAGCGCCCGGAGAACTCGTTGAGCGCAAACACCTTCTTCTGCATCTCGGTGCCATGCACCATGAGCAGGTTGGCATTGCCGCTGGTGAGCATGTTCGAGCCGATGCTCACCGAGGCCATGGCGAAGAAGCTGTTGGCCGCCGCCTGCACCGTATAGGGCAGCTGCATGCCGCCGATGTCGTAGTCCTGGGCGGCGGACATCATCCCCGATTCGACGAAGGCCTTGTGGGCGTCGTGCGTGGCCTGGGGAAGGATGACCTTCTCGCCGTCGAAGCGCGGCTCTTCGGTGTCGACCGTGCGGTTGGCGGGGGCGTATTTCTCGCGGGCGATGCGCTCGCAGGTGTCGAGCACCGCGTCGAAGGTTTCGCGGGAGTGGTCGGCAAAGCGCTCGCGCGAACTGAGCGCGGGCGCGTCGAGCCAGTCGTAGAGCAGGAAGTCGAGGGTGTTGCGCAGGGTCATGTGCGGTCGCGGCGAAAGGGTTGCCAGATCGAGGCTGCGAGCGCCGGTTTCGGCTCGCAGCGAATCCGGATCAATGTAATCCAATCGGCGTGGACGGAGTGACTCCTGCATGACACACAGGGGCTCATCCGCGGGCCAAGGTGGCCCGGCTGCGCCAGAATCCGGGGCTTGCCTCCATCCTCACACCGATGAACATTGCAGACTCCTTCGCGGACGTGTCCCGCTTCGTCGCCATCCGCCGCGACATCCATGCCCATCCCGAACTCGGCTTCGAAGAACACCGGACGTCCGAGATGGTGGCCCGGCTGCTGCAGGAATGGGGCATCGAGGTGCACCGCGGCATTGCCGGCACCGGCCTGGTCGGGGTGCTGCGCCGGGGCACGGGCACGCGCACCATCGGCCTGCGGGCGGACATGGATGCGCTGCCGCTGCACGAGGCCAACGAATTCGCACACAAGTCCACCCACGCCGGCCGCATGCACGCCTGCGGCCACGACGGCCACACCACCATGCTGCTGGCGGCCGCGTGGCACCTGTCGCAAAAGGGCAGCCAGTTCAACGGCACCGTCCATTTCATCTTCCAGCCGGCCGAGGAGATGGGCAAAGCCGGCGCCAAGAAGATGATCCAGGACGGCCTGTTCGAGCGCTTTCCCTGCGATGCCGTGTTTGCCCTGCACAACTTCCCGGTCGGCGAGGTCGGGCGCTTTGCGCTCAACGAAGGTGCTCTCATGGCGTCGAGCAATACCTACCGGATCACCTTGCGTGGTCGCGGCACGCACGCCTCGATGCCGCACACGGGCATCGACCCCGTGGCGGCCGTGGTCAACCTCGCCCAGCAGTTGCAGACGCTGGTGGCCCGGACCATTCCGAACACGGAGCGCGCCCTGCTCGCCGTCACGCAGTTGCAAGGCTCGGACGCGCCCAACGTGATTCCCGATTCCGCCACGCTGGGCGGCACCGTGCGCACCTTCTCGATCGATGCGCTGGACAAGATCGAGGCCCGGCTGCGCACCATCGCCCATGGCGTGGCGGCCGCGCACGAGTGCACCGCCGAGATCAGCTTCACCCGCGCTTCGCCGCCCGTGGTCAACCACGCGGCAGAGGCCCGCTTTGCCGCCGAAGTCATGCGCGAGGTGGTGGGCGAGGACATGGTGACGGATGATTTTCCGGCCGTGATGAGTGCGGAAGACTTCGCCCACATGCTGCAGGTGCGCCCCGGCTGCTACGCCTTCCTCGGCAACGGCGACGGCGACCATCGGCTCGACGGCCATGGGCCCGGCCCGTGCATCATCCACAACACGTCGTTCGACTTCAACGACGAGATCATCCCGATCGGCGCCAGCTACTTCGTGAGGCTGGTGGAGCGCTGGCTGCCGGTGGGCCGCGGCAACTGACGGCTCTTCTCTTTCCAAGACCACAGGAACACAAAGATGACGCTTCGCTACACACGCCGCTCCGTCCTGGCCGCATCGGCTGGCGCGCTCGCCGCCAGCGCCCTGCCCCATGCCGCATTCGCCCAGCAGCGGGTCATCCACCTCGTCGTGCCCTACGGCACGGGCGCGGTGCAGGACACGGTGGCCCGGGCCTTCAACAACGAACTGGGGACTGCGCTGGGCGCGGCTGTTCTGGTGGAAAACCGCGCAGGCGCCGGCGGCACCGTGGGTGCCGCGCAAGTGGCCAAGGCACCGCCGGACGGCAACACGCTGGTGCTCGCCGCGGCCAGCCACCACATCGCGGGCTTTCTCTACAGCAAGCTGCCCTACGACCCGCTGAAGGATTTCGTGGGCGTGGCCAACCTCGGCAACACCGGCTACGTGCTGGCAGTGGCCAGCGGTCTGAACGTGGCCAGCACGGCCGACTTCATCAAGGAGGTCAAGGCCAATCCGGGCAAGTACAACTACGCCTCGGCCGGCAACGGCAGCGCCACCCACCTGGCCATGGCTTCATTCCTGTCCAAGGCCGGGCTCACGATGACGCACATTCCGACCAAGTCCACCGGCGAGGCGGTCAACGAAGTGCTGGCCGGACGCGTGCAGGCCGTCATTTCCTCGACCATCGGCGTCGTCGGCTTCCAGGCCGATCCGCGCGTGAAGCTGCTGGCATCCACCGGCCCGCAGCGCAGCCCTTTCCTGCCCGAGTTGCCGACGGTGGGCGAAAGCGGCCTGCCGGGCTACGTCTTCGACTCCTGGTTCGGCCTGCTCGCACCGGCCGCCACACCCAAGGCGGAGATCGACAAGCTCAACGCCGCCACCAACAAGGTGCTGGCCGACCCGGCCATCCAGGAACGCTTCAGGCGCCTGGGCGTGGAACCGCGCACTCAGACGCCCGAGCAGTTCCAGAAGTTGCTGCGCGCGGACTGGGATGCGGCCGGCGCCGTGGTGAAGGCGTCGGGCGCCAAGGTGGATTGAGCGCTGCCGCCCCAAAGCAAAACAGGCCCCGAGGGGCCTGTTCTTTCTTGGCGCAGCGAAAGCCTCAGAGCACTTCGAACACGCCGGCCGCGCCCATGCCGCCGCCGATGCACATCGTCACCACCACCTTCTTGGCGCCGCGGCGCTTGCCTTCGATGAGGGCGTGGCCCGTCAGGCGCTGGCCGCTCACGCCGTAGGGGTGGCCCACGGCGATGGCGCCGCCGTTGACGTTGAGGCGGTCATCCGGCAGGCCCAGCTTGTCGCGGCAGTACAGCACCTGCACCGCGAAGGCTTCGTTCAGCTCCCACAGGTCGATGTCGCTGACCTTCAGGCCCAGGTTCTTGAGCACCTTCGGGATCGCGAAGACCGGGCCGATGCCCATCTCGTCGGGCTCGCAGCCGGCCACGGCAAAGCCGAGGAAGCGGCCCAGGGGCTTGAGGCCCTTTTGCTCGGCGAACTTCTCATTGACGACCACGCAGGCGCCGGCACCGTCGGAGAACTGGCTGGCGTTGCCGGCCGAGATCAGGCCGCCGGGAATGGCCGAGCGGATGCCGCTGATGCCTTCCTTGGTGGTGCCGGGACGGATGCCTTCGTCGTTCTCGACGGTAACTTCCTTGGTACGCAGGCCCATCACGGGGTCGGCCACGCCGGCCAGCACGGTGATGGGGGCGATCTCGTCCTTGAACTTGCCGGCTTCCAGCGCGGCGGTGGCGCGCTGCTGGCTGCGGGCGCCGTACTCGTCCATGGCGTCGCGGCCGATGCTGTAGCGCTTGGCCACCTGCTCGGCCGTCTGCAGCATGTTCCAGTAGATCTCGGGCTTGATCTTCAGCAGCGACGGATCGACGATCATGTGCTTGTTGGCCTCGTTCTGCACGCACGAGATGCTCTCCACGCCGCCGGCCACGTACACGTCGCCCTCGCCCGCGATGATGCGCTGGGCGGCGGTGGCGATGGTCTGCAGGCCCGAGGAGCAGAAGCGGTTGATGGTCATGCCCGAGGTGGTGATGGGCAGGCCGGCCTTCAGCGCGATCTGGCGCGCGATGTTGGAGCCGGTGGCGCCCTCGGGCGTGGCGCAGCCCATGATCACGTCGTCGACCAGGGCGCCGTCGATGCCGGCGCGCTGCACCGCATGCTGCACCGCGTGGCCACCCAGGGTGGCGCCGTGGGTCATGTTGAAGGCACCCTTCCAGCTCTTGGCGAGCGGAGTGCGGGCGGTGGAAACGATGACGGCGCTGGTCATGGTGGGTTCCTTTGCGAGAAAAAGAAGGGTCTCTGGTGAATGGGATCAGTCTTGCGCCACGGCGGTGCCGGCGTTGCGCAGGAGCTGCTGATAGAACTGGATCATCTCCACGTAGTTCTCGATGGAGATTCGCTCGTTGGTGCCGTGAAAGCGCGGCAGGTCTTGCGGCTTGGCGCGCACCGGCGAGAAGCGGTAGACGGCATCGGACACGCCGTTGAAGTGGCGCGAATCGGTGGCCGCCACCATCAGGCTCGGGGCCACCACGCCCTCGGGGAACACTTCGCGCACGGTGCGCTGGATGGCCATGTAGCCCGGCCCTTGCATGGGCGACACCGGCGAAGGCTCGGAATTGCCCGGGTAGTGAGCGACCTTGATGGCGTCGTCCGCCACCGTCTTGTGCACATGCTCTTCCACCGACGCCAGCGACTCGCCCGGCAGGATGCGGAAGTTGACCGTGGCTTCGACATGGCCGGGCATCACGTTGTCCTTGTTGCCCGCCTGGAAGATGGTCAGCGCCGTGGTGGTGCGCAGCATGGTGTTGGTGCTGGGGCTCTTTTCGAGCTGCTTTTGCACCAGCGGGCCGAACAGCCACAGGTTGGACAGGGCCACCTGGTTGAAGCCGGTCATCTCGGGCGCCAGCGTCTCGAACATGCTGCCTGCCACGCCGCCGAGGCTGGCGGGCAGCTGGTTCGATTCGAGCTTGGCGAGCGCGCGGCTCATGCTGCCGATGCCGCTCTGGGCCGGCGGCATCGACGAGTGGCCCGGCGCCGTGTCGAGCGTCAGCTTGAAGCTGCCGAAGCCCTTCTCGGCCAGGCCGATGAGCGCCGCGGGCTGCGACAGGCCTGGCAGCATGCCTTCGGTGATCAGCATGCCTTCGTCGAGGACCCAGGCCAGCTTCACGCCGCGCTCTTTCAAGAGCGCAGCGATCGGCTTGGCGCCGCGCAGGCCGCTCACTTCTTCATCCGCGCCGGAGATGAGGTAGATGGTCTGCTTCGGCTGGAAGCCGCTGGCCACCAGCGCCTCGATGGCTTCCATCTGCGACAGCAGGTTGCCCTTGTTGTCCCATGCACCGCGGCCCCACACATAGCCGTCCTTGATGGTGCCGCCGAAGGGCTCGGTCGTCCATGCGGACTCGGTGCCCGAGGCGATCGGCACCACGTCCTGGTGCGCCATCAAGGCCACCGGCGGCGCCTTGGGGTCGCTGCCCTGCCAGGTGTAGAGCAGCGACAAGCCGCCCACCACCTCTTTCTTCAGGGTGGCGTGCAGCCTGGGAAACTTCTGCTCCAGGTAGGCATGCAGGCGCAGGAACTCCTCGCGGTTGTAGTCGGGGTCTTCCTGGCTGCTGACGGTCTTGAAGCGCACCGCGCCCGCCAGGCGCTCGGCCACGGCCTGCGCATCGACCGGCGCCTTCTGAATGGGTGCCACGCTCACCTGGCGCGAGGGCGTGCGCCAGGTCTTGATGCCCACCGCCGCCGCCAGCACCACGAGGGCCAGCAGAAGCAACAGGACGATGCGCTTGACGACTGCCACGGTTGCCTTCGTTCCCGTCGATCAGCTGAAGGACTTGCCTTCGGCGGCAAGCTTGGTGATCAGCTTGGCCGGTTCCCAGAAGGCCGCGTCGTCGCGCGGGTTCAGCGCAAAGCGGCGCATGGTGGCGGCCACGTTGTACAGGCCCACCTGGCTGGCATAGTGCATCGGGCCGCCGCGCCACACGGGGAAGCCGTAGCCGGTGAGGTAGACCATGTCGATGTCGCCGGCCTTGGAGGCAATGCCGTCTTCCAGGATGTGCGCGCCTTCGTTGACCAGCGCGAACACCAGGCGCTGCACGATTTCCTCGTCGGAGATCTTGCGCGGCGTGATGCCCAGTTCCTTGCGGTGGTCCTCGATCATCTTGTTCACGAGCTCGCTCGGGATGGCTTCACGCTTGCCCGCCTGGTAGTCGTACCAGCCGGCGCCGGTCTTCTGGCCGAAGCGGCCCAGCTCGCACAGCTTGTCGGCCGTCTTGCTGTACTTCATGTCGGCGCGCTCCACGGCGCGGCGCTTGCGGATGGCCCAGCCGATGTCGTTGCCGGCCAAATCGCCCATGCGGAACGGGCCCATGGCAAAGCCGAACTTCTCGATGGCCTTGTCCACCTGTTGCGGCGTCGCGCCTTCGTCCAGCAGGAAGCCGGCCTGGCGGCTGTACTGCTCGATCATGCGGTTGCCGATGAAGCCGTCGCACACGCCCGAGACCACGGCCGTCTTCTTGATCTTCTTGCCCAAGGCCATCACGGTGGCCAGCACGTCCTTGGCGGTCTTCTCGCCGCGCACCACTTCCAGCAGCTTCATCACGTTGGCCGGGCTGAAGAAGTGCATGCCGACCACGTCCTGCGGACGCTTGGTGAACGAGGCGATCTTGTTCACGTCCAGCGTGGAGGTGTTGGAGGCCAGGATGGCGCCGGGCTTGGCCACTTCGTCGAGCTTCTTGAAGACCTGCTCCTTGACGCCCATTTCCTCGAACACGGCCTCGATGATCAGGTCGCAGTCCTTCAGGTCGTCGTAGCTCAGCGTGGTCGACAGCAGCGACATGCGCTGGTCGTACTTGTCCTGCTTGAGCTTGCCCTTCTTGACCTGGGCTTCGTAGTTCTTCTTGATGATGCCGATGCCGCGGTCCAGGGCCTCCTGCTTCATCTCGAGGATCTTGACCGGGATGCCCGCGTTCAGGAAGTTCATCGAGATGCCGCCGCCCATGGTGCCGGCGCCGATCACACCCACGGTCTTGATGTCGCGCTTGGGCGTGTCTTCCGGCACGTCCGGAATCTTGCTGGCGGCGCGCTCGGCCATGAAGATGTGGCGCAGCGCGCTGGATTCGGGCGTGAACATCAGGGCCGTGAAGATGCGGCGCTCTTCGGCCATGCCATCGTCGAACTTCATCTTCGTGGCGGCCTGCACCGCGTCCACGCACTTGAGCGGCGCCGGGAAGTTCTTGGACATGCCGCCCACCATGTTCTTGGCGAACTGGAAGTAGGCGTCGCCCTGCGGATGCTTGCACGGCAGGTTGCGCACCAGGGGCAGTTCACCGCCCTTGCCGGCCACGTCCTTGGCGAAGGCAATGGCTTCTTCCACCACGCTCTCGGCCGAAGCGGCCATCTTGTCGAACAGCTTCTGGCCCGGCAGGCTGGCGAGCAGTTCGCTCTTGACCGGCTCGCCGCTCACGATCATGTTCAGGGCCGTTTCCACGCCCAGCACGCGCGGCAGGCGCTGCGTGCCGCCGGCGCCGGGGATCAGGCCTAGCTTGACTTCGGGCAGCGCCACATTGGTACCCGGCGCAGCCACGCGGTAGTGGCAGCCCAGGGACAGCTCCAGGCCGCCGCCCATGCACACGGTGTGGATCGCGGCCACCACCGGCTTGGTGCAGGCTTCGAGCGCCAGGATGACCGACAGCAGGTTGGGCTCGGCCAGTGCCTTGGGCGTGCCGAATTCCTTGATGTCCGCGCCGCCCGAGAAGGCCTTGCCGGCGCCGGTGACGACCACCGACTTGACCGCCGCATCCGCCTGCGCCTTGGCCAGGCCCTCGGTGATGCCCAGTCGGGTTGCATGACCCAGGCCGTTGACCGGAGGATTGTTCAGGGTGATCACGGCCACGTCGCCGTGGACTTTGTATTCAGCGGTCATGCTGCTTTCCTTTGAATGGGAAGAAATAATGAGTCGGACCCGAAGACGCCGCGCTGCCCGCATCAAAGCCGCGGGCCGGCGACGTCTTCCGTAAAAAGCACGGACGTTCTTTTTTTGGCGATTCTAGGGCGATGTCCTGTGCGCGCCGAGTCGCAACCGGGACAAAGCCCGGGCCTCTTGGTCGGGCCCCTGGGTGCTCAGACCTCGAGCCACTCCTTGCGGGTGGCTGCATCGGCACGCAGCGAATCGGGCGTGCCGTCGAAAACGATCGTACCGTGGCCCATGACCAGGGCGCGATCGGAAATGTGCATCGCAATGGTCAGTTTCTGCTCAATCAGCAACACGGAGATGCCGCGGTCCTTCAGCCGCTTGAGGTACTCGCCCACCAGCTCGACGATCTTGGGCGCCAGGCCCTCGGTGGGCTCGTCGATGATGATCAGGTCGGGGTCGCCCATGAGCGTGCGGCACAGCGTGAGCATCTGCTGCTCGCCGCCGGAGAGCACGCCCGCCTCGGTGTGCTGGCGCTCCTTCAGGCGCGGGAACATGGCGTACATGTCGTCGAAGCTCCAGCGGCTGCCCTTGCCGTTGCCCTTCTGGCCCAAGAGCAGGTTCTGGTGCACGGTGAGCTTGGGGAAGATGTCGCGGTTCTCCGGCACGTAGCCGATGCCCAGGTGCGCCACCTCGTAGGCCTTCTTGCGCAGGATGTCCTGGCCCTGCCAGTGCAGGTGCCCTTCGGCATGCACCAGGCCCATGATGGCTTTTGCGGTGGTCGAGCGGCCCGAGCCGTTGCGGCCCAGCAGGGCCACGATCTCGCCCTTGCCCACCTCGAAGGAAACGCCATGCAGCACATGGCTCTTGCCGTAGTAGGCGTGGATGTCTTGTAGCTTCAGCATGAATCAGTGTCCCCCTTGGGCGTGAGCGACGGGGGAGCCCAGATAGGCTTCCTGGACGCGGTCGTTCGCGCGCACCTTGTCCGGCGTGTCGAAGGCGATCACCTCGCCATACACCACCACGGCGATCTTGTCGGCCAGGCCGAAGACCACGCCCATGTCGTGCTCCACCGTGAGCAGCGTGCGGCCCGTGGTCACCTGGCGGATGAGCGAGATGAAGTGCGCCGTCTCGGTCTTGCTCATGCCGGCCGTGGGTTCGTCCAGCAGGATGACTTCGGCCCCGCCGGCGATGGTGATGCCGATCTCCAGCGCGCGCTGCTCGGCGTAGGTGAGGTTCACCGCCAGCACGTTGCGCTTCTTGGCCAGGCCCACCTGCACCAGCAGTTCTTCGGCCCGCTCGTTCGCATCGTCCAGGTTGGAGAGAAAGCGCAGGAAGGTGTACTTGTAGCCCAGGCTCCACAGCACGCCGCAGCGCAGGTTCTCGAAGACGCTGAGCTTGGGAAAGATGTTGGTGATCTGGAAGCTGCGCGACAGCCCCAGGCGGTTGACCTCGAAAGGCTTGAGGCCGTCGATGCGCCCGCCCTTGAGGTACACCTCGCCGCTGCTGGGCGCCATGCGCCCGCTGATGAGGTTGAAGAGCGTCGACTTGCCCGCGCCGTTGGGGCCGATGATGGCCACCCGCTCGCCGGCCGCCACCGCCAGGTTCACCCCGCGGATGATCTCGGTCTTGCCGAAGCTCTTGCGCAGGTCTTTCAGTTCGAGTGCGTAGGTCATTGCTTGTTCTGCTCCGTGCCTTACAGGCTTTCGCGGCGCTTGATTTCCGCTTCGATTTCTTCCTGCGCATGGCCCCAGACCGCCACGAACTTGCGCCGCACGACCTCGAACGCGGCCAGGCCGGCCACCAGCAGGCCCGCACCCAGGGCCCACGAGCCGCCCTGCGAGGTATCGAGCTCGGTGCCGAACAGGCGCACCTTCGGGCCGAGGGCCGCGTTGAGCTGCATGTGGTAGATCATCTCGATGAGCATCGCCGCGCCCACCACCATGACGGCCGAGGCGAGGATGAGGCCGATGTACGGTGCCACCAGGCGCTTGAACTTGCCGAAGGCGGCCACGCGCACGTTCATCATGACCAGGCTGGCCACGCCGCCGGGCGCGAACATCACCATCAGCAGGAAGACCAGGCCCAGGTACAGCAGCCAGGCCTTGGACAGCTCCGACAGCAGGATGGAGGCGAACACCAGCAGCACCGCGCCGATCATCGGCCCGAAGAAGAAGGTGGCACCGCCCAGGAAGGTGAACAGCAGGTAGCCGCCCGAGCGCAGCGCATTCAGGCTGTCGGCCGCGTTCACGATCTCGAAGTTGATGGCCGCCAGGCCGCCGCCAATGCCGCCGAAGAAGCCGGCGATGATGAAGGCGAAGTAGCGCACCCGCTGCGTGTTGTAGCCGATGAACTCCACCCGCTCCGGGTTGTCGCGCACCGCGTTGAGCATGCGGCCCAGCGGCGTGCCGGTGAAGGCGAACATGAGTGCCGTGCAGACGAAGCAGTACACGGCGATCAGGTAGTACACCTGGATCTGCGGGCCGAAGTTGATGCCCAGCAGCGCCTTGCCGTACACGCGGTCTGTGGTGACGCCGCCCTCCCCGCCGAAGAAGCCGGGGAACATCAGCGCCATGGCCGCCACCAGTTCGCCGATGCCCAGCGTGATCATGGCGAAGGTGGTGCCCGACTTCTTGGTGGTCACGTAGCCGAACAGCACGGCAAAGAAAGCGCCGCCCAGGCCGCCCACGATGGGAATCAGCACCAGCGGCACCGGCATCGAGCCCTTGGCGGCCAGGTTCATCGTGTGGATGGCGATGAACGAGCCCAGGCCCACGTACACGGCATGGCCGAAGCTGAGCATGCCGCCCTGGCCCAGCAGCATGTTGTAGCTCAGGCAGATGATGATGAGGTAGCCGATCTGCGAGAGCATGGTCAGCGCCAGGCTGCTCTTGAAGATGAGCGGCGCCACGATCAGCGCGATGGCGAACAGCGACCAGATCAGGATCCGGCCGACGTTCAGCGGCTTGAAGCGGTAGTAAGGCGTGGCGGTGGTCGTCGAGGACATGGTGGAGCTCATGAACGTCAGTCCTCCCGGGTACCGAGCAGGCCCTTGGGGCGGAAGATGAGGATCAGCACGAGGAACAGGTACGGCAGGATCGGCGCCACCTGCGAAATGGTGAGGGACAGCAGCGGATAGGCGAAGGTCTCGGGCGTGATGCTCATGCCCAGCGACTGCAGTGCCGAGGCGCCCGAGTAGTCCAGCGCCACGGCAAAGGTCTGCACGATGCCGATGAGCAGCGACGCCAGGAAGGCGCCGGCCAGCGACCCCATGCCGCCCACCACCACCACCACGAAGATGATGGAGCCCACAGATGCCGCCATGGCCGGCTCGGTGACGTAGGTGTTGCCGCCGATCACGCCGGCCAGGCCGGCCAGGGCCGCGCCGCCGCCGAACACCAGCATGAACACGCGCGGCACGTTGTGGCCCAGCGCCTCCACCATTTCAGGATGCTTGAGCGCGGCCTGGATCACCAGCCCGATGCGTGTGCGCGTGAGCAGCAGCCACACTGACAGCAGCATCAGCAAGGCCACCAGCATGATGAAGGAGCGCGACTTGGGGAACTGCGTGCCGAACAGCGTGAACAGCGGGCCCTGCAGCTGCTCGGGCAGGCCGTAAGGCACCGTGGAGCGGCCCCAGACGAGCTGCACCAGCTCCAGGATGAGGTACGAGAGGCCGAAGGTCACCAGCAGCTCGGGCACGTGCCCGAACTTGTGCACCCGGCGCAGGCTGTAGCGCTCGAACAGCGCCCCCAGTCCACCCACCAGCAGCGGCGCGATGAACAGCGCCGGCCAGAAGCCCACCACGCCCGACAGCGTGTAGGCGAAATAGGCGCCCAGCATGTAGAAGCTGGTGTGCGCGAAATTGAGCACGCCCATCATGCTGAAGATGAGCGTCAGGCCCGAGCTCAGCATGAACAGCAGCAGCCCGTAGCTGACGCCGTTCAGCAACGAGATGACGAAGAATTCCATTTGAGAAGTCACTCCCTAGGCAGGAAACAAAAAAAGGGCCCGATGTTGGTCGGGCCCTTCTCCATGGAGCCGCTCGAAGTGCGGCGCCGAGGCCGCGTCAGCCGTTCTGGCCGGGACGCTTCATCTGGCAGGTAGTGGGCGTGCTGGCCACGTAGGCGTCGTAGAACTTCACCGGTGCCAGGGTGTAGCCGGTGTTTTCCGGGCTGTAGGGATACTTGGCGCTGGCCTTCTCCCAACGGGTGATGTAGAGGCCCTGCTGCATCTGATGGTCGGCCTTGCGCAGTTCCACGTCGCCGTTGTAGCTCTGGAACTTCATGCCCTCGAGCGTGGCGGCCACCTTCAGCACGTCGGTCGTCTTGGCCTTGGCGATGGCCTCGGACAGCGACAGCAGCACCGTGTAGAGCGACGTGGTGTACATGTCGTCGTTGAAGCGCTTCTTGTACTCGTCGGCCCACTTCTGCATCTGGCCGCCCATGTTGTAGTGGGCATAGCCGACCTGGTAGACCTTGCCGTCGGAGGCCGCGCCCATGGCGGTCGGCGTGCCGGTGGTCACGGCGTAGTAGGTGTAGAACTTGACGTTCAGGCCGGCGTCGTTCGAGGCCTTGATGAGCAGCGCCAGGTCGGAGCCCCAGTTGCCGGTGATGACGGTGTCGGCGCCCGACTGCTTGATCTTGGCGATGTAGGGCGCGAAGTCGCGCACCTGGGCCAGCGGGTGCAGGTCGTCGCCCACGATTTCCACGTCGGGCCGCTTGACCTTCAGGTTCTCCTTGGCGAACTTGGAGACCTGCTGGCCGTGCGAGTAGTTCTGGTTGATCAGGTAGACCTTCTTGATGTCCTTCTGATCCTTCATGTAGGTGGTCAGCGCCTCCATCTTCATGGAGGTGTCAGCGTCATAGCGGTACTGCCAGTAGCTGCACTTGCTGTTGGTCAGGTCGGGATCGACGGCAGCGTAGTTGAAGTACAGAACTTCCTTGCCGGGGTTGCGGGCGTTGTTCTTTTCCAGCGCGTCGATGATGGCCAGCGCCGGGCCGGAGCCGTTGCCCTGCAGGACGAAGCGGGCGCCCTGGTCCATGGCCGAGCGCAGCGCCGCGGTGGTTTCCTGCGGGCTGAGCTTGTTGTCGATGGGAATGATCTCGAACTTGACGCCGGCCGCGTTCTTCTCGTTGAACTTCTCGGCGAAGAACTGCAGCGTCTTGAGCTGGTTGGTGCCCACGGCGGCCATCAGGCCCGAGAGCGGGTCGAGCCAGGCGATCTTGACGGTCTCGCCCTTCTGAGCAAAGGCGCCGGTCGCGGTTGCCGCGACGAGGCTGGCGGTCACGAGTTTCAGTGCGAACTTCATACGAGTCTCCAGAGTTTGCAGTCAGTCTTCAAAAGCCAGGGGCCGAGCGGATTACAAGCGCTTTCCAGGGAGCATTTCACAGGGATTGCCCCTAAGAGAAGCCCATCCCTATCACACAGGTGACAACTTGCGCCGTGGTGGTGCTACCGCCCGGTAGAAATGGCCGCCGGTTCAGAGCCCCGGCAGCTTGTAGTCCTTCAGGGTTTCACGCAGTTTGGTCTTCAGGATCTTGCCGGTTGCGCCCAGCGGAATGGCATCGGCGAACACCACGTCGTCCGGGATCTGCCACTTGGCGGTCTTGCCGTCGTAGAACCTGAGCAGCTCGTCGCGCGTGACTTCCGCGCCGGGGCGCTTGACCACGATGACGATCGGCCGCTCGTCCCACTTGGGGTGGGCCACGCCGATGCAGGCGGCCATCGCAACGGCCGGATGCGCCACCGCGATGTTCTCGATGTCGATGGAGCTGATCCATTCGCCGCCGGACTTGATCACGTCCTTGCTGCGGTCGGTGATCTGCAGGTAGCCGTCGGCGTCGATTGTGGCCACGTCGCCGGTGGGGAACCAGCCCTGGCCGCTCGCGTCCTTGACCAGGGGGTCGCCGCCCTCGCCCTTGAAGTACTCGCGCACCACCCAGGGGCCCTTCACGTACAGGTCGCCGTAGGCCTTGCCGTCCCACGCGACGTCCTGGCCGTCCCCGTCCACGATCTTCATGTCCACGCCGAAGATGGCGCGGCCCTGCTTGAGGCGGATGGCCAGCCGGTCGTCCGGGCTCATCTCCATGTGCTTGTTCTTCAGGGTGCACAGGGTGCCCAGCGGGGACATCTCGGTCATGCCCCAGGCATGCAGCACCTCCACGCCGTAGTCGTCCTGGAAGGCGCGGATCATGGCCGGCGGGCAGGCCGAGCCGCCGATGACGGTGCGCTTGAGGGTGGAGAAGCGCAGGTTGTTCGGCTTCATGTGACCCAGCATCATCTGCCACACGGTCGGCACGCCGGCGGCGAAGGTGACCTTTTCGGCCTCGATGAGTTCGAACACCGACTTGCCGTCCAGCGCCGGGCCGGGAAACACCAGCTTGCAGCCCACCATGGCCGCCGAGTACGGAATGCCCCAGGCGTTGACGTGGAACATGGGCACCACCGGCAGCACCGAGTCGCGCGCCGACAGGCACATCACGTCGGGCAGCGCCGCGGCATAGGCATGCAGCACCGACGAGCGGTGGCTGTACAGCGCGGCCTTGGGGTTGCCCGTGGTGCCGCTCGTGTAGCACATGCTCGAGGCGGTGTTCTCGTCAAACTTGGGCCAGGCGTAGTCGCTGGGTTGTGTGCCCATCCAGGCCTCGTAGCTCACCAGGTTGGGCACGCCGGAATCCTGCGGCAGCTTGTCGGCGTCGCACAGCGCAATCCACTTGCGCACCTTGGGGCAGCGCGCATGCACCGCCTGCACCAAGGGCAGGAAGCTCAGGTCGAAGGCCAGCATGCTGTCTTCCGCATGGTTGGCGATCCAGGCGATCTGGTCGGGATGCAGGCGCGGGTTGATGGTGTGCAGCACCCGGCCCGAGCCGCTCACGCCGTAGTACAGCTCCAGGTGGCGGTAGCCGTTCCAGGCCAGCGTGGCTACGCGGTCGGAAAAGGCCACGCCGTCCGAATCCAGCGCCCGTGCCACCTGGCGCGCGCGCCGCGCCACGTCGGTCCAGGTGTAGCGATGGATGTCGCCCTCGACCCGCCGCGACACGATCTCGCCGTCGCCATGGTGGCGCTCGGCGAATTCGAGCAGCGAAGAAATCATCAGAGGGTGTTCCTGCATCAGCCCCAGCATGGGTTTGTCTCCTTGCGATCAGTCATTGAAACGATTACGTCGCGGAGTATTGCGCAGTGCAACAAGCGCATGACTGGGGGAATGCCCGTAGCAATGACACGGGTCATTGCGCGGTGATCTTCGCGGTGGTGGGCGTCGCGTCCAGAAGCAGCGATGCGGGCCACGGCGACCAGCTGGCGCCGAGCGCGGCGGTATTGGGATCGCCGGTGCGCATGAAGGCGCCGATGCTGGCCATGAACGCCTTGGACAGCGCCACCCGGCCCGGCTCGTTGGCCTTGCTGAAGGCCACGCTCGCCAGCAGCGAGGGGCCGAAGTTGCCGAACAGGAACGGCAGGTCGAAGGCATGCGCCGCGCCGTACACGTCGTTCCACGGCGCCGGCTGCTGCGCCCAGTCGAAGCGGTAGTGCCACAGCCTGGCCTGGTTCGGCTTGAGGGTATTGAGCAGGTTGTCGCGGTTGGCCTCGAACAGCCCGGCGGTGATCAGGCCCGTGGCCGCGTTGAAGCCGGTGACCGGCGTATCCACCGGAAGGTAGGACGCATCGATGATGTCGCCCGTCGCCACCTTGGCCGGCGCGTCGGGGTCGTTGTCGAACATCATCGAGAAGCGCGTCGCATCGTTCACGATCCAGCCCGGCTTGAACGTGGGCGACAGCGAGGGCAGCAAGGACGCGAACAGCTTGCCCTCTTCCCGGGTGGTGCCCGCCATCAGCGGCATGTTCAGGCCCTGCCCCGCCGCCAGCGCGCCGATGGGGTCCAGCGGCACCACCTTGCCGTCCGGAATCGGGTTGGCCGCGTTCAGGCCGGCCGCCAGCACCACCTTGAGCAGCGCGCTGCCGTCCTTGCCGCGCAGGTAGGCGGCAATCTGCTCGGGCGTGCGGCCGGCGATGTAGGCCTGCGCCGCGGTGGCATCGGCGGCCGTGCCGTCGGCCACGAGCAGGCTGGCCAGGATGCCCTGGCCCTGCGCGAGGGATGCCGAGGCCGGCGACAGCGCGGGCACGGTGCGCGGCGGCAGGTTGCTGGCGATGGACACCCCACCGCTCATCTCGATGGCCTTGTGGAAGAGCCCCGCGTTCCTGGACGAGCTCATCATCGCCAGCAGGTTGACCGCGCCGGCGGATTCGCCCGAGAGCGTGACGTTGGACGGATTGCCGCCGAAGCCGGCGATGTCGGACTGGACGAACTTGAGCGCCGCCGCGATGTCCAGCAGCGCGAAGTTGCCCGATTCTTCGCCATCGGCCTGGGCCAGCTGCGGCACGTTGAAGAAGCCCAGAATGCCCAGCCGGTAGTTGACCGTGACGACCACCGCGTTGGCGGCCTTGGCCAGGTTGGCGCCGTCGTAGATCGGATCGGCCGTGTAGCCGGAGATGTTGCTGCCGCCATGCACGAAGACCAGCACCGGCAGGTTCTTCTCGTCGCTGGCCGGGCGCCAGATGTTGAGGTAAAGGCAATCCTCGCTGCCCACCGGCTGGCCCATGGTGGTGCCGATGGAGGCGTCGTAGGTGTTGTTGGCGCCGGGGCCGAACATGCGGCCGATCTGCAGGCAGGCGCTGGCAAAGCTCTTGGCCGGGCGCACGCCGTTCCATGCCTTCGGCGCAGCCGGCGCACGCCAGCGCAGCGCGCCAGTGGGCGCTTGCGCATAGGGCACGCCCTTCCAGAAATAGGTGCCCGACCGAACGCTGTCGTCCACGCCCTGCAGCGCGCCGGCGGAGGTCTGGCGTAGTGCCGGGTCGGCCGCCACAGGGGGCGGCTCGTTCGCCGGCGGCGGCGAAGAGGCCGGTGGGTTGGATGAACCACCGCACGCTGCCAGCAAGGCCGCCGCGGCCCACGCCAGCACCCAGGGTCTGCTCGCGCGCGCCCGTTGCACCGCGACCTTCTCGATGTTCCTGCTCATGGCTTGCCTGTCTCCACACCGGGTTATTGGGAATGCTCTGCCGTGCCGCCGCGCGCCATACTGGCGGCGCGGTCCGGCGACTCGGCCATTCTGTGATCCGGACTCGTCCCCGGCGCTATCCCAAGCGCGCCAAAACAATGACTTCACAAAGCCACTCCATCGCCCCCCGAACACCTGCCCACGGCCCACGTTCCCTGCGGTCCGGCGCACCGGCTCGGCCCGGCCGGCGCACCAGCAGCGCCGCCTGGCTGGAAGGCGTGCTGTCGATGTTCGATGCGCAGGGCCTGAACGTGCCGGCCCTGATGGCCGATGCCGGCTTCGACCCCGATTCCGTCCACCAGCAGGGCGCGCGCTTCGCGGTGGACGACATCACGGTGCTGTGGCAGCGCGCCGTGGCGCATGCCGCCTGTCCCACCCTGGGGCTGAGCCGGCCGCTGGCCGCCGCCTACGGCCGCGTGGGCGCGGTCGGCCACTCCATGGCCAGCAGCCCCGACCTGCGCACGGCGCTGGCGAGGCTGCAGCGCTACATGGCCGTCATCTCGGACGCGACGACCCTCAACCTGGAAACCGATGGCCGCGGCTGCTGGCTCGCCACCTCGCATGCCGGCGGTACCCTGCCCATTCCGAGGCAGCGGCTCGAATTCGCCATGCTGACCACCTTCACGCAGTGCCAATGGATCACGCGGCGCGAGCTGGCGCCGCTGGCGGTCGAGTTCGCCTATGCGGCGCCGGCCGACCGGCGCGCGCATGAAGACGCCTTTGGCTGCGAGATCCGCTTTGGCGCGGCCACCAACCGCATCCTTCTGTCCAATGCCGACCTCGCCGTGCCCCTGCCCACTGCAGACGCCGCGCTGTCGGCCGTGCACGAGCGGCTGCTCGACGAGCAGATGGAAAGGCTGGGCCAGAGGAGCTTCAGCGCCAAGGTCAGCGCCGAGATCGCGCGCTGCCTGCCTTCGGGCGAGCCGCGCCGGCCGGACGTGGCCGCCTCCCTTTGCATGGCCGACCGCACGCTGCAGCGGCGCCTGCATGACGAAGCGGTGTCCTTCCAGTCGCTGCTCGAGCAGACCCGGCAGGAACTGGCCCGCCAATACCTGGCCGATTCGCGCTATTCGCTGGCCGAAGTGGCCGACCTGCTGGGCTTCGTGGACACCAGCAACTTCTTTCGCGCCTGCAAGCGATGGTTCGGCCTGCCGCCGGCGCAGTACCGGGCGAAGGTGCGGCACGCCGACGCCTAGAACCCTGTCAAGGCCCCGGGGAAAAAGGGGCTCTGCCCGCTGAAGGACAATCCGGGGCATGAGCCTTCTTGCCGACGAAGCCCGGGCAGCCCGCCTGGGCCTGCGCTGGAAACCCGGTTTCCACACGCTGGGCCCCGCCTTCTACACCGAACTGCGTCCTCGCCCTCTGCCCGACCCGTACTGGGTAGGGCGCAGCCCGTCGGTCGCCCGCGACCTGGGCATGGGCGCCGGGCAACTGGACACGCCTGAGGCCCTCGAAGCCTTCACAGGCAACCTGCTCATCGAAGGCAGCCAGCCGCTGGCCACCGTGTACAGCGGCCACCAGTTCGGCGTGTGGGCCGGCCAGCTCGGCGACGGCCGGGCCATCCTGCTGGGCGAGACCGACACGGGCCTGGAAGTGCAGCTCAAGGGCAGCGGCCTCACGCCCTATTCACGCATGGGCGACGGGCGGGCCGTGCTGCGATCGAGCATCCGCGAATTCCTGTGCAGCGAAGCCATGCATGCGCTGGGCATTCCGACCACGCGCGCCTTGTGCGTCACGGGCTCCGACGCGCCGGTGCGGCGCGAAGAAATCGAAACCGCCGCCGTGGTCACCCGGGTGGCACCCAGCTTCATCCGCTTCGGCCATTTCGAGCATTTCGCGGCCAACGAGCGCGTGGCCGAACTGCGCCAACTGGCCGACTACGTGATCGACCGCTATTACCCGGCCTGCCGCGAGAGCCAGCGCTTTGGCGGCAACCCTTATGCCAACCTGCTGGAGGCCGTGAGCGAGCGCACCGCCCGGCTGCTGGCGCAGTGGCAGGCGGTGGGCTTCTGCCATGGGGTGATGAACACCGACAACATGAGCATCCTGGGCCTGACCATCGACTACGGGCCCTTCCAGTTTCTGGACGGCTTCGATCCGCGCCACATCTGCAACCACAGCGACACGGCCGGCCGCTACGCCTACAACCAGCAGCCCAACGTGGCTTACTGGAACCTGTTCTGCCTGGCGCAGGCGCTGCTGCCGCTCATCGAAGACCAGCAGGTGGCCGTGGCGGCACTGGAGTCGTACAAGACGGTGTTCCCGGCCGAGTTCGAATCGCGCATGCGCGCCAAGCTGGGCCTGGCCGAAGCGGCCGACGGCGACCGCGAGCTGGTGAACGACCTGCTGCGCGCGCTGGCCGCCGAAAAGGTGGACTGGACCATCTTCTGGCGCCGCCTGTCGCAGCACGTGGCCGGCGACGGCCAGCAGGCCGTGCGCGACCTGTTCATCGACCGAGCCGCCATCGATGCCTGGCTGCCGGCCTACACCGAGCGCCGCGGCCAGCAGTCCGTGGGCGACGCCGAGGCCGCAGCGGCCATGCTGCGCGCCAACCCCAAGTTCGTGCTGCGCAACCACCTCGGGCAACTGGCCATCGACCAGGCCCGCCAGAAGGACTTTTCGGGCGTCGCCCGCTTGCAAGCGCTGCTCGAGGCGCCATTTGAAGAACACCCCGGCCATGAAGACATGGCCGGATTCCCCCCCGATTGGGCCTCCTCCATCGAAATCAGCTGCTCGTCATGACCTACCCCGTTCAAAAGACCGACGCCGAATGGAAGGCGCTGCTCGCCGAAAAAGGCGCCGAGCGCCCGGCCTTCGAAGTCACCCGCCACGCCGCCACCGAACGCCCCTTCACCGGCAAGTACGAAACCCACTGGGAAGACGGCAGCTACCATTGCATCTGCTGCGGCGCCAAGCTGTTCGACTCGGCGACCAAGTTCGACGCCGGCTGCGGCTGGCCCAGCTTCTCGCAGGAGGCGGTGCCCGGCGCCATCAAGAACGTGGTCGACCGCTCGCACGGCATGGTGCGCACCGAGAACCTGTGCGCCAACTGCGGCGCGCACCTGGGCCACGTCTTTCCGGACGGCCCCACCGACACCGGCCTGCGCTACTGCATGAATTCGGCTTCCCTGGATTTCAAGCCCCAGGAATGACACTGCCCCGCCCTCGCCTCTTCTTCACATGAAACTGCTGCTCGACTTCCTGCCCATCCTGCTGTTCTTCGGCGCCTTCAAGCTCTATGGCATCTATGTGGCCACCGGTGTGCTGATGGCGGCCACCGCCGTGCAGATGGCCTGGGTGTACTTCAAGGAGGGCAAGCTCGAGCCCATGCAGAAGGCCACGCTGGCGCTCATCCTGGTGTTCGGCACGCTCACGCTGGTGCTGCACGACGACCGCTTCATCAAGTGGAAGCCCACGGTGCTGTACGCGGCCATGGGCATCGGGCTGGCCGTGGCCTACTGGGGCACGAAGAAGAATTTCCTGAAGATGCTGCTGGGCACCCAGCTGGCCTTGCCCGAGCACATCTGGTCGCGGCTGAACATCGCCTGGATCGTCTACTGCCTGTTCATGTCGGCCATCAACGGCTGGGTGGCGGCCTTCTACAGCACCGACGCCTGGGTCAACTTCAAGCTGTGGGGCTACGTGTTCCCGATTGCCTTCCTGGTGGCGCAGGGCCTGTACATTGCGCCGCACATCAAGTCCGACGAGCCGCAGGCATGAGCATGCTGCACGCCCCTCCCACCGCGGCCGCGCTGCAGGCCCGCCTGGCCGAAGCGCTGCAGCCCACGCAGCTCGAAGTGATCGACGAAAGCGCCGCGCATACGGGCCACGCCGGGGCCAACGCCGAGGGCTACGGCACCCATTTCCGGGTGCGTATTTCCTCGCCTTTGTTCAAGGGCAAGAGCCGCGTGGCGCAACATCGGCTTGTGTATGATGCATTGCACGATTTCGTGGCCCGGGGCCTTCATGCGCTTGCCATCGAAGTGCTCTGACAACTACCTCCCTTGCTTTCCATGAAAAAACAACTCTTGCACGCCGCAGTGGCAGCAACGCTGCTGGGCGCCGTTTCCATGGCTGCCCATGCGCAGAACATCGCCGTCGTCAACGGACAGCCGGTGCCCAAGGCGCGCGTGGACATGCTGGCCCAGCAGCTGGCCGCTGCCGGCCGCCCCGTCACCGCCGAGATGGAGCCGCAGCTCAAGGAAGAGATCATCTCGCGCGAAGTCTTCATGCAAGAGGCGCGCAAGCAAGGCCTGGATGCCACCGACGACTACAAGGCCCAGCTCGACCTGGCCCGCCAGGCGATCCTGATCCGCCAGCTGTTCACCAACTACACCAAGACCCACCCGGTGACCGACGCCGAAGTGCAGGCCGAATACGACAAGTTCGTGGCGGCCAACGCCGGCAAGGAATACAAGGCCCGCCACATCCTGGTCGAGAGCGAAGACCAGGCCAAGAAGATCATTGCGGACATCAAGAAGGGCGCCAAGTTCGAGGACATCGCCAAGAAGCAGAGCAAGGACCCGGGTTCTGGCGCCAACGGCGGCGACCTCGACTGGGCCAACCCGAGCAGCTTCGTGCCCGAGTTCTCCGAAGCCATGATCAAGCTGAACAAGGGCGAAATGACCCAGACGCCGGTCAAGTCGCAGTTCGGCTGGCACATCATCCGCGTGGACGACGTCCGCCAGGCGCAGCTGCCCAAGCTGGAAGAAGTCAAGCCGCAGATCGTGCAGCAGCTGTCTCAGCAGCGGCTGCAGAAGTACCAGGAAGACCTGCGCGCGAAGGCGAAGGTCGAGTAAGGCTCGCAGCTGTCTCGGCCGCTTTGGCGGCCAAGAAAAAACCCTCCTCGGCCATCGGGCCCGGAGGGTTTTCTTTTGCCTGCGGCGTGCGCGGGCGGCGGCCCAAGCGACCTATTCGTAGGTGAGATCGGTCACCTGCAACACGCCCTTGATGATCTTCGTGCCCTGCACGCGGACCTTCTGGCCCTCCTTCAATTCCCCCGTGCCGCTGACAGAGGAATTGGCGAGGGCCGCGCTGACGTCGACCTGCTGCACGCCCGACGAGCCGCGCACCCGCATGATGTTCGAGCCCGATACGTAGTTCTCGATCGTGCCGTGCAGGTCGTAGTAGGTCGTCAACGCCCCGCCGCCGGGAATGTGGCGGATCTTGATGCTGCTCGCCTCCAGCACGCCTGACGAGGGCGACAGCACGCCGATGGCGACCACCTTGACGTCGTTGCCCAGGTTGCTTTCCTGGCCGCCGGTCACTGGGGCGGCCGAACCGTCGACCGCCACACCCATCAGCTTGAACGAGCCCTTGGACGCAAAGTCGGTGATCACGCCCTCGATCTGCACCCGAGCGTCCTTCACGGTGGGCAAGGCGTACCACCCCTCGAGCGCAGTGGCTTGCAGGCGCCCGCCGGAAGGCGCCTGCGCAGCTTCTACGCGGACGATGCGGCCATCCGCCAGGCCATCGGACGGCAAGGCGGTGAGTTGCTTGTAGTCGACGACCAGCGTGCCCAACTGGAAAGTGCTGCTGACGAGGTCGAGCCCGCTGATCATGCCGGTGACAAGCGTCGTTGCGCCGGTGATGTCCTGGGTCTGCACGCGCGTGGCACGCAACAGCCCTGGCGCGACGGGCAGCGCCCAGACCTGAACTTGGGTGCCCATGGTCAGGGCGGTTAGGCCGGTCAGGTCGGCCCAGACGGTTTCATCGTCCACGCTCAGGTTGTTGCCCAGGAGCTGGAACGTGCCGTTCGTGGCATCGATGGCCTCGACCGCCCCGCGCAGCTGCGCCAAGGACTTGAGCTTGAGCGCCGTGCCCGTGGACGTGGCCGCATCGACCGGCCCCGTGACCGCCACCGTCACGCCGAGCTGCCAGCCCGCCGTATCGCGCAAGTCAACCATGGCCGGGTCGGTGTGGTCGATGTCGTAGCGAATGCCGCCGACGATGATGCTGCCCATGCCGTCGACGCTGCCGACGCTGGTGCCGGCATTGGCCGAACTCACGCCCGTGCCGCCCGAGCCCACCCCGGAGCCGTCGTCCGTGCCGTTGCCCGCGGTCGACGTGGAGCCGTCGCCGCCACCCGTGCCCGCGGAACCGCCGCTCGTGCCCGCAGATGTGCCGTCGCCCCCCGTGCTGTTGTCGCCCCCGCTCGAGCCGCCCAGCGTGATGCCGTCGCCCGTGAACGAGCCGGACACGCTGCCGCTGCCGACCTCCGAGCCGCCGCCGCAGGAAAGTAGAAATGCCAGCATGAGCGAGCCCAGGCCCGCCCGCAGGAGCTTGTGTTTGCGGATCATGAGGATCGGTTCTCCCTCTCACCCGTGTCTTGCCGGGTGTCTTCGAAATAGGTGTAGATGCCCACGCGGATGCGGCCGCCGGCGCTGCCGTCGGCGGCCTCGACGGCGCGGGTCATTTGGTCGGTCAGTTCGTGATGCAGGGCGGTCCAGCGCTGGCGCACCAGCGCCTGGATGGCTTCGCAATCTTCCACGGACAGGCCCTTGGCGTAGACAGCACGCTCCAGCATCGGTGCGCGCTCGCCTTCCACATTGGAGGTGGCGGCCAGCAGGTGGTCGCGGGCGTTGTCGCCCATGAAGGCCAGCATCGTCTGCAAGTCGCCTTGGGGCACGAAGCCGTCGGCGAGCAGCTCGGCATGGCCCTGGCTTTCCTGCACCAGGCGCAGGCGCAGCAGTTCGTCCAGGATGGAGCGGTGGTGCCAGTTGCCGCGGCCCGCCTCCCGCGCCAGCTTCTCGAAACTGGGCTGATCGCCCTCGGCCACGATGGGCAGCCGGCGCATGGCCGGCTCGCGCACCATCATCTGCATCCACAGGGTGAAGGTCTTGGAGGCGCTGGACGATTCGGTCGTCTGCAGCGCATCCGGCTCGGTCCGCACCAGGCTGGTAACCGCCTTGCGGTTCAGGCCGGTGGTCACCGACAGCTGGCTCAGGTTGGGCTTGGCAACGCCCTGCTCCTTCCACAGGCGCTCAGCTTCTTCCAGCATCAGCTGGCGCAGCAACTCGTCGAACTGCGCATAGCGCAGCCCCTTCAAAAGAGCCAGGCGCACCACGGGCCGCAGGATGCGTGCACAAGCGGATTGGACCCAGGCGATCTGTTGTTGCATGGTTGATTGAATGGCGCCGACTCAGGTTTGGGTAACTGACTCAAAGGTTTGTGTCTGGCGATTCACCCTATCCCGCCCATGTAACCGTTCGTCCTCAAAAACCAACCGGTCATCGGATTTTCCCCACAACTGAGTCCCTGACGCTGGGGGATTTTCACACGAAACACATTTAGACACATACACTCGCAAATGTGAAATTGGCACATTAACCAGGATGAAAGTGGACGCAATGGTCAAGCAGCGACGGCGCAACGGGTTCACGTTGATCGAATTGATGATCACGGTTGCGGTTGTGGCGATCCTGGCCGCCATTGCTTATCCGTCCTACACCTCGTACATCCGCAAGGGAAAGCGGGCGACCGCGCAGGCGGCATTGATGGATCTGGCGAGCAAGGAGCAGACTTACCTTCTTGACCGGCGCGTGTACACCACCGTGCAAACGGACCTCGGCTTCTCGATTCCCGCTGAAATCCAGACCGCTTACACAATCACCGTCGAGTGCCAACCGGCAGACTGCTCCGGCTTCAAGGCAAAGGCCACGCCGGCGGGAGGCCAGGACGTGTCGGGCGAACAGATGCTGACGATCGACAACACCGGCGCCAAGACTCCGGCAAACATGTCGGGCTATTGGGGCAAGTGACGCGATGCGGCAACTGAAAGCCTTCATCCAGTCTCCGTACCCGACAGGAGGCGCTCGCCAAAGTGGATTCACCGCGATCGAGCTGATGACGGTCGTGCTGATCGTCGCCATCCTGGCGGTGCTGGCAGCACCAGGATTCCAGAAGCTGATCGCGACCCAGCGCATCAAGTCCGTCGCCTCGGCGCTCAATGAATCGCTGTGGGTTGCGCGCAGCGAGGCGCTCAAGCGCAATGACAAGGTGTCGTTCAACTTCGCGAATTCGGGAAGTGACTCCGCCGTCGCAGACTGGAAGATCACCCAAAGCAGCGACGGCTCAGGCACTGCAATCGTTCAGCAAATGGGCTCGCCCGCTGTGGTCTCCACCACTTCGACGGGCGGCGATGTGCTGTTCACCTTCAACTCCTCCGGCCGGCTGACTTCTGGCGCCCCTTCCTGGATAGAGCTCGGCGTCCCGTCTACCGACGTCAAGCGTCGGGTCTGCATATATGTCAGCGGCCGAGCGGTCACCCAACCGGCATCAACATCATGTTCTTAGTCGCACTTCGACGACGGCGAGCGCGAGCCTCTGCCGTGCATGGCTTCACCTTGATCGAGGTACTGGTGACGATCGTCATCATGCTTCTGGGCATTCTTGGTGTGATCGGCATGCAGGCCCGGTCGGCCCTTATGGAATTCGAGTCTTATCAGCGTGGCGAAGCGCTTTCGCTGATCCGTGAAATGCAAGGCCGCTTGACCGACTCGCGGACCAATCTGGACGGCTACCTCAATGCCGGGGTCAGCTCGACCAATGGCAGCATTTACGTGGGTTCGGGAACGGGTGCCAAGGACTTCAGCACTGCCTCCGCCTGTGTCGCCGGAGCGGGCGCTGCCCTGGCGGAAGCGCAATTTGCAATGTGCCAGTGGGCGCAAGCGCTGCAAGGCGCAGCGTCGCTGGAGGGCACTTCGAAGGTCGGCGCCATGATCGGCGCCCGCGGTTGCCTGATCCGGGTCGAGCCGCCCGAGAACAACGCGCTGGCAGACATCTACATCACGATCGTGTGGCAGGGCAAATCACCGGGCGCGGAGCCTGACCCTGACTCTCCCGCGGGCAAGAAGTTCTGCGCCAACGATGTCGATTTCGGCAGCGGACTTCGCCGCGGCATGACGGTCCGTGTGCTCGTGCCTGACCTGGCCAAGAAAACGTGAGCACCCAAATGAGCCGCCGCCCCCTCGCGTCGATTTCCCATGCCCCTTGCCGCAGTCAACAAGGTCTGACGCTCATCGAATTGATGGTCGCGCTCGTCATCGGTCTGTTGATCGTGGCGGCGGTAAGCCTTCTTTTTGCCGGCAGCAGCCGATCGCGCCAACAGCTCGAATCGACCGCCGAAGTGAGCGAGAACGGGCGCTATGCCATCGATGTGCTGAGCCGTGAATTGGCGCAAACGGGCTTCTACGGCTCGCTTGTCGCCCCCATCGCGGCCACGACCAAGATCCCAACCGATATGACGGTTGCGGCCGCCATGTGCCTGACCGGCGCCGCAAATATTGCGACCTGGCAAGACTCGCTGAGCTACTACGCTCTGGGACTCGGCAGCGCGGCTGGCGCAAACATCGACGCCAATCCTTCTTGCCTCACGACACGCAAGGCCGGCACTGACGCGATCTTTGTGCAAAGAGCGAGCACTTGTGCCGTCGGCGATGCGGATTGCCCCGCCGAATCGGCCACAAACGCCTACCTTCAGGTCTCGGAATGCGGCACCGAATACAGCGCGACGCCGATCGTGCTCGGGCAAGGAAGCAACAGGAGTCCTTCCGCTCCACCTCCCGATCCATTCAAGCTTCAGACCAAGAAGTGTGACGGCACCCGGGCGCCACTGCGCCAGATCGTTCGACGCATCTACTTCATCAGCGCGGCGAACATGTTGAGCTATCAGGACATCCCGCTCAGCGGTGCATTACCGGACCCTGTCGTTTTGGCAGAGAACATCGAGCAGATGCAGTTCGAGTACGCCTTCGACACCAGCACGCCTGCAGACGGAACACCCGACATATTCGCAGCTGTGCCAAATCCGGCGCCGGCACCAGCGCCCAACACGGATTGGACGCAAGTCGTCGGTGTACGCGTCTGGCTGCTGTCCCGCTCCACCGACTCGAGCACCACCACCGGCAACGCCGCGGACTTTGTTCTTGGCGCCGATACCACCGTTCACTTCGATGCCAATTCCGCCGGCAATCCGAAGCGGCGTGTCTACAGCACCTATATCTCGTTCGTCACCCCGAAGGCGCGGCGCGAATCATGATGATGAAAGAAGTCCCTCACGCGCGCAGCACACAGTCCGGCGCGGTGCTGCTGATCGGCATGGTGATGCTGCTGATGGTCAGCCTCATCGCGGCCAGCGTTATCCGGCTGTCCACGCACCACACGCAAGTGGTCAACAACGAGCAGTTGCGTACCGAGGCCGTTGCGGCGGCCAACTATGCGCTCGACACGGTGTTGAACCAGCCTCGCACGAATTGGGACCCATACAAGACCGCCACTGGCGCGGCGGTCAACGTCAATCTGGGCACGGTCAAGGCTGACGACAGTACGGCGGGTTCGACGAACGGCACGATGAGCGTCACAGTTGAAAAGCTTACCTGCAAACGTGCCCGCGTGATCAAGAACGCGGAACTCATCAAGAAGAATGCGGACGATGTCACCTACGTGGGCGAATCGGACGCAGCCTGCTTCGGTGGTGGCGGCGGCGGCGGTCCAACGATCGTCGATGTGGCAAAGGTGGGATCGCCCAACGACGACTCGCTGTGCGCGACCGTTCTCTATGACATGCAGGCCAAGGCCAACGACGCGAAGCTGCTGAATGCGGCACCGGTCGTTCAGCAGGGTGTCGAGGTTCGCACGGACATTACAACTCTCGGCAGCGACTGCCCCTGAACGCGACTCAGCCAGAAAGAACACCAATGAACTTCCCTGCCTTTCGACTCGCTCTCGCGACCCTGGCGGCGCTTTCACTGCATTCGCGGGCGGCCGCTGAAGACATCGACCTGTATTCGGCCAACGCAAGCGGCGCGGCGCCCAATGTGCTGTTCTATCTCGACAACAGCTCGAACTGGTCGAACAACAGCCAGGCCTGGGCGTATGCCGACGTTCGCGCGAAATGCGGCAGCTACAGCGCCTCGGCGAAGGCGACCTGCGAACGGTACGTCGACCAAGTCTTCGGCAGCGAAACCAAGTTGGTGCAGGGGGACGTCGAGATTCGGGCGCTGAGGCTCGTGCTCAACGAACTCGCATGCAGTCCGCCGGCCGGCACCACCGCGCTGAACGTGAACGTCGGTCTGATGATGTTCAGTCCGAGCGGAACCGGCACTGTAGACGGCAGCAACGTGTCGGGCTACATCCGGCACGAGATCAAGCCACTGAGCACGCAGTGCGCAGACACAAACGTCCTTACGTCGCTGGTGGCCGACCTGAACGCCGCCGACACCAACTCCCCGGCTTACAAGAGCAATTCTTCGGCGTCCTACAGCTTTGCCCTCTATGAAGCCTTCAAGTACTTTGGTGGTTATTCGCGGCCGGACCTGATTGTTTCCGGCTCCGGCGCGACGGCGGGCTCGCCGACAGGTCGTACGGGGTTCGGCCCGGACCGCTACGGCAATGCAACCGATCTGGAGGATCGCAATGCCTTCACGGACACCACCGCCAAGGCAACCTACAAGAGTCCCATCACTGGTACGAACACCTGCGGAAAGAACTTCATCATCCTGATCGGCAATACGTGGCCGAACCAGGAAGGCGACGTCAACACGAACGCAACGCCGTATCCCACGGAAACACTGATGTCGCGGCTGACTTATGACCCCGGCTACCAGATTTATCCGGTGCCCTTGCCGAACAGCGAGAAATCCAACGTCCGTTTTGCCGACGAGTGGGCCAGGTTTCTCTACAGCACCGACGTAAGCCCCGTCGAAGGACAGCAGAACGTCCAGACCTTCACGATCGATGTCTACAACAAGTCGCAAGACATGAAGCAGGCGAAACTGCTTCAAACAATGGCCGCGGTTGGCCGTGGCCTTCCGCCCAGCGACTACGCCGGCGGCTACTTTTCCGTTGGGGGCGACCTACTGGCGTTGATCAACGCGCTCAAGGAGACGCTGCTCCAGATCGCTTCGGTCAACAGCGTGTTCGCTTCGGCCTCGTTGCCGGTGAGTGTGAATGCGCAGGGCACTTTCTTGAACCAGGTCTTCATGGGCGTCTTCCGGCCTGACGGCCAGGCCATGCAGCGCTGGGCCGGAAACATGAAGCAGTACCAGTTCCAAAGGACCCCCGACGGCAGCAGCCTGTACCTGGCCGATGCCAAGAAAGCGCCCGCGGTCGATTCGTCGAGCGGTTTCATTCTCAATTGCGCTGCGAGCTTCTGGACGCATGACAGCGGCACGTACTGGCAAAGCGTGACCGGAACAAAATCGAGTTGCGACAGGGTCAACGGCACGGTGGACTACACCGGGTTGAACAAATACTCCGACCTACCCGATGGACCGCTCGTCGAACGGGGCGGGAGTGGCCAGATGCTGCGTGATCTGGGGCATGCCTCCCGCAACATCCGCACCTGCCCGGACAGCTTGTGCGCTTCCATCGTTGACTTCAACTCGACGAACGTGACGATCCCCGGCGGCCTGAGCAAGGGCACCGACAGCGAAAGCTTGGTCAATTGGGTGCGCGGCCAGAACGTCGGCGACGGAAACAACACGTTCGACACCAGCGGCAATCTGGTCACCACCACCTACTCTACAAAGGATTCGAGCACAGGCGTCGTGACAGCGGGGCCCGTCACGCGGCCGACGGTGCATGGCGAAGTGGTCCACTCGCGGCCGCTCGCGGTGAACTACGGCTCAGGCACCTCGGATGACGTGGTGGTGTTCTACGGTGCTGGCGACGGCATGTTGCACGCCGTCAACGGCAACCAAAACAGCACCGGCGCCGGCAACGAGTTGTGGGCCTTCATTGCGCCCGAACACTGGAGCAGCACCGACAGCACGGGTTCCTGGAATCTACTGGATCGGGTCCGCTCGAACTACCCGCTCATCAAATATCCCGGCGTGACGGCCACCGGCGCCGCGCCAAAGACCTATTTCTTCGACGGCTCCATCGGCGGCTACCAGGAACTGAACAATGGCGTGCTGAGCAAACTGTGGATCTACCCGACCATGCGTCGTGGCGGACGCGCCGTCTATGCCTTCGATGCCACGAAGAAACCCGGCACTGGGACCAATCAACCGACGCTGCTGTGGAAATTCAGCAGCACGGATAGCGCCAGCCTGGGCCAGACGTGGTCCACGCCGGTGGCCATGCGCGTGAAGATCGGCACGGCCACGCAGACTCTGGTCGCCTTCGGCGCTGGCTACGACACGTGCGAAGACGGCGCCGCCACTGCGTGCGACACGGTCACGCAAGGGCGCGGCATTTTCGTGATGGATGCGCACGACGGCAAGACGGCCACGGCCAACTACCGCTTCTTCGATCCGGGCTCGACGGCCGGCCGTTTCGTCGCCGATCTGACCGTGGTGGATGCCAATGGCGACGGCATCATTGACCTGATCTACGCGGTAGACACACGCGGCAACATCTGGCGTATCAACACCACGGACCCGAACAACGCGTACGCGAGCTACAGCAGTATCAATAGTTGGCCCATCAACAAGATCGCGGCCGTGGGTGACTGGACCAAGGCCTCGGAACGTCGCAAGTTCATGTATGCGCCGAGCGTCGTCATGCTGGGTAAGCAAGCCACCATCCTGGTGGGCACGGGCGATCGCGAGAAACCCCTTGCAACGGACAGTTCCGCCTCGGTCAACAACCGCTTCTACGGCATTCGCGACGACATCACCAAGACCGGCGAAACGAGTGGCAGCACAAGCATCCCTGCCCCCACACTCGTGATCGGCTATGGAAGCAACGACGAGTTGGCCAGCGCAAACCAACTGCAGAACGCGACCGGCAGCACCGCGTCGGTCAACCCGACGACCATGAAGAAGTACGGCTGGTACTTGAATCTGTTCACCACGACCACACCCTATGAACAGGTCGTGACCACGCCACTGACCATCGGAGGACAGACATACTTCAGCACCTTCCAGGCCAACACCGGCAACACGTGCAAGTTGGGTTCGGGACGCGCCTATACGGTGGACTTCCAGACCGGGGCGATCCAACTGAACTCGAAAAATAGGTACGCGCCGGATGACTACGCTTCCCAGGCCATTCCGCCCTCGCCTGTCGGTGGTGTGGTCTCCATCGACGGACAGAACGTTCCGTTCTGCATCGGTTGTGCGGGTCCGACCGTCTTGTCCCCGAAGAGGATCACTCCCAACGTCGATCCTCGTCGCAAGCCGGTCTATCGCTACCAGAAGATCGACAGCTAACGATTCGGAATCCGCTCTGCCCAGAACGAGCGTATGCTGCTGCGCGCCGAGCTTGCCCAGATCACCGCGGCGCATCGGGGAATTCACGCCGCACGCGAACATCCGGCTGCTCGCCAGCGTCAGCTTCCGGCTTCAGGCGCTTTTTCTTGCCGCACGCTGGGACCGCGCGCGAGTTGCCGGTGGCTCGTTCGCAGTTGCAGCCCCCCGCGTGGCTTTGCCTGAAGGCGGCTCAACCCGCTTCTTTGGCACACCCTCGCGCGCACTGCGCATGAACCGGCTCTCGACCGAGGTCACCCCCACGATGCGCGCAAGCTGACGGCTGATGCTGATGTAGGCATGGCCGATGCGGCTGTCGAAGTAGAGCGAATCGCCGCGTTCCAGTCGCACCACCTCGCCCGTGTCGAAGTGCACTTCGATGGTGCCGGACAGCACGTAGGCGAACTCTTCGCCCTCGTGGCGCGCGAAGTCCTCCGGCCCTGCGATGCACCGGGCATGCACCGTGCCCACCACCGGACTCATCAGCTTGCCGGTCGCGTTCGTACCTAGAAACTCGTAGGCGAAGGACAAGCCGCGATAGACCACGCCCTGGCCGGCCCGCGTGACGACCGGGGCCTCCAGGGCCGCGGTCTTCACGCCCTCGCCGGCGAACATGGCGTTCATGTCCATCTTCAACGCATGCCCCAGGGCGGCGAAGTTCTCGTAGCCCAGCGCCAGTTGGCCGCGCTCGGCGCGCGAAATGGTCGGGACCGAGACACCGGACAACTCCGACAACTGCTGCAGCGTCCAGCCAAAACCCTTGCGGGCGCTGCGCAGCCGTCGGCCGAAGGTCTCCCGGTCCAACGACTGCCCCGAAGGCTGCCCTTCCTCGCTCGCGTGCGCTTTCATGCGTTCATCCTCGTTTTCTACCGGGCCCATTCTGCCAGCGGGCTGCGTGGCACCGCCCAGATTGCAGGCCCAATATTTGCGTGCGTGCAAATTGCGTATCCGCAAGTTCTCCATTGCACAACATTGAGTATTTACCCTGAAACGCCGATCATTTTTTGCGTATGCGCAAATTCTTGCCTACACTTCGCGGCTTCTGACGCAGCAGCCCACGGCCACTGCCCCTTCGAAAAACGATCCTTCCTCTTGCGCACCATGACCTCAGAGACCGCCGCCATCCAAGCCGACTTCCTGGTGATCGGCGCAGGCATCGCGGGCGCCTCCGTGGCCCATTGGCTCGCACCGCACGGCCGCACCATCGTGCTCGAGCGCGAATCGCAACCCGGCTACCACTCGACCGGACGATCGGCCGCACTGTTCATGGAAAGCTACGGCACGCCGCAGGTGCGCGCCCTCACCATGGCCAGCCGCGCCTTCCTCGAATCGCCGCCCGAGGGCTTCAGCGAGCACCCGCTGCTCACGCCGCGCGGCGCGATGATGGTCGCCACGCCCGAGCAGCGCGCGGCGCTCGACGAGCACTGGGACATCCTCCACGCCATGTCGCCGCGCGCCCGCCGCCTCACGCCCGAGGAAGCCTGCGCCATCGTGCCGGTGCTGCGCGCGGAACAACTGGCAGGCGCGGTCATCGAGCCCGACGCAGCCGACATGGACGTGCACGCCATCCACCAGGGCTACCTGCGCGGCATGCGACGCGCGGGCGGCAAGCTGGTGTGCGACGCCGAGGTGGCGGCCATGCGGCGCGTCAACGGCCGCTGGCTCGTCGATGCGGGCGGCCAGCGCTACGAGGCGCCCGTGGTCCTCAATGCCGCCGGCGCCTGGTGCGACGTGATCGGCGCCATGGCCGGCGCCATCCCGCTGGGCCTGCAGCCCTGCCGCCGCTCGGCCTTCATCTTCGCCGGCCCCGCCGACACCGATCACGCCGCCTGGCCCATGGTGCACGGCGCCTCGGAAGACTGGTACATCAAGCCCGATGCCGGCATGTTGCTGGGCTCCCCCGCCAATGCCGACCCGGTCGATCCGCAGGACGTGCAGCCCGAGGAAATGGACATCGCTCTGGCCATCCACCGCATCGAAGAAGCGACCACGCTGCAGATCCGCCGCCCCACGCGCACCTGGGCCGGCTTGCGCTCCTTCGTGGCCGACGGCGACCTGGTGGGCGGCTTCGACGAGCGCGCCGAAGGTTTCTTCTGGATCGCGGCCCAGGGCGGCTACGGCATCCAGACCTCGGCTGCCATGGGCGAGACCTGCGCCGCATTGGCGCGCGGCCTGCCGGTGCCTCCACACCCCGCTTCCTTCGGCCTCACGGCCGACATGCTGAGCCCGCGGCGCCTGCGCGCTGCCGACAGCGCCTGAGTCCCACATCCGATTGCCACAGGAGCCCTCTTCCATGCGCATCTTCAGTGCCTCCCTCGCCACCGAAACCAACACCTTCGGTCCCATGCCCACGGGCCTGGCCTCGTTCCGCGAACGCGGCTACTTCCCGGCGGGCCAGCATCCGGACAACCTGACGCTGTTCTCCGGCCCGCTGTGGGCGGCGCGCCTGCGCGGCAAGGACCAGGGCTGGACGCTCATCGAAGGCATGGTGGCCGCGGCCCAGCCCAGCGGCATCACCACGCGCCACGCCTACGAGTCGCTGCGCGAAGAACTGCTGGCCGACCTGAAGGCCGCCCTGCCGGTGGACGTGGTGCTGCTGGGTCTGCACGGCGCCATGGTGGCAGACGGCTACGACGACTGCGAGGGCGACCTGCTGCAGCGCGTGCGCGCCATCGTCGGCCCGGACACCGTCGTGGGCGCCGAACTCGATCCGCACTGCCACGTCACGCCCGAGATGGTGGACAACGCCAACCTGCTCATCACCTTCAAGGAATACCCGCACACCGACGTGCTCGAACGCGGTCTGGAGCTGGTCGACCTGTGCGTGGCCGCCGCGCAGAAGAAGATCCGCCCCGTGGCCGCCGTCGTGGACACCGGCATCATCGTCACCGTCCATACCTCGCGCGATCCGGCACGCAGCTTCGTGGCGCGCATGCAGTCGCTCGAGGGCAAGGAGGGCGTGCTCTCCATCTCCCTGGCGCACGGCTTCAGCTGGGGCGACGTGCCCGGCATGGGCACCAAGATGCTGGTCTACACCGACGGCAACGCGCAGCAGGCACAGGCCCTCGCGCGCCAGCTGGCCGACGAAGTCATCGCCATGCGCGATGCGCTCACGGTGCACTACCCCGACATCGACACCGCGCTCGATGAAGCGCTGGCTTTCCGGGGCGGCCCGGTGGTGATGGCCGACGGCGCCGACAACCCCGGCGGTGGCGCCGCCAGCGATTCCACCTTCGTGCTGCAGCGCATGCTCGAGCGCGGCATCGGCAACGCCGCCCTCGGCCCGCTGTGGGACCCCATCGCCGTTCGCATCGCCTTCGAGGCCGGCGAAGGCGCCAAGCTGCAGATCCGCATCGGCGGCAAGATCAGCCCGCTGTCGGGCCAGCCGCTGGACCTGGACTGCACCGTCAAGGCGCTCAAGCGCGACCTGGTGATGACCGGCCTGGCCGGCACGCCCGTGCCCATGGGCGACTGCGCGCTGGTCGAGGCCGGCGGCATCGAGATCGTGCTCATCACCCTGCGCAACCAGGCCATGGGCACCGACCTGTTCACGCAGCTGGGCTGCGACCTGGCCGCCAAGCGGCTGATCGTGGTGAAGTCCTCGCAGCACTTCTACGCCTCCTTCTCGCAGGTGGGCAAGCACGTGATCTACGTGGCCGCGCCCGGCGCCGTGACGCTGGACCTGAGCACCTTGCCCTACCGGAAGATCCAGCGCCCCAAGTGGCCCATGGACGCGCTGCCCGCCTGACCTCCCTTCCTTTCTCCTTCCTCTTCGACCCACCGGAGTTCCGACGATGAAACGACGCACGCTCGCCGCCCTGGCCGCCTTCGGCGCCCTGACCCTGGGAGGCATCGGCTTCCCGGCCCAGGCCCAGACACCGCCCAAGACGCTGCGCATGGTGGCGCATGCCGACCTGAAGATCCTCGACCCGACCTTCACCACGGCCTACATCTCGCGCAACTTCGGCTACATGGTCTACGACACGCTGTTCTCGCAGGATGCGAGCGGCAAGCCGCAGCCGCAGATGGTGGAGAAGTTCACCCAGTCGCCCGATGGCAAGCAGTGGAGCTTCACGCTGCGCCCGGGCCTGAAGTTCTCCGACGGCACGCCCGTCACCTCGGCCGACGCCATCGCCTCGCTGCTGCGCTGGACCGGGCGCGACAGCCTGGGCCGCGCCCTGGCGGCCAACGGCGCCGACTGGAAGGCGGTGGACGCGCGCACCTTCACGCTGACGCTGGCGCAACCCTTCGGCATGGTGCTGGAGGCCCTCGCCAAGCCCTCGGGCTACCCCGCCTTCATCCTGCCCGAGCGGCTGGCCAAGCTGCCCACCACGGCCCCCATGACCGAGGTGCTGGGCTCCGGCCCCTACGTCTTCAAGCGCGACGAATGGGTGCCGGGCAACAAGGCCGTGTTCGTGCGCAATGCCCAGTACGTGCCGCGCACCGAGCCGGTGAATGGCCTTTCGGGCAGCAAGAAGAGCAACTTCGAGCGCGTCGAATGGCTCTACCTGCCCGATGCCAACAGCGCCGTGGCCGCCCTGCAGCGCGGCGAGGTCGACCTGCTCGAACAGCTGCCGCCCGACTACATCGCACCGCTGCGCGCCGACAGCAACGTGAAGGTGGGCAGCTCCGGCGCCTACGAGGCCTTCCTGGTGCTCAACCACCTGCACGCGCCCTTCGACAACATCAAGGCGCGCCAGGCCTTCCAGATGGCCGTGAACCAGGAGCGCTTCGTCGCCGCCATGGGCTACCCGGCCGACATGCGCAAGTCCTACTGCCACACCTTCTTCATCTGCGGCAGCCCCAACGACACCGGCGCGGGTTCGCAGCCCTGGGCCAAGGCCGACGTGGCCAAGGCCAAGGCGCTGCTGGCCGAGTCGGGCTACAAGGGCGAGAAGGTGGTTCTGCTGGTGCCCACCGACATCACCTACCTCAACGCGCTCGCGCTCATGGCCGCCCAGACGCTCAAGAGCATCGGCGTGAACGTGGACATGCAGTCCATGGACTGGGCCTCCATCGGCGCGCGCCGCGCCAAGCGCGACGCACCGGCGGCCGGCGGCTGGAACGTGTACGTGACGGTGGCCGGCGAGTTCGATGCCAACTCGCCCATCACCAACGCCTACCTCAGCCCCGCGTGCGGCAACTCGCTGCCCGGCTGGCCGTGCGACAAGGAACTGGACGCGCTGCGTGCCGCCTGGCTGCAGTCCAGCGATGCCGCCACGCGCAAGCAGCGCCTGGACGCCTTCCAGACGCGCGCCTTCGAGGCCGTGCCCTACATCAACGCCGGCCAGTATTCGGCCGCCTTCGCCGCGCGCAGCAGCCTGAAGGGCGTGGACAAGCTCTGGGGCGGCATGCCCGTCGTCTGGGCGCTGGATAAGTAAGGCAACGCGCCCGCGACTCGCACCATGAGCTACGTCCTGCGCCGCCTTGTCGCCACGCTGCCGGTCATGGCGGTGGTGGCGGTCGTGGTCTTCCTGCTGATTCACCTCTCGCCGGGCGACCCGGCGGCGCTCATCGCCGGCGACCTGGCCACCGAGGACGACATCCGCCGCCTGCGCGAAGCGCTGGGGCTGAACCTGCCGATCTGGCAGCAGTTCCTGATCTGGCTGGGCAAGCTGGCCACGGGCGACCTGGGCACCTCCATCTTCACCCAGGTGCCGGTGACCACGCTGCTCGGGCAGCGCCTGGAGCCCACGCTGGCCATTGCGCTCCTGACCATGCTGCTCACCATCCTGGTGGCCGTGCCGCTGGGCACGCTGGCCGCGTACCGCGCCGGCAGCTGGATCGACCGGCTGGTGATGGTGTTCGCCGTGCTCGCCTTCTCGGTGCCGGCCTTCCTGGTGGGCTACCTGCTGGTCTATGCCTTTGCCATCCAGCTGCCGTGGTTCCCGGTGCAGGGCTACGTCAGCATCAGCGAGGGCCTGGGCCCCTGGCTGCGCAGTGTCGCCCTGCCCTGCATCAACCTCGCGCTGGTCTACATCGCCCTGGTCACGCGGATGACGCGCGCCACCGTGATGGAAGTGCTGCACGAGGACTACATCCGCACCGCCCGCGCCAAAGGCCTGGGCGTGCTGCCGGTGCTGGGGCACGCGCTGCGCAATGCGGCCGTGCCCATCGCCACCACGGTGGGCGTGGGCATCGCGCTGCTGATCGGCGGCGTGGTCGTCACCGAGACCGTGTTCGCCATTCCCGGCGTGGGCCGGCTGGTGGTCGACTCGGTGCAGCGCCACGACTATCCGGTGATCCAGAGCGTGCTGCTGCTGTCGGCCGGCGTGTATGTCCTGATCAACCTGCTGATCGACCTCAGCTACCGCCTGTTCGATCCGCGAATCAGGTACTGAATGGGCCGCGACATGTCTTCCCTTCCCCTGGACAACCACAGCGCCGCCGCGCCGGCCGACGAGGTGCCCTTCGTGCCGCCGCGCTGGCGCTGGGCGCGCAAGCACCCCACGCTGATCCTCGGCGCGCTGCTGCTGATCGTCGTGGCCGCCGTTGCGCTGGCCGCGCCCTGGATCGCCACGCACGATCCGCAGGACATCGACCCGCTCACCCGCATGCAGCCGCCCTCGTCCGAGCACTGGTTCGGCACCGACGCGCTGGGGCGCGACGTGTTCAGCCGCGCCGTCTGGGGCGGGCGCGTCTCGCTGGTGGTGGGCATCAGCGTGGCCGTGGTGTCCACGCTGCTGGGCGTGGTGCTGGGCCTGGCGGCGGGCTTCGTGCGCCGCGTGGACGGCTTCGTCATGCGCATCATGGACGGCCTGATGGCCATCCCCGGCATCCTGCTGGCCATTGCGCTGATGGCCGTGACGCGCGCCAGCCTCACCACCGTGGTGGTCGCCATCATCGTGCCCGAGGTGCCGCGCGTGGTGCGCCTGGTGCGCTCGCTCGCCCTCACCCTGCGCGAGCAGCTCTTCGTCGAGGCGGCCCATGCGGTGGGCACGCGCCTGCCGGTGATATTGCTGCGCCACGTGCTGCCCAACATGGTGGCGCCGCTGGTGGTGCAGGCCACCTTCATCGCCGCCTCGGCGGTGCTGTACGAAGCGGCGCTGTCCTTCCTGGGCGTAGGGGTGCCGCCCGTCACGCCCAGCTGGGGAAACATGATGGCCGAGGGCCGCAACTTCGTGGCCGTGGCCTTCCACATCATTCTCTATCCCGGCCTGCTGCTGGCCGCCACGGTGCTGGCCATCAACCTGCTGGGCGACGGCCTGCGCGATGCGCTCGACCCGCGACTGGCGCGGCAACTCTGAAAAATGAAACAGCTCGCACGCGACACCCCCCTGGCACCCGGCCAGGTCCTGCTCGAAGTGGACGACCTGCACGTGCGCTTCGACACCCTCAACGGCCCGGCACGCGCGGTCGACGGCGTGTCCTACTCGGTGCGCGCCGGCCAGACGCTGGGCGTGGTCGGCGAATCGGGCTGCGGCAAGAGCGTGACGGCCATGGCCGTCATGCGCCTGCTGCCCACGCCCCCGGCGCGGCTGCGCGGCGCGGTGCGCCTGCGCGGCACCGACCTGCTCACGCTCGGCGAGGCGGACATGCGGCGCATCCGGGGCAACCGCATCTCGATGATCTTCCAGGAGCCCATGACCTCGCTGAACCCGGTGCTCAGCGTGGGCCGGCAGATCGCCGAGACGGTGCGCCTGCACCAGAAGGCCAGCCGCGGCGAGGCCATGGCGCGGGCGGTGGACATGCTGCGCCTGGTGCAGATCCCCGAGCCCGAGCGCCGCGTCCATGAATATCCGCACCAGATGTCGGGCGGCATGCGCCAGCGCGTGATGATCGCGCTGGCCCTGGCCTGCAACCCCGAGGTGCTGATCGCCGACGAGCCCACCACCGCGCTGGACGTGACCATCCAGGCGCAGATCGTGGAGCTGATCAAGCGGCTGCAGCGCGAGCTGGGCATGGGCGTGGTCATGATCACGCACGACCTGGGCGTGGTGGCCGAAAGCTGCGACCGCGTGGTCGTGATGTATGCCGGCCGCAAGGTCGAGGAGGCGGACGTGCAGGACCTGTTCGACCGCCCGCTGCATCCCTACACCCGCGCGCTGATGGCCTCGATGCCCTCGATGAACACACGCAGCGCGCGCCTCACCGAAATTCCCGGCCTGGTGCCCTCGCCGCTGGCGCCGCGCCGCGGCTGCGCCTTTGCGGCGCGCTGCCCGCATGCCAACGCGCGCTGCAGCGCCGAAGTTCCCGCGCTGAGCGACCAGAGCAACGGCCACGGCGTGGCCTGCTTCGCGGTGGAAGAAGGCCGGCTGGCACCCATGGAGGCCCTGAGCGCATGACGCCCGACCACACCCTCTTGCGCGTCGAAGACCTGCGCAAGCACTACGTCGCACCGCGCCGCTGGCTCGCCAGGCCGCAGCCGGCGGTGCAGGCGGTGGACGGCGTGTCCTTCACCGTGGCCCGCGGCGAGACGCTCTCGCTCGTGGGCGAATCGGGCTGCGGCAAGACCACCACCGCCAAGTCGGTCATGCGGCTGATCGAGCCCACGGCCGGCACCGTGCAGCTGGACGGCGAAGACCTGCTCAAGCTCAGCCCGGGCCAGATGCGCGAGCGCCGGCGCGACGTGCAGATCATCTTCCAGGACCCGTATGCCTCGCTCAGCCCGCGCCTGACAGCCGGCGAGATCGTGGCCGAGCCGCTGCGCAACTTCGGCAGGCAGACGGCGGCCGAGCGGCGCGAGCGCGTGCAGTGGCTGTTCGCCAAGGTGGGCCTGCGGCCCGAGGCCATCGACAAGTACCCCCACGAATTCTCCGGCGGCCAGCGCCAGCGGCTGGGCATTGCGCGCGCACTCGCGGTGCAGCCCAAGCTCATCGTCTGCGACGAGCCGGTGTCGGCGCTCGACGTGTCGGTGCAGGCACAGGTGGTCAACCTGCTGATGGACCTGCAGGCCGAGTTCGGCATCGCCTACCTGTTCGTGGCGCACGACCTCTCGGTGGTGCGGCACATCAGCCACCGCGTGGCCGTGATGTACCTGGGCCGCATCGTCGAACTGGCCGACCGCGACACGCTCTTCAACGCGCCGCGCCACCCCTACACGCAGATCCTGCTGTCGGCGGTGCCGGTGCCCAACCCGCGTACGCCGGCGCAGCGCATGCTGCTGCAGGGCGATCCGCCCAGCCCGGCCAACCCGCCCTCGGGCTGCCGCTTCCACACGCGCTGCCCGCTGGCGCAGCCCGTGTGCAAGGAGCGCGCGCCCGAATTGTCCCCGCGCGAAACCACCGGACCCGGCGAACACCGCGTGGCCTGCCATTTCCGCTGAAGACCTGGCGGCCCACTCACCCCTGGAGACCTCATGACACCGACTCACCACGACCTGCTCATCCGCGGCGGCACCGTCATCGACGGCACCCGTGCGCCCCGCTTCGACGCCGACATTGCGGTGCGGGGCGGCCGCATCTCGGCCATCGGCAACCTGGCCGGCCACAGCGCCGACACCGTCATCGAGGCCCAGGGCCGCATCGTCGCGCCCGGCTTCATCGATTCGCACACGCATGACGACCAGGCCGTGCTCTCGCAGGCGGCCATGCCCTTCAAGGTGTCGCAGGGCGTGACCACGGTGGTGGCGGGCAACTGCGGCATCAGCGCCGCGCCGCTGCGCCCGGACATGGAACTGCCCATGCCGCTGAGCCTGATCGACACGCCGGCCGAGGGCCGCTTCACCACCTTCCGCGCCTACCTCGACGCGCTGCGCGCGCAGCCCTCGTCCGTGAACGTGGCCGCCATGGTGGGCCACTCCACGCTGCGCGCCGTCACCATGGGCTCGCTCGACCGGGAGGCCACGGCCGAGGAAATCGCGGCCATGCAGGCGCTGGTGGAAGAAGCCATGGAGGCCGGCGCCATCGGCCTGTCGACCGGCACCTTCTACCCGCCCGCCGTCAAGGCCACGACCGAGGAGATCATCGAGGTGGGCCGCCCGTTGACCGCGCGCCAGGCCCTCTACGTGACACACATGCGCGACGAGGCCGACCAGGTGATGCAGTCGCTGGACGAGACCTTCCGCATCGGCCGCGAACTGGACGTGCCGGTGGTGGTCTCGCACCACAAGGTGCAGAGCCCGCAGAACTTCGGCAAGTCGCAGGTCACGCTGCCGCACATCCGCGAGGCGATGAAGAAGCAGCGCATCTGCCTGGACTGCTACCCCTACACCGCCGGCTCCACCATGATCCGCGCCGACCGCGGCATGCTCGACTGCCGCGTGCTCATTGCCGACAGCCAGCCGCACCCTGAGTGCGCGGGCCGCGACCTGGACGACATCGCGCGCGAATGGGGCGTGGACCGGGTCGAGGCGTCCCGCCGCCTGCAGCCGGGCAGCGCCATCTATTTCATGATGGACGAGAAGGACGTGCAGCGGATCATGGCCTTCGAGGACACCATGATCGGCTCCGACGGCATTCCCTCGGGCGAGAAGCCGCACCCGCGCCTGTGGGGCACCTTCCCGCGCGTGCTGGGGCACTACAGCCGCGACGTAGGCCTGTTCCCTCTGGAGACGGCGGTGTGGAAGATGACCGGCCTCACGGCGCGCAACTTCGGCCTGCACCAGCGCGGCACGCTGCAGCCCGGCCACCACGCCGACATCGTGGTGTTCGACGCGCAAACCATCCGCGACGCCGCCAGCTACGAAGACCCCAAGAAGCCCGCCGAGGGCATCGACGCCGTCATCGTCAACGGCGCCGTCACCTGGCAGCACGGCGCGCACACCGGCGCGCGCAGCGGCCAGGTCATCACCCGCCAACCCACCACCAGCCACGAAAGCCGCAACACATGAGCAGCAGCCCCACCATCGAACGCATCCCTTCTCCCCTGCCCGTCCCCTTCTCGAAGGCGGTCCGCGCGGGCGGCTTCCTCTTCCTGTCCGGCGTGCTGGCCATGGACGCGAAGGGCGGCATCATCGAGGGCGACGTGCAGGTCCAGACCCGCGCCGTGCTCGAGCGCATCGCGCTGAGCCTGAAGGAGTGCAACAGCAGCATGGCCCGCGTGGTGCGCGCCACCATCTGGCTGGCGGACCTGGCCGACTTCGCGGCCTTCAACGAGGAATACGCCAAGCACTTTCCCGAGGGCCTGCCGTCGCGCTCGTGCGTGCAGGCCGTGCTCTACAAGGGCGCCAAGGTGGAGATCGAGGTGCAGGCGCTGGACAGCTGAGGCGGCCGCCCTCACCGCAGCCCTCTCCCGCAGGCGGGAGAGGGAGCCAGGCAGTCACCGGCGCTTGTTCGTGGGCGCCAGCCGCCGGCCCAGTTCAGCCTCCAGGGCCATGGTCTCGCCCTGGCGGATCACCTTGTATTCGGCCTGGCTGCCCGGCGCCAGCATCGCCGTCTCGTTGATGAGCGCGGTGGCATCGGCAATGCGCTTGCCGTTGAGCGCGACGACGGTATCGCCCACGCGCAGGCCGGCCTTCTCGCCCGGGCTGCCGCGCTCGATCTTCTTGATCACGGCGCCGCCGGATGCACCAGGCATCGCCGATGCCGACATCGCTCGCGCTCACGCCGAGCCAGCCCCGGTCGACGCGGCCATGCGTAATGATCTGGTCCATCACCTTGCGCGCCAGGCTCACCGGAATCGCGAAGCCGATGCCCTGGAAGCCGCCGCTTTCCGAGTAGATGGCGGAGTTGATGCCGACCAGGTTGCCGTCGATGTCCACCAAAGCGCCGCCCGAGTTGCCGGGGTTGATGGGCGCATCGGTCTGGATGAAATTCTCGAAGGTGTTGATGCCCAGCCGGTTGCGGCCGGTGGCGCTGACGATGCCGTGCGTAACGGTCTGCCCCACCTCGAACGGGTCGCCCACGGCCAGCACGATGTCGCCCACCTGCACCGAATCCGCATCCGCGAACGTGATCGGCTGCAGATCCGTCGCCTCCACCTTCAGCACCGCCAGGTCGGTCTCCGGGTCGCGGCCGAGCAGCTTGGCATCAACCACCTTGCCGCTGGGCAGCGTGACGGCGAATTCGTTCGCGCCGTCAACCACATGGTCGTTGGTCAGGATGTAGCCCTTGGCCGCGACGATCACGCCGGAGCCCAGGCTCAGCGAATCCTGCGCGCGCCGGCCGCGCCGCTTGGGTGCGCTGCGCGAGTAGACGGTGACCACCGAGGCTGCCGCCTTGCGCGCCGCCGCGCGATAGCCCGCGTCGCGCCGCCCCAGCAGCGCGCTGGCCAGCGACGCGCTGCTGCCGCTCGTCTCATGAACGGTGACGACCTCGCGGCGGGCAGCAGGCGCAGACTGCGGCGATTGCGGCGCGGCAGGGCCGAAGGCGCGCCAGGCGACGAGAAGGCCGGCACCGATGGCCACGGCCTGGGCGAACAGCATCCACAGGCGATGCCAGGGGATCGAATGGACTTTCATGAACGACGAAAGATGCCCGGGTGCTGCGGGCCTGGCAGAAAACTCAGCTCCAGATGACCGAGCGCATCGAGATCGACGCGGCCTGAAAGTCGGCGTTGAAGAACTTCGGCGCATCGCGCGCCGGGTCCACCGCGCCGGCCGCATACAAGAGCGGCAGGTAGTGGTCGTAGGTGGGATGCGCCTGCACCGCCACCTGGCCGAGCTTCTGGAACGAGGGCAGCGCCGCCAGCTCGCCCTTGGCGATCTGCTCGCCCACCACCTTGTCGAATTCGATCGCCCAGTCGTAGGCCTGGCCCGGCTTGGCGTCGAATCGGATGGCGCGCAGGTTGTGCACGATGTTGCCGCTGCCCACGATGAGCACGCCGCGCTCGCGCAACTCGCGCAGCTGCTGGCCCAGCATGTAGTGCTCGGCCGGCGAGCGGCTGTAGTCCATGCTCAGTTGCACGACAGGGATATCGGCCTTGGGGAACATGGGCTTGAGGACCGACCACGTACCGTGGTCCAGGCCCCATTCGGCCTTGTCCAGGCCCAGCGCCGCGCCGCTGCCCGGCTGGCGCACCGCCTGGCCGATTTCTTCAACGGCACGGGGGGCGCCCGGCGCCGGGTACTGCTGGTCGAACAGCTCCTGCGGAAAGCCGCCGAAGTCGTGAATCGTCTTGGGCTTGTCCATGGCCGTGAGCCACCAGCCGCCGCGCGTGAGCCAGTGCGCCGAGATGCACAGAATGAGCTGCGGCTGCGCCCACTTGCGGCCGAACTCCGTGCCCAGCGCCTGCCAGCTGCGGCGGTAGGCGTTGTCCTCGATGGCATTCATCGGGCTGCCATGGCCCAGGAAAAGCACCGGCAGGCGGGGCGAGCGCTTCAGGTGCTTGAAGGCGAAGGCGTCGGGCGACGCGGCTTCGGTGGTGGTCGACATCGTGAGAACTCCAGTGGCCATCAAGGCGCCGGCCGCGAGGATGTCACGCCGGCGCCTTCCCTGCCCGTGCAGGGGCATCAGGCCGTCCATTTGCGGGCGTTGCGCCAGATCTGCATCCAGGGGCTCAACGCGCTCCTGTCGCCCGAGGTCCAGCTCATCTGGATGTTGCGGAACACGCGCTCGGGGTGCGGCATCAACGCGGTGAAGCGGCCGTCGGCGGTGGTCACCGAGGTCAGGCCGCCGGCGCTGCCGTTCGGGTTGAAGGGATAGCGCTCGGTGGCCTGGCCCAGGTTGTCGACATAGCGCATGGCCGCGATGGCCTTGCTGGCGTCGCCGCGGTGCTTGAAGTTGGCATAGCCCTCGCCGTGCGCCACCGCGATGGGCAGGCGCGCGCCGGCCATGCCGGTGAAGAAGATGCTGGGCGAATCGAGCACTTCCACCATCGACAGGCGGGCCTCGAAGCGCTCGCTCTGGTTGGTGGTGAAGCGCGGCCAGTCCTGCGCGCCGGGAATGATGTCGGCCAGCTCGGCGAACATCTGGCAGCCGTTGCACACGCCCAGGCCGAAGGTGTCGGTGCGGCCGAAGAAGGCCTTGAACTGGTCCGCCAGGCGCGGGTTGAAGGTGATGCTGCGCGCCCAGCCGATGCCCGCGCCCAGCGTGTCGCCGTAGCTGAAGCCGCCGCAGGCCACCACGCCCTTGAACTGGGCGAGGTCGGCGCGGCCGGCCTGCAGGTCGGTCATGTGCACGTCGAAGGCGTCGAAGCCGGCCTCGGTGAAGGCGTAGGCCATTTCCACATGCGAGTTCACCCCCTGCTCGCGCAGGATCGCCACCTTGGGCCGGCTGCCGCCGATAACGGCCGGGGCGGCCAGCGCCGCCTTGAGGGACTCGGGCAGGAAGACGTGCATGCCCGGGTCGGACGGATCGCCGGCGGCGGCATGCTCCTGGTCGGCACAGGCCGGGTTGTCGCGGTCGATGTTGATCTTCCAGCTGACCGAATCCCACACCTGGTGCAGGTCGTGCAGGCTGGCGCTGAACACCGACTTGGCGTCGCGCCAGATCTCCAGGCGGCCCTTGCCGGCGTCGATGATGGAGCTCTCGGGGCGGGTCTTGCCCACGAAATGGCTGCAGGCCGACAGGCCGTGCGCGCGCAGGGTCTGCATGACCTCGTTGCGCTGGTCGGTGCGCACCTGCAGCAGCAGGCCCAGTTCCTCGTTGAACAGCGCCTTGAGCGTCAGCTCCTCGCGGCGGGCGCTGACCTGGGTGGCCCAGTTCTTGGCATCGCCGTACTCGGCGCGGCTGTCGCTGATGCCGTCGCCTTCGGTGACCAGCATGTCCACGTTCAGCGCCAGGCCAACATGCCCGGCAAAGGCCATCTCGCAGGCCGCGGCGAACAGGCCGCCGTCGGATCGGTCGTGCATGGCCAGGATGCGCTTGCCGGCGCGCAGTTCGGTCACGGCATCCACCAGGCGCACCAGGTCCTGCGGATCGTCCAGGTCGGGCACCGCGTCGCCGCCCTGCCCCAGCGTCTGCGCCAGGATGCTGCCAGCCATGCGCATCTTGCCGCGGCCCAGGTCGATCAGCACCAGGGTGGTGTCGGCCTCTTGCGCGTCGAGCTGCGGCGTGAGCGTGCCGCGCACATCGTCGACCGAGGCGAAGGCGCTCACGATCAGGCTCACCGGCGAGGTGACGCGCTTATCCTGCTCGCCGTCACGCCACTGCGTGCGCATGGACAGCGAATCCTTGCCCACCGGAATGGAGATGCCCAGCGCCGGGCACAGTTCCAGGCCCACGGCCTTGACGGTTTCATACAGCGCAGCGTCTTCGCCCGGTTCGCCGCAGGCGGCCATCCAGTTGGCCGAGAGCTTGACGCGCGGCAGCTCGATGGGCGCCGACAGCAGGTTGGTGATGGCCTCGGCCACCGCCATGCGGCCCGAAGCGGGCGCGTCGTAGGCGGCCAGCGGGGTGCGCTCGCCCATGCTCATCGCCTCGCCGGCAAAGCCGGCATAGTCGGCCAGCGTGACGGCGCAATCGGCCACCGGCACCTGCCAGGGGCCCACCATCTGGTCGCGATGGCTCAGGCCCCCCACCGTGCGGTCGCCGATGGTGATGAGGAATCGCTTGGAAGCCACCGTGGGGTGCGACAGCACCGCGATGGCCGACTTGGTGAGGTCCACCCCGGTGAGCTCCAGCGGCTTGAAGCTGCGCGGCACCGACTTCACGTCGCGGTGCATCTTGGGCGGCTTGCCCAGCAGCACGTCCATGGGCATGTGGACCGCTTCGTCTTCGCTCCCTCCCCCGCTGGGGGAGGGTTGGGGAAGGGGCAAGACACCGTCGCCGACCACCAGCTCACGCTCTTCGGTCGCCACGCCCACCACCGAGAAGGGGCAGCGCTCGCGCTCGCAGAAGGCCTGGAACATCGGCAGCGACTCCGGCGCGATGGCCAGCACGTAGCGCTCCTGGCTCTCGTTGCACCAGATTTCCTTGGGCGCCATGCCCGACTCTTCCAGCGGCACGGCCGACAGGTCGAAGCGCGCGCCGCGGCCCGCGTCGTTGGTCAGCTCGGGGAAGGCGTTGGACAAACCGCCCGCGCCCACGTCGTGGATCGCCAGGATCGGGTTCTTCTCGCCCTGCAGCCAGCAGTGGTTGATGACCTCCTGCGCACGGCGCTCGATCTCGGGGTTGCCGCGCTGGACCGAGTCGAAGTCGAGCTCGGCCGCATTGGCGCCGGTGGCCATCGAGCTGGCGGCGCTGCCGCCCATGCCAATGCGCATGCCCGGGCCGCCCAGCTGGATGAGCAGCGCGCCGGCCGGAAACTGGATCTTTTGGGTCTGGCTGGCATCGATCTGCCCCAGGCCGCCCGCGATCATGATCGGCTTGTGGTAGCCGCGCTGCACGGTGTCGACGTCGCTGGCCACCGCCTGCTCGTACTCGCGAAAATAGCCCAGCAGGTTGGGCCGGCCGAATTCGTTGTTGAAGGCCGCGCCGCCCAGCGGGCCCTCGGTCATGATCTGCAGCGGGCTGGCGATGTGCTCGGGCTTGCCGTAGCTGCCTTCTTCCGGCCACAGCTTGGAAACAGTGAAGCCGGTGAGGCCCGCCTTGGGGCGCGAGCCGCGGCCGGTGGCGCCTTCGTCGCGGATCTCGCCGCCGGCGCCGGTGGAAGCACCCGGGAAGGGCGAAATCGCCGTCGGGTGGTTGTGCGTTTCCACCTTCATCAGCACATGGTGCTGCGCCTGGCTCTTGGCGTATTCGGGCGCCGGGGCGCCGGCCTCCATGCGCGCCGCAAAGCGCTCCACCGCATGGCCTTCCATGATGGAGGCGTTGTCGGCATAGGCCACCACCGTGTGCTGCGGGTTCGTCTTCTCGGTGTGGCGGATCATCGAGAACAGGCTCTGCGGCTGCTTTTGCCCGTCGATGGTGAAGTCGGCGTTGAAGATCTTGTGGCGGCAGTGCTCGCTGTTGGCCTGCGCGAACATCATCAGCTCGACGTCGGTGGGGTTGCGGCCCAGCCTGGTGAAGGCGTCCACCAGGTAGTCGATCTCGTCCTCGGCCAGGGCCAGGCCGAAGGTCTTGTTGGCTTCCACCAGCGCCTTCCTCCCCTGTCCGGGGCCACCGCCGGCCACGTCCACATGGGCCATGGGGGTGGCGGGCAGCTCGGCGAACAGCGCCTGCGCCTGGTCGAGCGAGGCCAGCACCGATTCGGTCATGCGGTCGTGCAGCAGCGCGGCCACGGCGGCGCGCTGCTCGTCGGACAGCGCCGGCGCCTTGCCGATCAGCGGGGCCTTCAGGCCGATGTGGAATTCGGTGACCCGCTCGATGCGGCGAACGGCCAGGCCGCAGTTGTGGGCGATGTCGGTGGCCTTGGAGGCCCAGGGCGACACCGTGCCCAGGCGCGGCGCCACCACGATGGCGGCGTGGCCGGCACCCGGCTCGGTGAAAGGTTCGCCGTAGTTCAGCAGCGCGGCGAACTGGGCCTGCTGCGCGTCGGAAAGCGCCGCATCGGTGGCCACCAGGTGCACGAAGCGGGCGCTCAGCGAGGTGATGCGGGGTTCGACGGCCTGCAGCCGGGGCAGCAGCTGGCGGGCGCGGAAGTCGCTCAGGGCGCTGGCGCCGGTGAAGCGCGTCACGCAATAGGCAGCATGGGGGGCGGTGTGGGGCCGGTTGGTGGTCACGGGCAGCGTCACTGTCGTTGGAAGGGCCTGGCGGCCTGGATTGAAGGGCGAGGGCTTCTCTCGTTGGGCGGCCGCTGACTGGGGCCATCCCGTGGAAACCCTGAATTTTAGCTGGGCGAATGGGATAATTGCGGCATGAGCATCACCTACAAAGACGCCGAAGGCGTGGCCGGCATGCGCGTGGCCTGCCGCCTTGCTTCCGAGGTCCTGGACTACCTCACCCCCCATGTGAAGCCCGGCGTCACCACCAACGAACTCGACAAGCTCGCGCACGACTACATCACCCAGGTTCAGGGCGCCATTCCGGCACCGCTGAACTACATGGGCGGTGGCTCGGTGCCCTACCCCAAGTCGATCTGCACCTCGGTCAACCACGTGGTCTGCCACGGCATCCCGAACGACAAGGCGCTGAAGAAGGGCGACATCGTCAACCTCGACATCACCGTCATCAAGGACGGCTGGCACGGCGACACCAGCCGCATGTTCATCGTGGGCGAGGGCTCCATCGCGGCCAAGCGGCTGGTGGCCTTCACCTACGACGCCATGTGGCACGGCATCATGAAGGTCAAGCCGGGCGCACGGCTGGGCGACATCGGCTTTGCCATCCAGCGCTTTGCCGAGAGCAACGGCTTCTCGGTGGTGCGCGAGTTCTGCGGCCACGGCATCGGCCGTGGCTTTCATGAAGAGCCGCAGGTGCTGCACTACGGCAAGCCCGGCACGCTGGAAGAGCTCAAGCCGGGCATGACCTTCACCATCGAGCCCATGATCAACGCGGGCAAGCGCGACATCAAGGAGTTCGGCAACGACGGCTGGACCATCGTCACGCGCGACCATTCGCTGTCGGCGCAGTGGGAACACACGGTGCTGGTCACCGAAACGGGCTACGAGGTGCTGACCCTGTCGGCCGGCAGCCCGCCGCCGCCCGCCTTCGTGACGAACACCCCCGTTCCCGCCACCGCCTGAGGCGCCACGCGCGCCGGCCCGGAAACAGCAGACATGGTCGATCTCTCCATGCTGCGCGACGCCTATCGCGCGCAAAAATCCTCCGTCTTCGACGCCCTGCGCAATGCGCATGCACCGGCGCGGGGCGTGCATGGCGTGCTCAAGCAGCTCTCGAAGCTGGCCGACGAGGCGCTGCGCGCGCTGTGGGCCGAGGCCGGCTTCGGCAACCAGCTGGCCCTTGTGGCGGTGGGCGGCTACGGCCGCGGCGAGCTGTTCCCCTATTCCGACGTCGACGTGTTGCTGCTGCTGCCGGACGGGCAGACGGGCCAGTCCTGCAGCGCCGTCGAATCGGCCCGGCTCGAAGCCTTCATCGGCCAGTGCTGGGATGCGGGGCTGGAGATCGGCTCCAGCGTCCGCAATCTGGAGGAGTGCCTGGCCGAAGCGGAGAAAGACGTCACCGTGCAGACGTCCCTGCTCGAATCGCGCCTGGTGGCCGGCGACAAGAAGCTGTTCAACGCCTTCCGCGCGCGCTTCCAGGCCTCCATCGATCCGCGCGAGTTCTTCGCCGCCAAGACGCAGGAGATGCGCCACCGGCACCAGAAGTTCGAGAACACGCCCTACGCGCTGGAGCCCAACTGCAAGGAATCGCCCGGCGGGCTGCGCGATCTGCAGATCATCCTGTGGGTGGCCAAGGCGGCGGGCTTCGGCAACAAGTGGGACGACCTCGCGAAGAGCGGCCTGGCCACCGCCTTCGAGGTGCAGCAGATCAAGCGCAACGAGGCCCTGCTCTCGCTCATCCGCGCCCGGCTGCACGTCATTGCCAACCGCCGCGAAGACCGCCTGGTGTTCGACCTGCAGACCGCCGTGGCGGCCAGCTTCGGCTACGAAGGCGAATCCCAGCGCAAGGCCAGCGAGGCGCTCATGCGCCGCTACTACTGGGCGGCCAAGGCCGTCACGCAGCTGAGCGAGATCCTGCTGCTCAACATCGGCGAGCGGCTGCAGCCGCAGGCCGACGTGCCCAACCGCATCAACGAGCGCTTCTTCGAAAAAGGCGGCACCATCGAGGTGGCCAGCGACGACCTGTACCTGCGCGAGCCGCACGCCATCCTCGAGACCTTCTGGCTCTTCGAGAAGACGGTGGGCGTCAAGGGCCTGTCGGCCCGCACGCTGCGCGCGCTCTACAACGCGCGGCACGTGATGGACAGCAAGTTCCGCAACGACCCGGCCAACCACGAGATGTTCATGCGCATCCTCAAGGAGCCGCGCGGCATCACGCACGCCTTTCGCCTGATGAACCAGACCTCGGTGCTGGGGCGCTACCTGCGGGTGTTCCGCAGCATCGTGGGGCAGATGCAGCACGACCTGTTCCACGTGTACACGGTGGACCAGCACATCCTGATGGTGCTGCGCAACATGCGGCGCTTCTTCATCGTGGAGCATGCGCACGAGTACCCCTTCTGCTCGCAGCTGGCGGGCGGCTGGGACAAGCCCTGGGTGCTGTACGTGGCCGCCCTCTTCCACGACATCGCCAAGGGCCGCGGCGGCGACCATTCGGTGCTGGGCGCGCGCGACGTGCAGCGCTTTTGCCGCCAGCACGGCATCGACCGCGAAGACACCCGGCTCATCGAGTTCCTCGTCGCCTCGCACCTCACGATGAGCCACATCGCCCAGAAGCAGGACCTGAGCGACCCGGCCGTGATCGGCGACTTTGCCAGGCTGGTGGGCAACGAGCGCTACCTCACCGGCCTGTACCTGCTCACCGTGGCCGACATCCGCGGCACCTCGCCGCGCGTGTGGAATGCCTGGAAGGGCAAGCTGCTCGAAGACCTCTACCGCGCCACCGCGCGCGCCCTGGGCGGCCGGCTGCCCGACCCCGGCGCCGAGGTGGAGGCCCGCAAGCGCGACGCGCTGGCCCAGCTGGCGCCGCACGCCCTGCCCTTCGAGGCGCACAAGGCGCTGTGGGACACGCTGGACGTGGGCTACTTCATGCGCCACGACGCCGCCGAGATCGCCTGGCATGCGCGCCAGCTCTCGCGCCACGTGCCGCTGGCCAGCACGCCGGTCGACCCGCATGCGCCGGCCATCGTGCGCGCGCGCCTGTCGCCGGTGGGCGAAGGGCTGCAGGTGCTGGTCTACACGCCCGACCAGCCCGACCTGTTCGCGCGCATCTGCGGCTACTTCGACCATGCCTCCTTCAGCATCCTGGATGCCAAGGTGCACACGGCCAGCAACGGCTACGCGCTCGACACCTTCCAGGTGGTCACCACCTTCCTGCCCGACCACTACCGCGAGCTGATCAGCATGGTCGAGACCGACCTGGCGCACGCGCTGACCAAGCCGGGCGAGCTGCCCGCGCCCAGCCGCGGCCGGGTGTCGCGCCGGGTGAAGAGCTTTCCGATCAAGCCACGGGTCACGCTCACGCCCGACGAGAAGGCGCAGCGCTGGGTGCTCAACATCTCGGCCAGCGACCGCCTGGGACTGCTCTACTCGGTGGCGCGCGTGCTCGCCCGGCACCACCTGAACCTGCAGCTGGCCAAGGTCACGACCCTGGGCGAGCGGGTGGAAGACACCTTCCTCATCAGCGGGCCCGAGCTGCAGGGCCAGCGCTCGCAGATGGACATCGAGACCGAACTGGTCGAAGCCCTCGAGTAGAAAAGAAAACCGGCCCGCCGACTGGCGGGCCGCTTCACTTGCACTTGCCTGTGGCGGATCAGTGCGCCAGCACGGGCCCGTCGGATTCAGGCACGGCGCCGGTACGCACCGCGTTGTTCGCCGCCTCGATGTGCGCGCGCCGCATGGGCCGCAGGATGAACCAGGCCATCAGCGCCGCCAGCGCGTTGAGCGAGCTGGCCACGATGAACACGGCATGCCAGCTGCCCGTCATGCTCACCAGCACGCTGGAGACCGGCACCAGCAGCGAGGCCGTGCCCTTGGCGGTGTAGAGCATGCCGGCGTTGGCGGTGGCATAGCCCGAGCCGAAGGTGTCGGCGCAGGTCGAGGGAAACAGGCTGTAGATCTCGCCCCAGGCAAAGAACACCAGGCCCGTCAGCACCACGAAGAGCACCGGGTTGTGGCCATAGTGGTAGAGCGCCAGGATGCCGAAGGCTTCCATGCCGAAGGCGAAGAACATGGTCGGCTCGCGGCCGATGCGGTCGGACACCCAGCCGAAGAAGGGACGCGTCAGGCCGTTGAGCACGCGGTCGATGGCCAGGGCAAAGGTCAGTGCCGGCAGCGCCAGGCCCATGATGCTCACCGGCGTGTCGCCGATCTGGAAGTCCTTGGCAATCGGGCCGAGCTGCGCGGTGGCCATCAGGCCGCCGGCGGCCACGACCACGAACATGAAGTACATCACCCAGAACACGGGCGAGCGCACCACTTCCGAAGGCTTGAAGTCGCGGCGCGACTGCGGCACAGCGAGGTTCTCGGAGCCACGGCCGGCCTTGGCCTTGAGCGCCGTGCTCACCACGTTGCGCGGGTTGGTCAGCAGCAGCGCCAGGATGGCGACCACCAGGCCCTGGCCGATGCCGAAGTACAGGAAGGCCGACTCGTAGCCGCTGGACTTGATCATGGCCGAGATCGGCAGGATGGTGAGGGCCGAGCCCGCACCGAAGCCCGCGGCGGTCAGGCCCGCGGCCAGGCCGCGGCGGTCCGGGAACCACTTGAGGGCATTGCCCACGCAGGTGCCGTAGACGGCGCCGGCGCCGATGCCGCTCACCGCGGCAGCCACGTACAGCATGGCCAGCGAATCGGCAAAGGAATTGAACACCCAGCCGATGCCGCACAGGATGCCGCCCACCAGCACCACCGGGCGCGGACCGAAGCGATCCACCAGGTAGCCTTCGATCGGGACGAGCCAGGTTTCCGCCAGCACGAAAATCGTGAATGCCACCTGTATTGCGGCGCGCGACCACCCGTGTTTTTCCTGAATCGGATTGACGAATAGCGTCCATCCGTATTGCAGGTTCGCAATCATCGCCATGCAGACGATGCCCATCAGCAATTGCATCCATCGGTACGAAGCGGGTCGTGTCGCCATCGTCGCCAACGTGTTGTCTTTAGTCATTGTGTTGGTCTCCAGATTTGGGAAGTGAACTCGTCTTTTCAGGCCCTGCCATCCAATGGACAACCGGGCCGCGCATTCATTTGCGCGATGGCATTGTGAGAATGCGGCCGCCGGCCAAAAATTGACTGCGATCAAGAATCAGGGAAGCCCTTAACTGCCTGAAAAGTAAAGATGACTTTGGTCACTGGTCGAGCCGCGCCGCTCATTCAATCCAATTCATTCACTCGCAAGTCAATGAAAGCTCATTGAAAGGTTGTTGACAGGTTGCTGAAAGCTTTTTGAAAGGTTTGCGCCGCTGGTTCAAATGCGCGCAATTGAAAAACCGAGACAAAAAAAAGAGCCCGGGATGACCCGGGCTCTTCATTTTTGGGGCGCTCGATCAGCGCTGGGCGAGGCGACTCAGACCGCCGAGCCGGCCACGCCCGGCTGGCCCTGCGTCTGCAGCCGCACTCGCTCGTATTCGGCCGGCGGCATCGGCTGGGCCTTCGGGTCGCCCAGGTCTTCCAGGCGCAGGCGGTAGGTTTCGCGGGCACTGGCGCAGGCCAGCGCGGCCAGCACCGTGATCGACAAGGTGATCGCACCCACGGTGAACCAGATGTTGGCCGAGCCCGGAGGCGCAACGGCCGCAAACAGGGCGGGCAGCATCGCGGTGGCGGCGGTGCCCAGGTTCTGCGAGATGGCCATGGCCGACACGCGGCTGCGGGTGCGGAACAGCTCCGGATAGAAGCTCGGGAACACGGCGTTGTAGCCCTGGTAGACCACGCCCCACATCAAGAGCGACAGCACGATGGCCATCGGCACGTTGTGGATGCTGATGGCATACAGGTAGCCGAAGGACAAGAGGCCCGAGGCCAGCGCGCCGACGATGATCGGCGGCTTGCGGCCGATGCGGTCCGACAGGCTGCCCACGAAGGGAATCACGATCACCGCCAGGATGTTGCCCAGCACCGGAATCCACAGGTAGATGTCCTTCCTGAAGCCGATGCCGTAGGCCGCCTGCACCGCATAGGCCGCGCCGAACACGGTGGCCACCACCGGAATCACGTTCATCAGCGCCATGCACACCACGCGGATCATGTCGCGCCAGCTGTCCTGGAAGGCCAGGATGACGGGCGACCTGGGCACCTGGCCCTGCGTCGTTTCCTGGGTGAAGGCAGGCGTCTCGTCGACTTTGCGGCGGATGATGTAGCCGGCCACGATCACCAGGAACGACAGCAGGAAGGGAATGCGCCAGCCCCAGGTGTTGAACTGCTCTTCGGGCATGTAGTGCGCCAGCGGCAGGAACACCGCGGCTGCCAGGATCTGCCCCGCCTGCACGCCCTGCAGCGCGAAGCTGGCGAAGAAGCCGCGCCGCCCGAAGGGCGCATGCTCCAGGATCATCGAGCTCGCGCCCGAAATCTCGCCGGCCACCGCAAAGCCCTGGATGAGGCGCATGAGCACCAGCAGCGCCGGCGCCCACAGGCCCACTTGCGCATAGGTGGGCAGCAGGCCCACGGCCATGGTCGAAAAGCCCATCAGGAACATGCAGATCAGCAGCACGTTCTTGCGCCCGTGCGTGTCGCCCAGGTGGCCCAGCACGAAGGCGCCGATGGGCCGCGCCACGTAGCCCACGCCGTAGGTGGCCAGCGAGGCGATGATGGCGATCTTCGGGTTGCCGGAAGGGAAGAAGATCTGCGGAAAGATCAGCGACGCCGCGGTGGCGTAGATGAAGAAGTCGTAGTGCTCCAGCGCCGAACCGATCCAGCCGCTGGCGGCGGCCTTCTTCGACTGTTGCTGGGTGTGCGCCTGCGGCGCCGATTGCACATGGGCCATCGGTCAGTCTCCTGAGAAATTGTGTGGGTGTGTGGCAGCGGGGATCGGAAAGCGCAGGCGAAGAGCGTCAGCTTGCCTGCTGCGCCTGGGAAGCCAGGCGCGCCGGTGCGTTCGCGGCGCCGTAGCCGTCATAGGCGGCGTCGCGCTGCACCAGCTCGAAAAAGAAGCCGCCGGCCAGGGGCGGCGTGTAGGCATGCAGGTAGTCGCCGCCGCTCGCGCGGTCCAGCAGCACGCCGTGCGCGCGAAGGCGCGCCAGCAGTTCCGGCGCCAGGTCCAGGCGGGTCGGAAGGTCGTCGTAGTAGTTGTCCGAGATCGGCACGAAAGGCACGCCGCGCGCCCGCAGCGCCGCCACGGCCTGGAAGATGTCCTGCGTGGCCAGGGCGATGTGGTGCACCGTGCCGCCGCCGCGCTGCGACACGCCGCGCGCGATCTGCGTGCTCTGGCTGGTGGAGGCGTTGAGCACCAGGCGCACGCTGCGGTCGGCATTGGCCAGGCCGCGGCTTTGCACCAGGCCGAACGGGTCCGCCAGCTCCAGGCTCTCGCCGGCTTCCAGGCCCAAGACGGCGCGTGCGAACAGCATCCATGTGTGCAGCTGGTCGGGCGCCAGGCCCAGGGCCACGTGGTCCACGCGCAGCAGGCCGGCCGCCGTGTTTTCGGGCTGTGCGTCCACGCCGGGTTCGGCCACGAAATCGGTCTTGAACAGGGCTTCGGTGCCCAGGCGCATGTCGACGAAATGCACCAGGTTGCCGCCGGGCATCACCGTGGCCGGCACGCGCATCTCGCCCGGGCCCACCGGGCTGTCGTGCCAGCGCGAGAGCAACTGCGTGGCGCGGCCCACGGCCTGCACCGGGTCGGGGCTGCCGATGCCCAGGGCGCACACGGTGCAGTCGCCGGCCTGCTCGAAGCGCTCGCTGGCGTAGGAGCCCGGCTGCGCGTTCACGATGAAATGGATGCCGCCCTGGCGATACAGGCGCACGGCCTTCGAGCGGTGTCGCCCGGCGTGGGCAAAGCCCATCTGCTGGAACAGCGCGTCCAGGTGACCGGCCGCCTTCTCGTCGGCGGCGAACTCGATGAACTGGATGCCGTCCAGCACGGGCGCGGGCGGCGGCTCGAACAGCGCCAGCTCCGCCGGGGGCGAAGGCAGGCGGTGGCGCATCTCGCTTTCGAGAAACAGGAGCGAGCGCATGGCATCCACGGCGGTGCGGCGGTTGGGCGTCTCGCGGAAGATGTCGTTGAAGATCTCCAGCGACAACGTGCCCCGGTAGCCGGCCTTCAGCACCTGCTCGAAGAAGTCAAACACCGGCAGCTCGCCTTGCCCGGGAAAGCAGCGGTGGTGGCGGGCCCACTGCAGCACGTCCATCGACAACAGCGGCGCGTCGGCCATCTGCACGAAGAAGATCCGGTCGCCCGGCAGCTTGGCGATGCCGGCGATGTCGTCGCGCAGCGAGAGGGTGTGGAAGCTGTCCAGGATCAGGCCCAGCGCCGGATGGTCCGCGCGCTGCACGATGTCCCAGGCCTGGCCCCAGCGCGAGGTGGCGCGGCCCCAGGCCAGCGCCTCGAAGCCGATGCGCAGGCCGCGGCGGGCGGCCCGCTCGGCCAGTTCGTGCAGCTGCGCCGCCGCCAGCGAAGGATCGTCCACGACCAGCGGCGAGGTGTTGGAGCACACCAGCAGCAGTTGCGCGCCGAGCTGCTCCATCAGGTCGAACTTGCGCTCGGCGCGCTCCAGGCTGCGCTCGAACTGCGCCTGGGGCATGCCCTCGAAGTCGCGCAGCGGCTGGTACAGCTCCAGCGTCAGGCCGAGGTCGGCGCCGATCTGCCGCAGGTCGGTGGCCGAGCCGCGGAACTGGATGAAGTCGGGTTCGAACAGCTCATAGCCCTCGAAGCCGGCGGCCGCAATGGCTTCGAGCTTCTGGCGGAGGGTGCCGCTGAGGGAGACGGTGGCAATGGATCGGCGCATGGCGGCAATGTAGGCCGGCATGCGCCCCGCCCACAATCGCCGGCCGGGCCGATCCGTTCGATCATCGATCACATGCGCGCGACAGGCGCACGCACTGGGGGCTTTTCCCTAGGTTGCCATTTGCCGTTCGAGCAGGATCGAGCGCTTCGCGTACGGAGATCGGACCAACTGCCGTTCAGGACCCATCCGCCTGGAACGGATTGAGCGGCCCGAGCGGTCGCCCCCAGGTGCGGCCCGGGGCACGCGCCTGCGAGGCCGCATGCCACTGGCGATGCGCCTCGCGCAAGGCCGCGGCCATGGATTCGCCCGCCCATCCGGCCGACTGCGCGGACGCGCCCCGGTACAGGTGGCGCTGCAGCGACTCCAACTGCGCCGACAGCGCTGCGTTGTCCAGTTGCGCGGCCCATGCCTGGGGCGTGGTTTGCGCATGTACCTGGCTCCATGCCAGCAGTGCGCGGTGCGCGGCGGCCGCGTCTCCAGCCCGGCATGCCGCCAAGGCCTGCTCGAACATGGCCGCATCGGATTCGGCATGCACGGCCTGCAACTCGGCCCGCCGCTGGCGCCAGCGCGGCCATTGCCTGCGCGCGATCCAGGCAAGCGCCGCCAGCAGCACCGCCACCGCCAGCCAGGTCGCCAGGCGCCACCAGTCGACGGGCTGGCGTGGCGGCGCCGGCGCTGCGCCGACCGGCAGTTCCGGCGCAATGCGCTGGCCGGCATGCTCGCCGGATTTCACCTGCACCGTGATCGCGGGCGCGCGCGCGGTGGCCGGCTTCTGCGTCTGCGGGTCCAGCCACTGCACCCTGACCTCGGGCAGCGTGTAGCGGCCGGAATCCTCGAACACGTAGGTCACGCGCTCGATGCGCCGGCCACCGGCGAAGCTGCCGCCCTCGCCGTTCGAATCGCGCAGCACCGGGTCGGCCGCATACATGCGCACGCTGCGCGGCGCCTCGAAATGCGGCGGCGGAATCAGCATGGCGGGCGTGCCCGCGGCCTGGATTTCGACGGTGCGCACCAGCGCATCACCGGCCGAGAGTTGCCCGGCGTCGCGGTCCAGGCTCTGGTGAATGACCAGTCGGGTGGCCGGCAATATCGCGGCGCCCGCACCAGATGCTGCGGCGCCGGCCGGCGCCTGCACGCTGATGCGCGTGGCCGGCAGCGTCAGGCTGGCCTGCTGGGTCTTGTCGTCGTTGCCGTGGTAGCTGAAGTCGATCTTGACCGGCGGCAGCGTGAAATCGCCGGGCTGCTGCGCCGTGAACACATAGTTCTTCTGGATGGTGGCCAGGGTCTGGCCGCCGTCCTGCTCCACGCCGTGGATGCTGCGTTCGTCCGGCATGGTGACGATGGCGCCGGGCACCTCCAGCGCAGGAAACGGCGGCGCGCTCAGGAAGAAGTTGGGCGCCACCACCGTCACCTCGATGCGCACCTGCTGACCGACCAGCACCGGCTGCCTGGCCTGCACTTCCACCCGCACGGCCGGCGCGGTGGCGGCGTGCGCCAGGGCCCCGGCCAGCATGAGGGCGAGCCATGCCGCCCATCGGTGGGCGATGCCGCGCAGCCAAGCCGTTCGCGTGCGCTTCATCATGGCTTCGCCCCGGATGGCCCGCCCGCAGGCGGCGCGGGCGATGCAGGGGGCGCAGCCGGCGTGGGCCGCTCCACCTGCAGCATGAACTTGCGCGCCAGCAGCGCAGTGGGCGAGGTCTGGATGTTGCGCATCCAGGTCTCGGCATTCTGCTCGGCCAGCGCCTGCATTTCCTTGCCGCCCTTCTGGTCCTTGTCCTTGTCGAACTCGATCTTGTCGGGCCGCTGGTCGGGCGCCTCTTCCTCGCCATCCTTTTCCTGCCTGGCGATCAGCGCCTGCATCAGGGCAAGGTTGTCTTTCGCTTCCTTCCAGTCGGGCCGCTCCTGCAGCGCCTGGGTGTAGAAGGCCGCCGCCGCCGAAAATCGACGGCGCTGCGCCAGCGCGTTGCCCTGGTTGAAGGCGCTCTCGGGCGAGTTCACCTGCGCGAAGGCCTGCTGCGCGGCGTCGTAGCGCGCGGCCCGGTACAGCGCCACGCCGCGCCACATGGGGTCGGTGAACAGCGCCGCCGCTTTCTCGAACTCGCCGTTTTCGAAGGCGCGGCGGGCCTGCTGGTCGGGCGTGAGCCACAGGTCGATGAAGCGCCACGGCCGCGGCCCCGCCGCGGCATCGGCCGCCGCCGGCGCGTCGGCGGCAGTGCTCGTCACCAGTTGCGCCAGGGCTTCGCGCGGCAGACCCGCGCCCGCCAGCACCGCGGCCATCAGCCACGTCCCGAGCCAGCGCACCGTCCAGCCCTTGCGGAACCACAGCGCCGACAGCAATGCGATGGGCAGCATCAGCCACCAGCCCGATTCCTTCCAGCGCGCATTGGATTGCGACTCCTTCTGCGCCAGGTGCGACTGCACCCGATGCTGCACCCAGGCCACGTCGTCGTCGCCATCCAGCGTGACTGTGGCCACCGGCACATCGGCATCGCGGCCCAGGCGCTTGAGCGCCTCCACATCGAGCCGGGCGAAGGCGGGCCGGTTGGCGCTGCCCGGCGCGCCGTCGTCCTGCGCCTTCAGCGGCCCGCCCTTCTCGGTGCCGAAGCCCAGCACCACCGGCAGGCTGCGCCCGCTGTCCACCTGGGCCTTGAAGGCCTCGGTGGCCCCCGGCTCGACGCCGTCGGTGAAGAAGACGATGGTGCCGGCCGTGTCTTCCTTGGCCATGTCCGCATCGATGGTGCGCAGCGCCAGCGCGGTGTTCTTGCCCGGGCGCGGCATGATGCCGGTCTGCAGCGCATCGACGAAGGTCTGGATCAGCCGCGCGTCGTCGGTGAGGGGCAGCACCAGGTGCGTGCTGCCGGCATAGGCATAGATGGCCGTGCGCGCGCCCTGGCGCAGCGCCAGCAGCGACTTCACCTTGAGCTTGGCGCGCTCCAGCCGCGTCGGGCTGACATCCACCGCATCCATGGTGGCCGACAGGTCGATGGCAATGGCCAGCGGCGCCTTCTCTTCCAGGAACGGCGGCCGCTCGCGCTCCCAGGTGGGGCCGGCCATGGCCAGTGCGCCCAGCGCCATCAGGGCCGAGGTGAGATGCACCGGGCGCAGGTGCCAGCGGCCGCGCCGCTCCACCACCAGCGCGTCCAGCAGGTGCGGCGCGATGCTGCGGCGCCAGCGCTTGCGCACATCGTCCTGCCAGCCCACGGCCCACAGCAGCAGGCCGGCCGGCAGCAGCGCCAGCAGCCACCAGGGCCGCAGGAAGTGGAACTGGGCCAGGCTATCCATCAGGCGCCGCCTCCCTGCTGCGCCGGCCTGCCCTCGTCCGCCCCTTCGTCCGCCGCGCGCGCGGCGGATGCGCGCCGCGCCAGCGCCCAGGAGGCCATCAGCAGCTGGTAGGCGATGACGATCAGCACCGCGGCGCCCAGCGGCCACATGAAAAGCTCGCGCCGCGGGCGCCACGACAGCGTCTTCTGGTTGTGCGGCGTGATGCGGTCGAGCGTGGCGTAAATCTGCTCCAGCTCGCCCTGGTTGCCCGCAAAGAAAAAGCGCCCGCCGGTTGTGGCCGCCAGCCGCCGCAGCAGTTCGAGGTCGACCTTGTCCTCGCCGCTGGCGTTGGGGTCGCCGATGCCCACCGTGTGCAGCGTCACGCCGCGCTCCTTGGCAATCTCGGCGGCCTTGGGCGGCGGCATCTTGCTGGCGGTGTCGTTGCCGTCGGTGAGCAGGATCATCACCTTCTGCGGCGCCTTGCTGTGCTCGAACATCTTGATGCCCAGGCCCACCGCATCGCCCATCGCCGTACTGGGCCCGGCCATGCCCGGCAGCATCTCGTCGATCATGGTCTGCACCAGGGCATGGTCCATGGTGAAGGGCACCTGCGGATACGGCGCGTCGCCGAACACCACCAGGCCGATGCGGTCGCCCTGGCGACGGCCGACGAAGTCGTGCACCACCTGGCGCACCGCATCCACCCGCGCAATGACCGCGCCGTCGGGGCGCTTGTAGTCGCGCGCATCCATCGACTGGGACAGGTCGAGCGCCAGCAGCAGGTCGCGCGCCGGCTGGATCTTCTGGATGGGCGGCTCCACGAACTGCGGCCGCGCCAGCGCCAGCACCACCAGCGCCCACGCCACCGGCGCCAGCAGTTTCTGCAGCCAGTGCCGGCGCGGCACCACGGCGCCGGGCGCAGGCTTGAGGCCGGCGGCACTGGCGACTTCACCGAAGAACGGCAGGCGCACCGAGGCGCTCTCCTCGCGGTAGGCCGGCATGAGCCACCACACCAGCAGGGGCAGCGGCAGCAGCGCCAGCAGCCAGGGATATTCAAGTTGATACATGGCCCTGGATCCACTGGCGCGAGGCCTCGATGACCGCTTTCACGTCATGGCGCGGCACGCGCCGCAGCGCGGCGGCGTCGTGGTACTGCACGTCGCGCACCAGTGGCGCCAGCGCCTGCGCCGCGTTCAGTGCGTGGCCGGCATTGGCTTGAAGGAACTGCGCCCAGTCCTCCCCGCTTCGCCCAGCCACCTGCTCGCGCGGCCAGGCCGCCAGCGCGCAGCGCTTGATCAGTTCGGGCAAGGCAGCCAGCACCACCGGGCCGAGGCCGGCATCGGCCTGCCAGCGCTGCTCCAGCCGGCGCAGCTCGGCCAGCGCATCGCGCCGGTAGCGGTTGCGCCACCAGCGCCGCGCGCCGCGCCAGGCGAGCCACAGTGCGAGCACGGCCAGCACGGCGCCCAGCACTTCCCAACCGACGGTCTGCGGCATCCACGATACCGGCGGCGGCTGCACCACGTCGGCCAGTTGCGAGAGCGAGGGGGTCGGCGTGCCGGCGTCGCTCATCACCGGCTCCCGCGCCCGGTGGGCAGGTTGTCCTGTCCGAGCAGGCGGCGCAGTTGCGGCGCGGTTTCCTCGGCCGCCGACAGCGGCAGCACCGGCACGCCGATGCGATGCCGCCACTCGAACAGCTCGCGGCTGCGCTCGCTCACGAACTGCGCAATGCCCTTGCGCACCGCGTCGCGGCCCAGGCCGAGCTCCACCTGCAGTTCGCCGTCGCTCACCACCAGGTCGCCCGACGGCGGCAGCTCGCTCAGGAAGGGGTCGTGCACCACCACCGCCAGCAGGTCGTTGCGGGCCGCAATGCGCGTCATCAGCTCGCGGGTGAGTTCGTCATGCCCGTCGAAATCGCTCACCACCACCACCAGGTGGTCGTGGTGAGCGAGCCGGGCAGCCTGCTGCAGCGCCTTGTTGAGCTGCGATGCGCCCCGCCCCGCCGGCGCATCCGCCCGCAGCCGCTGGTTGCGCCGGGCGATCTCGCCCAGCAGCTGCTGCACCGCGTCGCGGCTTCGCTTGGGGCGCAGCTGGGTGAAGTCGTCGTCCCCGAACACCAGGCCGCCGACCCTGTCGCCGTCCATCAGCACGCGCCAGGCCACCAGGGCGGCGGCTTCGGCGGCGCTCACCGACTTCATCGCGCGCCGGGTGCCGAAGAACATGTTCATGCGCTGGTCCACCAGCAGCAGCACCGGCCGGTCCTTTTCTTCGGAGTACACCCGCACATGCGGCACGCCGCTGCGCGCGGTCACGCGCCAGTCCATGCTGCGGATGTCGTCGCCCGGCAGGTAGACGCGCAGTTCCTCGAAGTCGAGGCCGCGCCCGCGCACCCGCGAGGCATGCCGCCCGGCCAGCACGCTGTGCACCGGCTGGCGCGGCTTGAAATGGAATTCGCGCGCGGCCATTTCCAGGCTGGCCAGGTGGGCCGAGTCCACGTGGACGCCACCGATGGCCTCCGCCGCGCCGCTCGCTGCCCCGGACGCCCGTTCCGCCGGGCGCCGCGCCAGCCGCGCGGACAGCGCATGGCCCGCCCGTGCCAGGCCGGCCAGGTGCAGACGCTTGCCGTTGAACATCCCGATCCAGTCCCGCTGCGCGGCTTGCCGCCGCCTCAGGCCACCGCCACCTTCTGCAGCAGCCGGTCGATGACCGCATCGGCGGTGATGTGCGCCGCATGCGCTTCGTACGACAGGATCAGGCGGTGGCGGAACACCTCGTGCACCACCGCCTGCACGTCTTCCGGCACCACGTAGTCGCGCGCCTGCAGCCAGGCGTAGGCGCGCGCGACCTTGTCCAGGCCGATGGAGCCGCGCGGGCTCACGCCCACCTGGATCCACTGGGCCAGCTCGGCATCGATGGCGGCCGGCTCGCGGGTGGCCTGCACCAGCGCCACGATGTACTGCTCGACGGCCTCGCTCACCTGCAGCGCATGGATCTCGGCGCGCGCGGCGAAGATGCTTTCCTGCGCCAGCCGGGCCTCGCCCTCGCCGGCCGCGCCGCGCGCCTTGGCGGCGGCTTCCTCGCTGCGGGCGAGGCGCACGATCTGCGCCTCGGCGCCGGCTTCCGGATAGCCCACGCTCAGGTGCATCAGGAAGCGGTCCATCTGCGCCTCGGGCAGCGGATAGGTGCCCTCCTGCTCGATGGGGTTCTGCGTGGCCATCACCAGGAACAGCGGCGGCAGCGCATGGGTGGTGCCGCCCACGGTCACCTGGCGCTCTTCCATGGCTTCGAGCAAGGCGGCCTGCACCTTGGCGGGCGAACGGTTCACTTCGTCGGCCAGCACCAGGTTGGCGAACAGCGGCCCCTGCTGGAAGCGGAACTCGCCCTTGCCGCCTTCGCTGTAGTAGATCTCCGAGCCGGTGATGTCGGCGGGCAGCAGGTCGGGCGTGAACTGGATGCGAGAGAGCTTCGCGTCCAGGTGCCTGGCCAGGCTCTTGATGGCGCGCGTCTTGGCCAGGCCGGGCAGGCCTTCCACCAGCAAGTGCCCGTCGGCCAGCAGGCCCAGCAGCAGGCGCTCGATCATGCGCTCCTGGCCCACGATGGATTCGCCCATGCGGGCCTTGAGTTGAAGGACGTCGTCGCGTGCGCTCATGGAAAGTCCCTTGCCTTGTGTGTCTAGCGGACGCCGCCAGTGAACCACTGGAAATACGGGTTGGCGGGCGCGGCCTGCATCAACTGCCGGATGTCGCCCGCCCAGCCCTCGCGGTCGCCCTGGTAGGCGCGAAGCCCGGCCGTGTAGAAAAGATAGAGCAGATCGCGCTCGCGGGCGATCCCTTGCAGCAGCGCGTCGTCGGCGCCGACCAGCGGCGGCTCGGTGTGCATGTCGAGCATGGTGCTGAGCACCTTCGGGAAATCCTCGCGCCGAACCCAGCTGGCGTATTCGATGCGGGGCCGGTCGTCGGTGACGGCCGGCGCGTTGCCCGCATAGCGCTCCAGCATGGCGCGGTCGCCGACCCAGGTGGCCAGCAGCGCCGCCGGCGAATCCACGCCCACTTCGCGCAGGGCCTGGGCCACTTCGGGCTGGGCCATGCGCGTGGTGATGCGCGAGGCGTCGAGCGCCATGGGCTGCATCGAGCCCACCAGCATCATCTCGTGCAGCTCGGTGGTCCAGAGCGTGGCATGCGGGAACACGGCCAGGAAGCTCTGCACCAGCGCGCGCGTGTCCTCGTCATTCTGCGTGGGCAGCGGCAGCCACTGCGCCACCATGCCGCCGGGCTGCAGGCGGCTGGCCGCCAGGCGATAGAAGTCGGTGGAATACAGGTTGACCACGCCTGCAGCGGAAGGCGGCGGCGGCTCCAGCGTGACGAGGTCGTACTGCGCAGTGCTCTGCAGCAGCTCGCGGCGGCCGTCGCGCACGCGGATCTGCATGCGTGCGTCGCCGGTGAGCCCGTAGTTGCCGCGGAACTGCGGCGCCGCGCGCACCACGGCCGGCAGCAGTTCGGCCACCACGCGCTCCTGCAGCCCCGGATAGGCCAGCAAGGCGCCGCCGGTGATGCCGGTGCCCAGGCCGATGACCAGCGCCGACCTGGGCTCGCCGCCGTGCACGATGAGCGGCAACAGCGCCTGCAGGCGCATGTAGCGCAGCGATGTCATGGCGTCGCCCGAGTTGGACACGCCCTGGATGTAGAGGCGGTTGAACCGGTTCTGCCCGGCGCGCTGCTTCACCACCGCCACCGTGGCGCCGCGGCTTTCCTCGTAGGCCACCAGTTCGCCGCCGCGCGCCTGCGTCAGCAGGCGCGCCAGGCGATCGGGCGGCGCCAGCATGGCGCCGGCGGCCACGAAGCCCGTCAACACGGCCACGCCCCAGCGCGGCACCGCGCGAACGCCCGGCACCGCCCAGGCGGCGACCAGTCCGAGAAGGCAGGCAGCCGCGGCCAGCACCGCCAGCGTGCGAACCAGCCCGAGCAGCGGCACCAGCACAAAACCCGCCAGCAAAGTGCCGGCGATGCCGCCCAGGGTATTGAGCGCCAGCACCGTTCCCACTTCGCGCCCCACGCCCCGGCCCGCCGCGGCCAGCCGCAGCGCCACTGGAAACGCCGCACCCAGCAGCAGCGTGGGCAGGAAGACGATGCACAGCGCCGCCGTGGCAAAGCGCGCGCACATGGCGGCCAGCAGGCTGCCGGTGGCGCTGCGCGCCCATTGCGAAGCCAGCGACTGCAATTGCAGCAGCCATTCGCCCAGCAGCGCCACTTCGAGCAGCGCCAGGGCGCCGGCCGCGCCGATGAGCATCGCGAACACGCCCCAGGGGTCGCTCAGCCGGTCGGCCCGGCGCGCGATCCAGGCGCTGCCGAGCATCAGCCCGAGCAGGTAGGTGGCCAGCACGATCGAGAACGCCACGCTGCGCGTGCTGATGAACTGCACGATGGCCTGCGACCAGACCACCTCGTAGCCCAGCGCCAGGCCACCGGCCACGGCATAGAGCGCCACCGCCAGCCGGGCCTGCCGCGCCCTCGCCTCGTCTGCGGCGGGCGTCAAGGCCTGCGGGGCGGCCGGAACCGGCCCTGCGTCGGCGGGCATGCCCGCCTCAGCCGGTGCACGCGCGGCCAGCACCCACGCCACGCCGGCGACCAGCACATTGAGCAGGGCCGCCACCAACGCACTGCCGCGCAATCCGAACCAGGGAATGAAGCAGAACGCCGCCAGCAAGGTGCCGGCAATGGCGCCCAGCGTGTTGGCCGCATAGAGGCGCCCGCCCGCCCAGCCGCGCTGCGCCACCAGGGGCCGCAGCGCCCGCATCAGCACAGGCAGCGTGCCCCCCAGGAGCGCGGCGGGAAGCGCCACCAGCAGCAGCGGCAGCAGCCAGGCCAGCGGGCCGACGCGCGATTCGAGCCAGACGAAGGGAACCGCGACGGCGCCCAGCGCGAGGGTGACGGCCAGTCCCAACACGCCGGCCGCAAGTTCCAGCGCGGCATACAGGCGCCAGGGTTGCCCGGCGCCGTCGGCCAGCCGGCCGAACAGCCAGCCGCCCACGGCCAGGCCGGCGAAGAAGGCGCCGACGCCCAGGCTCACGGCATGGACGTCCACCCCGACCACCAGCGAGAGCTGGCGGATCCACAGCACCTGGTACACCAGCGCCGCGGTGCCCGAGGCGAACAGGAGCGCGGCGGGCCAGCCCAGCCGCACGCCGCCCTGAACCGTCGCCGCTGCGCGGCCTTGCGGCGAGGCCGCCTTGGCCTTGCCTCGCCCCATCACTCCCTGCACCCGGTCACCGTCACTTCTTCTGCGAGGCCTGGGCTTGCTGTTGCTGGCGCTGGATGGCCGCCCTGACCTTGTCCTTCACGTCGGCCACCGTCTGGTCGATGGTGAAGCTGGCAGGCATCTGGCTGGGCGGATAGTTGACGAAGGTCTGCAGGAACTGAGCCGCGCGGCGGTTCGCCTCGAGCACCACGTAGGGGTTCTCGAACTGCCACTGGTCGTACTGCGACGTGGGGCCGACGCTCGCCCGCTCGTACGGGTCCATGCGCAGGTTGTAAAGGTTGGGCGCGCGCAGGCAGGTGAGCGGCTCCTTCCAGATCTGCATGGACCCTGGGGCGCGCTGCTCGCAGAACACGACCTTCCAGGCCGTGGGCGTGGTCGCGCCCGGCAGCAGGGTGTCGTAGCGCATGGCCACGAGCTCGGCATCGTCGTCGAAATAGTAGAACTCGTTGCGTGCACTCTTGTCGGTCTGGCCGAGAAGAAGCGGCAGCTGGTTGTAGCCGTCGAGATGGACCTTGGCCGTCTTGCCGCCCAGCGAGGTGCCCTTGAGCAGCTTGTCCTTGATGTTGGCGTCGCCCGCCGCCGCCAGCAGCGTGGGGAACCAGTCGAGGCCCGAGAACATCGCATTGGTGGTGGTGTTGGGCTTGATCTTGCCCGGCCAGCGCACCATGGCCGGCACGCGGAAGGCGCCCTCCCAGTTCGAGTCCTTCTCGCTGCGGAAAGGCGTGTTCGCCGCGTCGGGCCAGCTGAAGAAATTCGGCCCGTTGTCGGTGGTGTAGATGACGATGGTGTCCTTGGTGATGCCGGCGTCGTCGAGCGACTTGAGCAGCTTGCCGACGTTCTGGTCCATCTCCCACATGCCGTCGGCATATTCGTGGCCTGGGCCAAGACCGGCCTTGCCGCGGTATTCGGAGCGCACATGCGTGAAGGCGTGCATGCGGGTGAAGTTCATCCACACGAAGAAAGGCTTCTTGGCCTGCGCCTGCTTCTTGATGTAGTCGATGGCCGCGCCGGTGGTCTCGTCGTCGACGGTTTCCATCCGCTTGCGGGTCAGCGGGCCGGTGTCCTGGATCTTGCCGTCGGAGGTGGCCTTGAGCACACCGCGCGGGTTGTAGAACTTCAGGAAATCGGGATTGTTCTTGAACCAGTAGGGCCGCTCCGGCTCCTCTTCGGCATTCAGGTGATAGAGGTTTCCGAAGAACTCGTCGAAGCCGTGCTTGGTGGGCAGGAATCGGTCCTGGTCGCCCAGGTGGTTCTTGCCGAACTGCGCAGTGGCGTAGCCCAGCGGCTTGAGCGCCTGCGCGATGGTGACGTCGCGGTCCTGCAGGCCCACCGGCGCGCCTGGCATGCCCACCTTGGACATGCCGGTGCGAAACACCGTCTGGCCCGTGATGAAGGTGGAGCGCCCCGCCGTGCAGCTGTTCTCGGCGTAGTAGTCGGTGAACTTCATGCCCTCCTGGGCAATGCGGTCGATGTTGGGCGTCTGGTAGCCCACGACGCCGTTGCCGAAGGCACTGACGTTCGCAACGCCCACGTCGTCGCCGAAGATCACCAGGATGTTCGGCTTGGAACCCTGGGCCTGATTCTGGTTCTGGGTCTGCGCCTTGGCCTGCTGTGCCTGCGCAGGCGCAAGCACGCTGCCGATGACCAGCGCGCCGGCCATGGCCAGGCGGCTTATCGCCTGCCATCGAAAGTTCATGGATCTCGTCATCGATCTACTCCTTCTCGCGATGAACGTTCAAGGCTTGCCCGGGAAGATCTGCTTCCAGTCCTTCTTCATGCTCACGACGACCCAGTTGCGCTTGGGCGCTTCGTCCAGCGCCTTGTCCAGCTTGCCGAAGGGCGACTGGCGGTCGTAGGCGAACTCGCGCTCGGCGTCGTCGTGATGGACCAGCAGGCCCAGGCGCCGGCCGGGCCCGGTGGTGGTGTACTGCAGCATCTGCAGGTCGCCATCGGAATTGCCGAAGGCCAGGATGGGCTGCTGCCCGATGTGCATGTAGATGCCCACCGGCTTGCCCGGCCCATCGTCGACGAAATGCAGCTTGGGCTGGCGCATGAGCGACGTGCCGTCATACACGATGCCCTGCGACGAGCCCACCACCCGCTCGGGCGGAATGCCGTAGACAGCCTCGGTCCATGGCCGCATCGCTTCCATGGTGCCGCCGGAGACGATGAAGTTCTTGAAGCCCTTGGAGCGCAGGTAGCTCAGCAGTTCCAGCTGCGGCTGGTACACGGCTTCGGTGTAGGGGCGCTTGAGCGTCGGGTGGCGGGCGGTGGCGAACCACTGGCGCACCGTCTTGTCGTAGTCCTCCACCGACATGCCGCTGTTGGCCTGCACCAGCAGGTCGAGCAAGGGCTTCTCGCCCTGCGCCAGCGCGCCCTTCAGGTCGTTGGCCGCCAGGGCCTTGTACACCGGATTGTCCTGCCACTGCGGATTGCGCGGCGCCGCGGCCTTGACCTGGTCGATCATGAAGGCGAACTGCGTGTACATGGGCTGCTCGACCCACAGCGTGCCGTCGTTGTCGAAGGTGGCGATGCGCTGGGCCGGCGGCACGTAGTTGGGCGAAGCCTCGTTCGTCACGTCGTTGACGAAGTCGATGATCGACTGCCGCGCCGGCCCATCGGCCCACGAGGGCAGCGGATCGGTGCCCGAAAGGCTGGCGCAGCCGGCGGCGCCCCACGCGACGAAGCCCGCCACGAGCCACGACGCAGCCCCTTTCAACCACGATCTTCTGCTGCCTGCTTGAGAAAAAATGGCCATTGCTCGCAACCCCCTTCGTCGAACTGAAGTGTTTTGAATTACATGCTGCCGCGGGCTTGTTCTTGTCTGCGCTGCTGTGCGCATTTAACCCGGGTCGCGCGAGCGTAGCGTTGTTGTGCAACGCTGGCAATCGCTAATGCGCGGGAAATGAGAGGGACAGGAACTCGCCCACGCGGGGCTGCTCACTAGCAAATAACCGCTGCAAACAACGCAGGCGGTGGGCGCGCCACCCGTCTTGAACCACAATGGCGCTTTTTTTCGTCAACCTAAATCAACAGAGAAAGTGGCAACTGCAATGATCCGTTCCGATGACACCGGCAAGCTCATCCTTCGCCTGGCCCTGGGCATCCTCATCCTGTTGCACGGCATTGCCAAGCTGAGCAGCGGCGTAGGCTTCATCTCCGGTCAATTGACCGCCAACGGTCTGCCCGGCGCGCTGGCCTACCTGGTCTTCGTTGGCGAAATCCTCGCGCCCGTGCTGCTGATTGCCGGCATCTACACGCGGCCCGCCGCCTGGATCGTGGTCATCAACATGCTGGTGGCCATCTGGCTGGTGCACACCAAGGATCTGTTCGTCATCGGCAAGCAAGGGGGCTGGGCACTGGAACTGCAGGGCATGTTCCTCTTCGCCGCACTGGCCGTGGCTTTCATGGGTGCCGGCCGCTTCAGCGTGGGCGGTACCGGCGGTCGCTACAACTGATCGCCTGGCTCAGTCGTCTTCGGAAGCATCGAGGCCCGGAAACAGGACCTCGGTGAAGCCGAAGCGCGAGAAATCGCGCACGCGCATGGGGTAGAGCTTGCCCAGCAGGTGGTCCACCTCGTGCTGCACGACCCGTGCGTGAAAACCGCTCACCGTGCGATCGATCGGGTCGCCATAAGGATCGAAGCCGGTGTAGCGGATGTTGGCAAATCGCGGCACCACGCCGCGCAGGCCCGGCACCGAGAGGCAGCCCTCCCAGCCCTCCTCTTCATCGGTGCCGATGGGCGTGATCACCGGGTTGAGGAGCACCGTGCGCGGCACGACGGGTGCATCGGGGTAGCGTGGATTGGGTGCGTCGGTGCCGAAGATCACCAACTGCTGGTCCACACCGATCTGCGGCGCCGCGAGGCCCGCGCCATTGACCGCCGCCATGGTCTCGAACATGTCGCGCACCAGCAGGTGCAACTCGTCGGTGTCGAACTCGGCCACCGGCTGCGCCACCCGGAGCAGCCGCGGGTCGCCCATCTTCAGGATTTCTCGGATTGCCATGCGCCGATTATCTGGCCGCCGCGCATGGCCTCGCTTGCCGCGCGTTCAACGCCAGTAGGGCCGGCCTCCCCAATAGCCGCGGCCGTAGTAGCCGGGCCGGCCGTAGTAATAGGGGCGTCCGTAGTAGGGCCGGCCGTAGTAGCCGCCCACGCCGATGTCGACGCTGACAGGCGGCGCCACCACCGCGGCTTCTCCGTAGGGGTACGCAGGCGGCGCGACCACGCACCCACCCAGCGCGAGGACGGCTGCGCCGGCAGCGCCAGCCAGCGCGATTCGGCGGATTGCAGTCATGGGCGTTTCTCCAGAAAGTTCATTCATCTGGCTATTCAACGCCCCGTCTTTCTCGCTGTTGACCCCCGCCTGTGAAGGTGGTGTAAAGCCTGGTTCAGGCCTGCAACAACAAGGCGAGCATCTGCGCTTCGTCGATGACGTTCACGCCCAGCGCCTGCGCCTTGTCCAGCTTGCTGCCGGCCTCGGCGCCGGCCACCAGGTAGTCGGTCTTCTTGCTCACCGAGCCGGCCACCTTGGCGCCTGCCGCTTCGAGCTTGTCCTTGGCTTCGTCGCGGCTGAGCGTCGGCAATGTTCCCGTGATGACGAAGGTCTTGCCCGACAGCGGCTTGGGCGCGCGCGCCGCCGGCTCGCCCTCTTCCCACTGCACGCCGCTGGCGCGCAACTGCTCGACCACTTCGCGGTTGTGCGGCTGGCTGAAGAAGGTGTGCAGGCTCTGCGCCACCACGGGCCCCACGTCGTTCACCTCGAGCAACTGCTCTTCGCTCGCATCCATGATGGCGTCGAGCTTGCCGAAATGCTTGGCCAGGTCCTTGGCCGTGCTCTCGCCGACATGCCGGATGCCCAGGCCGAAGAGGAATCGCGGCAAGGTGGTCTTCTTCGATTTCTCCAGCGCCTGCACCAGGTTCGTGGCCGACTTCTCGGCCATGCGGTCCAACCCTGCCAATGTCGACAGGCCCAGCTTGTACAGGTCCGGCAGCGTGCGGATCAGGTGGCCGTCCACCAGCTGCTCGACCAGCTTGTCGCCCAGGCCCTCGATGTCCATGGCGCGGCGCGCGGCAAAGTGCAGGATGGCTTCCTTGCGCTGCGCTGCGCAGAACAGGCCGCCGCTGCAGCGATGATCGACTTCGCCCTCTTCGCGCACCGCGTCGGAGCCGCACACGGGGCACTTGGCCGGCATGGTGAAGATGGCGCCCCGCTGCTCGGACGGCCGCGCGGCGCTTTCCGGCAGCACGCCCACCACTTCGGGAATGACGTCGCCGGCGCGCCGCACGATCACCTTGTCGCCCACGCGCACGTCCTTGCGGCGCACTTCGTCCTCGTTGTGCAGCGTGGCATTGGTGACGGTGACGCCGCCGACGAACACGGGCGCGAGCTTGGCCACCGGCGTGAGCTTGCCGGTGCGGCCCACCTGGACCTCGATGGCCATCACCTCGGTCACCTGCTCTTGCGCAGGATACTTGTGGGCCACGGCCCAGCGCGGCTCCCGGCTCTTGAAGCCCAGCTGCCGCTGCAGCGCCAGGCTGTTGACCTTGTAGACCACGCCGTCGATGTCGAAGGGCAGCGCGTCGCGCTGCGCCGCGATGCGCGCATGGAATTCGACCAGCGCATCGGCGCCCTGCCCCACCGCGCGCTCCTTCGACACCGGCAAGCCGAACTGGCCGAGCGCATCGAGCAGGCCGCTGTGCGTGTCGGGCTGTGCATCCCAACCCACGACTTCGCCGAGGCCGTAGGCGAAGAAGCTCAGCGGCCGCTGCGCGACCAGGGCCGGGTCCAGCTGGCGGATCGCGCCGGCGGCCGTGTTGCGCGGGTTGATGAAGGTCTTCTCGCCCTTCTCGCGCTGCCGTTCGTTGAGCTTCTCGAAGGCGTCGCGGCGCATGTAGGCCTCGCCGCGCACTTCCAGCACCTGCGGGGCTTCGCCCTTGAGCCGCAGCGGAATCTGGCCGATGGTGCGCAGGTTCTGCGTGACGTCCTCGCCGGTTTCGCCGTCGCCGCGGGTGGCGCCCTGCACCAGCACGCCGTTCTCGTAGCGCAGGTTGATGGCCAGTCCGTCGAACTTGAGCTCGGCGGAATATTCGACCGGCGGTGCATCGGGCGCCAGGCCCAGTTCGCGGCGCACACGCGCATCGAAGGCCTGCGCGCCCGCGGCGGTGGTGTCGGTCTCGGTGTGGATCGACAGCATGGGCACGGCGTGCCGCACTGGCGTGAGGCCGGCCAGCACGGCGCCGCCCACGCGCAGCGTGGGCGAATCGGGCGTACGCAGTTCGGGGTGCGCCTTCTCGATCTCCTGCAGGCGCCTGAACAGCTTGTCGTACTCTGCATCCGGCAGCTCGGGTGCATCGAGGACGTAGTACAGATGCGCGTGATGCTGCAGTTCCGAACGCAAGCGCTGCGCCTCGGCAGCCAGCTCGGCCGGCGCCGCCGTTGAATTTGAGGTGGTCATGAAAAGGCTCAGCTGAACAATCGCCGCGCCAGCGCGGAGCCGGCGGCGAGGTCGCGCGAATCGAGCGTGTCGTAGAGCTGCTCGAGGTCGGCGCCAATGATGTCCATGGTGTCGTCACGCAGCATCTGGCTGTCGCCGTCGGTGACCACGCCATCCATCTCGGCGGCCAGGGTGGCGGCGATCTCGCGCATGCGGCTGAAGGGCTGCTCGGCACGTGCGACCTGGGGCACGTCCAGGCTCAGCACGAGTTCGCGGATGGCCGACTGCGTCGGGTCGTCCGCCAGCGCGGCCTGGGTGTCGAAGCCCAGGCCGAGGATGGGCGGCAGGCCCGCCTCGCTGGTGGGCAGCACCATGCGCCCCGGCAGCAGGCCGGGCACGAAGCCCAGGCGCGCCGCGTTCTGCTGCACATAGCCGGGGCTCCATGCCGCATGGCGCGCACGCAGCACGAAGCTCAGCTGCGCGTCGTGCGAACTGGCGAACTGGTCCAGCTCGCGCGCACGGCTCACCTCGTCGAGCATCTCGGGGAACTGCGGCGTGCCGTTGATGGCATCCGCAAAGGCCGAGGCCTTGACGGTGAATTCGGAGAACTCGATCTCATTGAGCGCGCCGGTGCGGTTGGCCATCTGCACCCCGGCCTGGAAGGCGCGGTAGCGCTGGCCGGCTGCCGGCGGCTCCCATTGCCCGGTCGCATCGTTGAGGCCTTCGATGGCCACCGGCTTGCTGCCTGCGCGGCGCGTGGCCGGCATGGCGGCCAGCGCGGCGTCGCCCGAGACGAGGCCGTCCAGCGCGATGGGCGCGATGACGTCGATGAGCGCATCCAGCCCGCCGCGCCGCTCGGCCGTGCCGCCCGCCAGCGTGGTGGGTGCCGGCAGGTCGGGGTCGAACAAGGGCTCGTGCCGGTCGGCGCTGGCGTCCATCGGCGGGTCGACGTGCA
>NZ_BCUU01000011.1 GCF_001591385.1 Variovorax soli NBRC 106424
CGGGGCGCCTGCCGCCGGAACCGCGGCGGCGGCCACTGGAGCTGCTGCCGCGGCGGGCATGGCCTGCACGTACTGGACGGCCGCTGCCGCCGTACCGCCCTTGACGATGCGCACCTTGCCTTCGGCCTCGGTGATTTCCAGTTCGGAAATATTGGATTCAGACACCAGGTCGATCAGTGTCTTGAGTTTGCGCAGATCCATGGAACTCCATCGCCGGCAGAAAGCCGATTATTTGAACTAAATCGCCGGATCATCGGCGAACATCGGCGTTCGGACGCCAATTCACTATTGCGGGGCGCTGGATTCTAACCGTGAAAAAATTCTCGGCGCCAGGTGTCGAGGTCGACCTGTTCGAGCTTGCCCATTTTACGTTCTGCGACCGCCCCGTCAGCGGTCAACGCGAGGGTAAATGGCAGACCGCCCGCCGTGTTGCCCAGCGCACGGATCAATTCGGTGCCGTCCAGGCCGGCCAGGCCGATCGGATAGGTGACCGGCGTACGCTGGAGGAACTTGCGCACAGCGCTGGGCTGGTCGATGGCCAATCCCACAACTTGCACGCCGTTAGCCGCGTGTTCGCGGAAGAAGCGGTCGAGCATTGGCATTTCTTCGACGCACGGCGCGCACCACGTGGCCCAGAAGTTCAGCAGGACGGGTTTGCCGCGCAAGGCTTGAAGGGCCAGCTCGCCCCCCTCGGGCCGCTCGAATTTCCTGCTCCAGAAGTCGGCGCCCAGGGCTTCGTGGCCGCCGGCGGGACGCTGCTTCCACCAGGCCGCGCCGGCGCCGGCACCGGCCGCCAGCACGGCGGCGGCGCCATAGAGCCAGAGGCGGCGGGAAGGGTTGGGGGCGGAAGGGTTGTCGCTCATGAAGTTGAATTGTCCTGTTCCAGCAGACGGCGCAAGGCCGCCAGGTTGCCGCGCGGGACCCGGCCCTGCGAATCGGCCTTGAGGGCGCCGCGCAGGTCGTCGAGGTCGTAGACCATGAGATGGACGCCGATTTCCTCGCTCAGTTCGTGGCTGTACACGTGCAGGCTCAGCGCCTCCACCTGTTCGCCGTGAAAGCCTGTGACCATCCGCGGCTCGTAGTCCACGTGATGGTCGATGAGTGCAATTTCGGCCGACTTCGAATCGTCGCAGAACAGCTGAATGTAGATGTCCGACAGGCGGGTGGCCGTGCCGTGCCACACGGCACCGCCGATGTACGGCCGGAAGGCCGCCATGTGCTCCATCCATTCCAGCGCCAGCCGCCGCAGCGCGCGCAACTCGCCAGGCTGCGTGTCGGCGCAATAGAGCTGGATGTAGTCGCGCACTTCGGCCTCGACTTCGTCGTTGTTGGGCAGCGCAGTGCGCGCGGGCAGGCCCAGCTCGCGCAGCGCGCGCCGCTTGGCCGGGCCGTATTCCAGCCCCTCTTCCACCACCATGCGCGCGGCGAAGGCGGCGATTTCCCGCTTGGAAGACGATGACGAGCTGTCCATCGGCCCATTGTGCCCGTGCTGGCTGCCGGGCAGAAGCATGCGACGCAATGCCGCGCAGCAGGCCGAGGTTTGCTTCAGGCGAGCATCGCCGCGGACTTGGCGCGCGACTGGCGCGCCGACTTGAAGGCGAGGAAGGCTTCGAGGCTGGTCTTGCGCGGTACGTAGCCGAACTCGGTCTTGAGCCGGGTGTTGGACAGCACCGGCCGGTAGCGCAGGAAGTCGAGCTGTTCGGGGCCATAGCGGCTCACGCCCAGGCGCGAGCCGACCACCAGTGCCAGCTTGAGCAGCGGCGCCGGCAGCGACAGCAGCGGCTTGCGCAGCAGCGCGGCGATCTGCGGCAGGGTGAGCGCCCCGTCGCCCGCCACGTTGAAGCATCCGGTGCGGCCCGTCTTGATGGCATGCACGATGCAGCCGGTGACGTCTTCGTCCCAGATGAAGACGAAGGGGCTCTCGCTGCCCTGGATCGCCAGAATGCGCGGCTTGTCGAACAGCGCCGTGATCTGGTTGTTGACCTGCTCGCCCAGGATGGTGCCGATGCGCAGCACCGTCTGGTGCAGCTGCGGAAAGCGGGCGCGGTAGTCGGCCAGCATCTCCTCCACCAGCCGCTTGTGGTGCGAATAGGCAAAGCTCTCGTTGCCGCGCAGCGCCTGGCCCTCGTCGATCCAGGCCGGGTTGTCGGCCCAGTAGCCGTAGGCGGCGCCGCTGGACGACACCACCAGGTGCCCCACGTTGCTGGCCACGCAGGCTTCCAGCACGTTGCCGGTGCCCAGCACGTCCACCGAGTACTCGAACTCGCGGTTGCTGCCCGCGCCGGGCGTGACGATGGCGGCCAGGTGCACGACCGCGTCGATGGAATGATCGGCGAGCGTGGCCCGCAGCTCGGGCGCGCGGATGTCCTGCACCAGGTAGACGACGCCGGGCACGCGGCGCTGCGCCGGCACTTCCCGCACATCGAGCGCCACCACGCTGTCGATGTCGGGCAGTTGCGCCAGCGCGGCCACCACCGTGCGGCCGAGGAATCCGTCGGCGCCGGTGATCAATATCCGGCGTGCCGGATGGGGGGTGGTCATGACCATGAAAAGGAGAAAGATAGGGTTCAGGCCGAGCGGGCGGCCGTGGAAGAACCAGATTCAGAAGAAGTCGAAGGCAGCGGCCGCCGCCCCCACCAGCCGGCCAGCAGCAGGCCGGCGATGATGTCCCAGAAGCCCCACACGCCGGCCACCACCGCCATGCCGCCCAGGCCGCCGAAGAAGCCGAAGATGAGCACCAGGCCCAGCCCCGCATTGCGGATGCCGACCTCGAAGCTCACCGCCCGCCGGTCGTATTCGGCCAGCCGGGTCGCCGAGGCGCAGAGGTAGCCGGTGGCGAAGGCCAGCGCGTCGTGCAGCACCACGGCCAGCAGCACCAGGCCCACGTAGTCCATGAAGTAGCGCCAGTTGCCGGCAATGGCGCCGATGATGAAGCCGACCAGGCACAAAAAGCTCAGGATGCGGATCGGCTTCTTCGCCTTCCCGGTGAAGCCCGGGAGGAAATGCGCCACCGCAATGCCCAGCACGAAGGGCGCGCCGATGATGGTGATGATGTGCACCACCATTTCAGCCGGGTTCAGCGCAATGGTCTTGAGCAGCGCCGAAGCCGTGGGATGGATGCCGCCCCAGAAGGCGAAGTTGATCGGCATCACCACGATCGAGATCAGGTTGGAGATGGCCGTCATCGACACCGACAGCGCCACATTGCCGCCCGCGCGGTGCGTGAGGATGTTGGAGATGTTGCCCGGCGGGCAGCAAGCCACCAGGATCATGCCCAGCGCGATGCTCGGCGCGGGCTGGAGCACCAAGGTCAGGCAGAAGGTGATGGCTGGCAGCACGATGAACTGCGCCGCAATGCCGACCGCCATGGCCAGCGGCATGCGCGCCACCCGCCTGAAATCGGCCACCCGCGTGTCCAGGGCGATGCCGAACATCAGGAACCCCAGCACCGCGTTGAGCAGCACCAGCGAGGCCGGATTGAAGTTCAGGCGTATTTCATCGACTGGGAGCATCGCGCGTCCTGGTTGTTATTGGTTGGAAAGGCGCAGCGCCTTCAGGCCAGCCTGGCCGAGGCTTCGCGCACGGCCTGCCGGTAGGCGTCCTTGTTGACGTAGTAGGCCATGCGTTCGAGCTTCAGGTATTGGTAGCCACCCGAAAGGTCGGGCGCCGGCCCGGTCTTGGCGGCCTTCAGCGCCGCGGCCTGGGGCTTGCCCTCGGCCTGCGCCTTGAAATAGCGCGCCAGCAGTTCGGCCTGCTCGTAGCGGCCCTGCCAGCCGATGCCGCTGGCCTCGATCATGCCCAGCACCGCCAGGTTGTCGAAGCCCGGCGCGAAGATGTTCAAGTACAGGCGCGGCGCCATGCCCTGCCAGTTGAGCCAGGTGCGGTCGATAAAGGGGTAGTGCAGCTTGTAGCCGGTGGCGCACAGCACCAGGTCGTAGTCGCGCGCGCTGCCGTCCTTGAAGTGCACCGTGTGGCCCGCCAGGCGCTCGATGTCGGCGCGCACGCCGATGTCGCCGTGGCCGATGTGGTGCAGGATGAGCGAGTTGACCACCGGGTGCGACTCGTACATGCGGTAGTCGGGCTTGGGAAAGCCGAAGCGCACCGGATCGCCCGTGAACCACTGGAGCACCCGCGCATCCAGGCGCTGCTTGATCCAGGCCGGCAGCGGCCGCTTGCCGCCCAGCGTGTCGGCCGGCTTGCCGAAGATGTACTTGGGCACGAAGTAGTAGCCGCGGCGCACCGAGATGTCCACGCTCCTGGCGTAGTGCACCGCATCGACCGCGATGTCGCAGCCGCTGTTGCCCGCGCCCACCACCAGCACGCGCTTGTCGGCAAAGAGGCTCGCCTTCTTGTAGGCGCTCGTGTGCAGCAGCTCGCCGTCGAAGTAGCCCGGAAAGCGCGGCATCGAGGGCTCGGACAAGGTGCCGTTGGCGATCACCACGCCCTTGTAGTCGGCCGTCTCGATGCGCCCGTTGCCGGCGTCCACGCTCACGCGCCACAGCGTGGTGGCGCATTCGGTCACCGGCTCGACGCGGATCACCTTGGTGTTGAAGCGGAAGTGGCGGCGCAGGTCGAAGTGATCGGCAAAGGCGCTGAAGTAGCGTGCCAGCTCGGTGTGGCTCGGGTAGTCGGCCACATGGTCCGGCATGGGGAATTCCTTGAACTCCGTGGTGCGCTTGGAAGAGATCAGGTGCGCCGACGCATAGACGGTGCTTCGCGGGTTGTCGATGTTCCACAGCCCGCCGACGTCGCTGTGCGCCTCGAAGCCCTGGAACGGAATGCCCAGCTTCTGCAGGTTGCGCGCACCGGCCAGGCCGGAAGGGCCGGCGCCGATCAGGGCGATCTGCTGGTGGGTAGGCACGAGTGCGGACGCAGGAACGGACACAGACAGACTCCAGGAAGAACTTCGAGGCCGCGCGCTCAGCGCGCGGCCTTGTCGGACGATGGTTGCGGCGCGGCGCCGGCGGCGCCCAGGCCGGGAATGGCCGTGGCGCCAGCCTCGCCCGCGCGCGGCTTGCGCGGCTGGCGCAGCAGCAGCGCGTCATGCCAGGCATCGGGCAGCAGGCCCAGCAGGTTGGACAGCCAGCCGACGCGGCGCGGCAGCACCAGCTGCTCGCGGCCCTCGGCCAGCGCGCGCAGGATCGCCTCGGCCGCCGCCTCAGGCGCCATGAGGCCCGGCATGGCGAACTTGTTGCCGGCGGTGAGCTGCGTGCGCAGATAGCCCGGGCTGACGGTGCAGACCGTGATGCCGGCCGCACGCAGTTCGGCACGCAGGCTCTGCAGGTAGCGGATGAGGCCACCCTTGCTGGCGCAGTAGGCGCCGTTGCCCGGCATGCCGCGCCGGCCGGCGATGCTGGCAATGCCGGCCAGCACGCCGCTGCCGCGCTCGCGCATGGGCTTCACGAAGGGCTGGAAGGTGGCGGCCACGCCGAGCAGGTTGATCTCGAGCATGCGCTTGAACACCGCCAGGTCCGAGGCCTCGGCCGTGTCGAAGCCGCCGGCCACGCCCGCGTTGGCAATCACCGCATCGGGCACGCCGAAGCGCGCCATCCAATCCGCGGCCATGGCTTGCATGGCCGCGCCGTCGCTCACGTCGGGCATGTACATGGCGCAACGCCCCGGCGCGGCCGCCGCCAGCGAATCGAGCACGGAACGGTCCAGCCCCACCAAGGCCACCCGGGCACCGCGCGCCAGCGCGGCCTGCGCCATGGCGCGGCCCAGGCCGCCGCAGGCACCGGTGATGACCAGATTGGCTAAAGGATGAACCATCGAAAAAATACTTCAGAAGTCATCCATTTTAGCCACATTTGAAGGACAATCTCGAAATCATAGATAGCTAGTCTCGTAATTCGATACGTCACATGGATTTATCCGTCCCCCTTGCCGAAGCTCGCGACCAAGTCGAGCAAGATCAGGCGCATACGCCCGGCCTGCGCCTTCTTCAAATGCTGGAACTCGTCGCGGCCACCGGCGAGGCGCAATCGCTCGCCGACGTGGTGCGCCTCAGCGGCCAGCCCAAGCCGTCCGTCCATCGCATGCTCCAGCAGTTGGAAGTGGGTGGTCTGCTCGCGCGCGGCGCCGACGGCCGCCGCTACGCGATCACGCCGCGCCTGATCCGCTTTGCCGAAACCGTGCTGCGTGCCAGCAGCAGCACCGGCGTGCGCCACACGCTGCTGCGCCAGCTGGTGGCGGACGTGGGCGAAACCTGCAACCTCACGGCCTTGTCGGGCTCCGAGGTCTTCTACATCGACCGGGTCGAGACCGCCTTTCCGCTGCGCATGGACCTGCGTCCCGGCTCGCGCGTGCCCCTGCACTGCTCGGCCAGCGGCAAGCTCTTCCTGGCGCACCTGCCGCGTCCGCAGCGCGAGCGGCTGCTCGACGGCCTGGACCTGCAGCGCTACACGCCCCACACGCTGGACACGCGCGAAAGGCTCGAGACCGAGCTGGAGCGCATCCGCCAGGAAGGCCATTCGGTGGACGCCGAGGAGTTCATCGACGGCATGGTGTGCGTGGCCGTGCCCGTGCGCGACGAGGCCAACGGCCCGGTGCGCTGCGCGGTGGCGCTGCAGGCACCGGCCGTGCGCATGCCCTTGCCCAGCGCCTTGCAGCAGCTGGACAAGCTGCGCCGCGCGGCGAGCGAAATCGCCCGCGTGATGTAAGGCCGCCTCGGTCGAGGGAGGCGCTTCGCGCTCTCTAGAATCGGCCGATGCACATTCACATTCTCGGCATCTGCGGCACCTTCATGGGCGGCCTGGCTGCCCTGGCCCGCGAGGCCGGCCATCGCGTCACGGGTTGCGACGCGGGCGTCTATCCCCCCATGAGCGACCAGCTGCGCGCCCTGGGCATCGAACTCATCGAAGGCTTCGGCGCCGACCAGATGGCGCTGGCGCCCGACGTCTTCGTGGTGGGCAATGTCGTGTCCCGCGCCCGGCTGGAAGACGGCAGCCCTAAGTTCCCGCTGATGGAAGCGATCCTCGACGCGGGCGCGCGCTACACCAGCGGCCCGCAGTGGCTGGCCGAGCATGTGCTGCAAGGCCGCCACGTGCTGGCGGTGGCCGGCACGCACGGCAAGACCACCACCACCTCGATGCTGGCGTGGATCCTGGAGCGCTGCGGGAAGGCGCCCGGCTTCCTGGTGGGCGGCGTTCCGCTGGACTTCGGCGTGTCGGCACGCCTCGGGGCCGGCACGGCCTTCGTCATCGAGGCGGATGAATACGACACCGCCTTCTTCGACAAGCGCAGCAAGTTCGTCCATTACCGCCCGCGCACGGCGATCCTGAACAACCTGGAGTTCGACCACGCCGACATCTTCGACGACCTGGCGGCCATCGAGCGGCAGTTCCATCACCTGGTGCGCACCGTGCCTTCAACGGGCCGGCTGGTGGTCAACGCGACCGAGGACAGCCTGCAGCGCGTGCTGGCGCAAGGCTGCTGGAGCGAGGTGGCGGGCTTCGGCGGCGAGCGCGCCGACTGGCAGGCCCGCGGCACGCACGACGCCTTCGACGTCATGCACCAGGGCCAGGCCGTGGGCCGTGTGCAATGGGCGCTGTCGGGCCTGCACAACCAGATGAACGCGCTGGCCGCCATTGCGGCCGCGCAGCACGTGGGCGTCTCGCCGGCCGAGGCGGCCCAGGCGCTGGGGGGCTTTCGCAACGTGCGCCGGCGCATGGAGCTGCGCGGCAGCGCCCCGCGCGCCGGCGGCGCCATCCGCGTGTACGACGACTTCGCGCATCACCCCACCGCCATCCGCACCACGCTCGACGGCCTGCGCCGCAAGCTGGACGACGCGGGCCAGAAGGATGAACGCATCCTGGCCGTGTTCGAGCCGCGCAGCAACACCATGAAGCTGGGCGCTATGGCGGCGCAGCTGCCGTGGAGCCTGGAAGCGGCCGACCTCGCCTTCTGCCACAGCGCCGGCCTCGGCTGGGACGCTGCAGCCGCGCTGGCCCCGATGGGCGATCGCGCACGGGTGGCCGACAACATCGAGCGCCTGGTGCAGCAAGTGGCGGCAGCGGCAGCGCCTGGCGATCACATCGTGTGCATGAGCAACGGCGGCTTCGGCGGCATCCACCAGAAGCTGCTCGACGCGCTCGGCGCGCAGGCCTAGAGTCGAGCCATGATGCAAGCGCGCAAGCTCATCGAGACGCTGGGCCTCAAGCCCCATCCCGAAGGCGGCTGGTACCGCGAGGTGTTCCGCTCGAGCACCAGCGTGGCCCCCGCCGACGGGCGGTCGGCGCGCGACGCGCTGACCACCATCTACTTCCTGCTGGAGGCGCACCAGCATTCGCGCTGGCACCGGGTGCTGTCGGACGAAGTCTGGGTGCACCTGGGCGGCGCGCCGCTGGCGCTCTACACCAGCGATGCGCAGCTTCGCACGGCGCCGGGCCATGTGAAGCTGGGGCCGGTGGGCCTGCATGGCGCCCATCCGCAGCATGTGGTGCCGGCCGGCCAGTGGCAGGCCGCTCGCCCGCTCCTGTCGCCTGGCGACGCCGAATTCACCCTGGTCACCTGCACCGTCGGGCCGGGCTTCGATTTCGACGACTTCAGCTTCATGGCGCCGGACGGCGACGAGGCCGCCGCCCTGCGCCATCACTGGCCGGAGCTGGCGGCGCTGATCTGAGCCGGCGCAGCCCTGCCCCGGGGGCCAGGCCGTTCAGCCGCGGCGCTTCTTGACGGCGCGCGCCAGCGTGTCGAGCACGCCCACCGAGTCGTCCCAGCCGATGCAGGCGTCGGTGATGCTCTTGCCGTATTCCAGGCCGCTCACCTTGTCCTTGCCCGGCGAGAACTTCTGGGCGCCGGGGTTCAGGTGGCTCTCCACCATCACGCCGAACACGCTCCTGGAGCCGCCCTCGATCTGCCGCGCGATGTCGGCCACCACCTCGATCTGCTTCTGATGCTGCTTGGAACTGTTGGCATGGCTGCAGTCCACCATCAGCGTGGGCGGCAGCTTGGCCGCGTCCAGGTCGGCGCAGGCCTGCGCCACGCTCGCGGTATCGTAGTTGGGCGCCTTGCCGCCGCGCAGGATCACGTGGCAGTCGGGGTTGCCCTGGGTCTGCACGATGGCCACCTGGCCGTTCTTGTGCACCGACAGGAAGTGGTGCCCGCGCGCCGCCGCCTGGATGGCGTCGGTGGCGATGCGGATGTTGCCGTCCGTGCCGTTCTTGAAGCCGATGGGCGCCGACAGGCCCGAGGCGAGTTCGCGGTGGACCTGGCTCTCGGTGGTGCGTGCGCCGATGGCGCCCCAGGCGATCAGGTCGCCGATGTACTGCGGCGAGATCACGTCCAGGAACTCGCTGCCGGCCGGCAGGCCCATGCGGTTGATCTCGATCAGCAGCTGGCGCGCGATGCGCAGGCCCTCGTCGATGCGGTAGCTCTCGTCCAGGTAGGGGTCGTTGATCAGGCCCTTCCAGCCCACCGTGGTGCGCGGCTTCTCGAAGTACACGCGCATCACGATCTCCAGCGTGTCGGCATGCTTCTCGCGCTCGGCCTTCAGGCGCCGCGCGTAGTCCAGCGCCGCGGCCGGGTCGTGGATGGAGCACGGGCCCATCACCACCAGCAGCCGGTCGTCCTTGCCGGCCATGATCTTGTGGATGCTCTTGCGGGTGTGGGTGATGAGCGATTCCACCGGGGTCCCGCGAATCGGGAAGAAGCGGATCAGGTGTTCGGGCGGGGGCAGCACGTTGATGTCCTTGATGCGTTCGTCGTCGGTCTTGCTGGTTTTCTCGACGCGCGCATACCAGCCGTCGGTGGCGGAGTTCGTGCTGCTGCTCATGGCTGATTCCTTTTTTCGAAGTGTTGAGTTGAGGTTTAAGGAAAAGGTGGGGCGAAAAAAAACCGCCGGGCTGTTGGCACCGGCGGTTTTGGGAGGTTCTGCTTGTCTTTGCTCTACGCGCGCGCCTCTCGTCCGCCGGAAACCGGGAACCAAAAGTAGGCAAAAAAGTAAGCGCGGAGGGCGGACATTGGCGGCAACTCTAGCACAGCTTTTTGATCAGGCGGTGCCGCCGACCGTGAGGCCGTCGATGCGCAGGGTGGGCTGGCCCACGCCTACGGGCACGCTCTGGCCTTCCTTGCCGCAGGTGCCCACGCCGCTGTCCAGCGCCATGTCGTTGCCGATCAGGCTCACGCGCTTGAGCGCGTCGGGGCCGTTGCCCACGATGGTGGCGCCCTTCACCGGGTACAGCACCTTGCCGTTTTCCACCCAGTAGGCCTCGCTTGCCGAGAACACGAACTTGCCGCTGGTGATGTCGACCTGGCCGCCGCCAAAGTTGGTGGCGTACAGGCCCTTCTTGATGCTGGCGACGATCTCCTTCGGGTCCTTGTCGCCGCCCAGCATGTAGGTGTTGGTCATGCGCGGCATGGGCACGTGGGCATAGCTCTCGCGCCGGCCGTTGCCGGTGGGCGCCACGCCCATCAGGCGGGCGTTGAGCGAATCCTGGATGTAGCCCTTGAGGATGCCGTCCTCGATGAGCACGTTGCGCTGGCTGGCGTGGCCTTCGTCGTCCACGTTGAGCGAGCCGCGGCGGTCGGCGATGGTGCCGTCGTCCAGCACCGTGACGCCCTTGGCCGCCACACGCTGGCCGATGCGGCCGGAGAAGGCGCTGGAGCCCTTGCGGTTGAAGTCGCCTTCCAGGCCGTGGCCCACCGCCTCGTGCAGCAGGATGCCGGGCCAGCCGGGGCCGAGCACCACAGTCATCTCGCCGGCCGGTGCCGGGCGCGATTCGAGGTTGACCAGGGCCGCGCCGACCGCCTGGTCGACGTAGCTGGCGATGTGCTCGTCGTCGAAATACGCCAGGCCGAAGCGGCCGCCGCCGCCGCCGGAGCCCACTTCACGCCGGCCGTTCTGCTCGGCGATCACGGTGACGGACAGGCGCACCAGCGGACGCACGTCGGCCGCCAGCGTGCCGTCGGCGCGCGCCACCAGCACCACGTCGTATTCGCTGGCCAGGCCCGCCATCACCTGCACGATGCGCGGATCGCGCGAGCGCGCGAGCTTTTCCACCTTTTCGAGCAGCTGCACCTTGGACGTGCTGTCCAGCGTGGCGATGGGGTCGATGCCGCCATACAGCGCCCGGCTGGCGGCCACCTTGCGCGCGGCCGCCTTGACCTTGCCAGCCTTGCCGGCGCTGGCAATGGCCCGCACGGTGCGGGCGGCATCCAGCAGCGAGGCCTCGGAAATATCGTCGGAATAGGCAAAGGCCGTCTTCTCGCCGCTCACGGCCCGCACGCCCACGCCCTGGTCGATGCTGAAGCTGCCGGTCTTCACGATGCCCTCTTCCAGGCTCCAGCCCTCGCTGCGGGTGTACTGGAAGTACAGGTCGGCGTCGTCGACCCGGTGCGCGCGGATCTCGGCCAGCGCGCGCGACAGGTGCGATTCGTCCAGGCCGAAGGGCGTGAGGAGGAGTTGCTGCGCCGTGGCCAGGCGCTCGATGGTGGGTTCGCGGGAGATCATTCAAACATTATGAGCGCCCCGCCAAACCATTGCGGAGTTAGCCGATTTCCAGCCGGTCGGGGTTCTTGGCCGCCAGCTTCTTCGAGCGGGAAATGGACATCAGGATGCCCAGCCCCAGCCCCAGCGTGACCATGGCCGTGCCGCCGTAGCTGATGAAGGGCAGCGGCACGCCCACCACCGGCAGGATGCCGCTGACCATGCCCATGTTCACGAAGGCGTAGGTGAAGAAGATCATGGTCACCGCGCCGGCCATGAGGCGGGAGAACAGCGTGGGCGCGTCGATGGCGATGATCAGGCCGCGCATGATCAGGAACAGGAAGGCGCAGATGAGGAAGATGTTGCCCATCAGGCCGAATTCCTCGGAGTACGCCGCGAAGATGAAGTCGGTGGTGCGCTCGGGAATGAATTCCAGGTGCGTCTGCGTGCCCTGCATGAAGCCCTTGCCGCCGAGGCCGCCCGAGCCGATGGCGATCATCCCCTGGATGATGTGGAAGCCCTTGCCCAGCGGGTCCTTGGTGGGGTCGAGCAAGGTGCACACGCGCTGCTTCTGGTAGTCGTGCAGCACGCGCCAGTCGAAGCCCTCGGCGCACAGCGTGGGCTCGAAGCTGATGATGAGAACCACCGCCACCGCGCCGAGGATCACCGGCGGAATGATCAGCTTCCAGGACAGCCCGGCGAAGAAGATGACCGACAGCCCCGCCGCCAGCACCAGCAGCGAGGTGCCCAGGTCGGGCTGCTTCATGATGAGCCCCACCGGCACCGCCAGCAGCACCGTGGCCACCACGAAGTCGAGCGCGCGCAGCTGCCCCTCGCGCCGCTGGAACCACCAGGCCAGCATCAGCGGCATGGCGATCTTGAGGATTTCGCTGGGCTGGACGACCACGCCCACGTTGATCCAGCGCCGGGCCCCCTTCTTCACCAGCCCGAACATCGCCACCGCGATGAGCAGCGCCACGCCCAGCGTGTAAAGCGGCACCGCGAAGCTCATCAGCCGCTGCGGCGGAATCTGCGCCACCACGAACATGATGAACCCGGCCAGGATCATGTTGCGCCCATGGTCCGCGAAGCGGGTGCCGTGGTCGAAGCCGGACGAGTACATGGTGACCATGCCGGCGCACGCCAGCAGGAACACCGCGAAGGCGAGAAAACCGTCGTAGCCCTGGAAAACGGGCGCGATGCGGCGCGCAAGAGAAGGCTGGTCGAAGACGGCGGACATGGGGCCGCAATTATCCCAGCAGCGAGGCTGCCTCGCGCGCCTGCTGCGGCTAGCATGGCGCCCAAATGTCCCGCACCACCCATCTTCTCTATCTGCACGGCTTCCGTTCCTCCCCGCGCTCGGCCAAGGCGCAGATCATGGCCCGGCGGGTGGCCGGCGAGCACCCGGCCGTCCATTGGTGGGCGCCGCAGCTGCCCCCGTCCCCGCGCGAGGCCATGGACCTGGTGATGGCGGGCATCCGCGACTGGCCGCGCGAGGCCATGGCGGTGGTCGGCTCCTCGCTGGGCGGCTTCTATGCCACCCACGTGGCCGCCGCCACCGGCTGCCGGGCCGTGCTGCTCAACCCGGCGGTGCACCCGGCGCGCGACCTGGCCCGCTACATCGGCGACCAGACGCAGTGGCACGCGCCCGAGGAGCATTTCTATTTCAAGGCTGAGTACATCGACGAGCTGAAGGCCCTGGAAACCGGCCGCCTGCCCCATCCCGAGCGCTGCCTGGCCATCGTCGCCAAGGGCGATGAAGTGCTCGATTGGACCGAGATGGTGGCGCGCTACCCCGCAAGCCGGATCAAGCTGCTGGAAGGCGGCGACCACGCGCTGTCCGATTTCGAAGTGGCGCATCTGCGCGACGTGCTGGATTTCCTGCAGCTGGTCTGAGCCGGTCCCGCCCTCGTCCTGAGGGACAATCGACGGATGTTCGTATTGTTTGAAGAAGCCGGGAAATACCTGGGCGGCCGCGTGCTGTCCGAGGCGGAAGCCTCGGCACAAGTGGAACTCGACACCGGCAAGCGGGTCAAGGTGAAGGCAGCCAACATCGTGCTGCGCTTCGACAAGCCCACCCCTGCGCAACTGATGGCCGAAGCGCGCGACCTGGCCGCCGGCATGGACCTGGACCTGGCGTGGGAGTTCGCGCCCGAAGGCGAATTCGGCTTTGCCGACCTGGCATCCGACTACTTCAGTACTCAGCCCACGGTCACGCAGCAGGCCGCAGCCCTGCTGGCACTGTTCGAGGCGCCGCACTACTTCCGGCGCGCCGGCAAGGGCCGCTTCAAGAAGGCGCCGGCCGAGATCGTGCAGCAGGCCCTGGCGGCCATCGAGAAGAAGAAGCAGGTCCAGGCGCAAATCGGCGAATGGGCCGCGCAGCTGGCGGCCGGCACCTGCCCGGCGCCGGTGCGCGAGCAGCTCTACAAGATCCTGTTCAAGCCCGACAAGAACGCGCCCGAATACAAGGCCGTGGTCGAGGCCGCCCGCGCCACGCAGAAGCCGCCGCTGGCCCTGCTGGAAGCAGCCGGCGCCATCGACTCGCCCTACCAGTTCCACTGGAAGCGCTTCCTGTTCGAGAACTTTCCCAAGGGCACCGGCTTTCCGGCGCTGTCGGCGCCCGCGATCCAGGACGAGCTGCCGCTGGCGGCCGTGCAGGCCTTCTCGATCGACGACTCGCACACCACCGAGATCGACGACGCCCTGTCGGTGCAGGGCCTGGGCAGCGGCACGGTCACGGTGGGCATCCACATCGCCGCGCCCGGCCTGGCCCTCACGCCCGGCAGCCCCATCGACCAGGTGGCGCGCGCCCGCATGTCCACCGTGTACATGCCGGGACACAAGATCACCATGCTGCCCGACGAGGTCGTGGCCGCCTACACGCTGGAAGAAGGGCGCGACTGCCCTGCCGTCTCGATCTATGCCCGCTTCGACGAGGCCAGCCTCGCGCTGCAGGCCACCGAGACGCGCCTGGAGCGCGTGCCCATCGCCGCCAACCTGCGGCACGACAAGCTCGATGCCTTCATCACGCAGGCCTGGCTGGAAGACCCCGCCGTGTCGTCCGAGGTGCCGCAGCCGGCGGCCGGCCTGCGCGAGCCACTGTCCTTCCTGTTCCGCCTGGCCAAGCACCTGAAGGCGCAACGCGAAGTGGCCCGCGGCAAGCCCGAAAGCTTCAACCGGCCCGACTACACCTTCAGATTGGTCGGCAACGATGGCGAGCCCGATGGCAGCGAACGGGTGCAGATCGGCACGCGCGCGCGTGGCGCGCCGCTGGACCTGATCGTCTCCGAGGCCATGATCCTGGCCAACAGCAGCTGGGGCAGCTGGCTGGGCGAGTTGGGCGTGCCGGGCCTGTACCGCAGCCAGGCCAGCCTGGCGCCGGGCGTGAAGGTGCGCATGGGCACCAAGGCGCTGCCGCATGCCGGCCTGGGCGTGAAGAGCTACGCCTGGAGCACCTCGCCGCTGCGCCGCTACACCGACCTGGTCAACCAGTGGCAGATCATCGCCGCGGCCCGCCACGGCAAGACCGCCGCGCTGGCCGCGCCCTTCAAGCCCAAGGATGCGGACCTGTTCTCCATCCTCTCGGGCTTCGACGCCGCCTACAGCACCTACAACGGCTACCAGGCCGCGATGGAACGCTTCTGGACGCTCAAGTACCTCGAGCAGGAAGGCATCACCGAAGTCGAGGCCACGCTGATCAAGGACATGCCCAATGCCGCCCTGGCCCGTGCCGACACGCTGCCGCTGGTGTTCGGCCTGACCGGCACGCAGGGCCTGGCGCGCGGCGCCCGCGTGCGCGCGCGGCTCACCGACATCGACGAGATTTCGCTGGACGTGCACGGCAGCGTGATCGAGCGCCTGGACAAGCCGCCTGCGTCGGCGCAAGAGGAAGAGTCGGGCGAGGACGAGGAAGAAGTCGCAGCCGGCCCGCTCGCCATCGCGGTGGACATGAGCGATGCCGAAGGCGAACCCACCGCGCCTGCCCCCACCACAGCCGCATGAACCTGGCCGCATGAAACTGCGCGACTTCAGCACCCTGCAAATTGCGCTCGGCGTTTCGGTGCTGGCGCACGCCGCCCTGCTCGCGGTGCGCTTTGCCGACCCGCAAGCCTTCAACCGCGTGTTCGAGGACACGGCGCTCGAGGTGATCCTGGTCAACGCCAAGACCAACGAGAAGCCCGACAAGGCGCGCGCCATCGCGCAGACCTCGCTGGCCGGCGGCGGCGACCTCGACAAGGGCCGCGCCACCAGTCCGCTGCCGCCCTCGGCCTTCACGGCGGTGGGCGACTCGCTGGACGACGCGCAGCGCCAGATCGAGGCCATGCAGGCGCAGCAGATGCTGCTGCTGGCGCAGCTCAAGCAGCAGCTGGCCACCATGCCGGTGCCCGATCCGCGCAACGCGGGCGCGCCCAACGAGAACACGGCACAGGAAGAAAAGCGCAAGCAGCTGGTCGACCTGCTGGCCGAGATCGAGCGCCGGGTGAACGAAGAAAACGCGCGCCCCCGCAAGCGCTACGTGAGCCCCGCCACCCGCGAGGCGGCCTATGCGGTGTACGTGGACCAGCTGCGCCGCCGCATCGAGGCGCGCGGCACCGAGAACTTTCCCACCGCCGCCGGCAAGAAGCTCTATGGCGAGCTGACCATGCTGGTCACGGTCAACTTCGACGGCGGCGTGCTGGGCACCGAAGTGGTGGAGGGCTCGGGCAACCAGCTGCTGGACCGGCGCGCGCAGGCCATCGTGCGCAGCATCGGCAACTTCGGCAAGTTCACCGACGCCATGCGCAAGCAGACCGACCAGATCGTGCTGCCATCGCGCTTCAAGTTCACGCGCGACGAGACGCTCGAAACGCAGGTGAGTGCCACCACCACGGCACCCAAGTAACCGAACGACCACAAGGGACGACGAGGCCATGGACCTCTATTGCGTGATGGGCAACCCGGTCGAGCACAGCCGCTCGCCCTGGATCCACGCCCGCTTCGCCGAACTCACCGGGCAGCAGCTCGACTACGGCCGGCGCCTGGTGCCGCTGGGCGAATTCGCGCAGGGCCTGGCCGCCTTCCGCGGCGAGACGGCCGGCACGGCGCGCGGCTGCAACGTCACCGTGCCCTTCAAGTTCGACGCCGCCCAAGCGGCCGACCACCTGAGCGAGCGCGCCCGCCTGGCACAGGCCGTCAACTGCCTGAGCTTTCGCGAAGACGGCGTCCATGGCGACAACACCGACGGCGCGGGCCTGGTGAACGACATCACCCGCAACGCCGGCGTGGCGCTGGCAGGCAAGGATGTCCTCCTCATCGGCGCGGGCGGCGCCTCGGCCGGCGTGCTGGGGCCGCTGCTCGAATCGGGCGCCCGCCGCGTCGTGGTGGCCAACCGCACGCTCGCCAAGGCCATCGCCCTGGTGCAGCGGCACGCAGCCGTGGCGTTGCCGCACCACGCAGACGTGGAGGCGCAGGCGCTCGACCAGGTGGCCGGCAGCTTCGACATCGTGATCAACGCCAGCGCTTCCAGCCTGGCCGGCGCCGAGGTGCCGGTGGCCGCCAGCGTCCTCAAGCCCGGTGCACTGGCCATCGACATGATGTACGGACCGGCCGCCGCCGGCTTCCTGGCCTGGGCGCGGGCGCACGGCGCCGAGCCGCGCGACGGCCTGGGCATGCTGGTGGAGCAGGCGGCCGAAGCCTTCCACATCTGGCGCGGCGTTCGCCCGCCCTCGGCGCAGGTGCTGGCCGAGCTGCGCGCCATCGTGGGCTAGGCGCACGCGAGCGGATGCGCGCCCTTCTCCGGCTTTTGGCTTGCCTGCTGCTCGCGGGCCTGGCGCTGCAGCTGTTCTTCGTGCTGCGCATTGCCGCCATGGTGGTGGTCGATCCGCAATCCACCGCCTTCCAGCGCTCCGAAGCCTGGCAGATCGCGGTGCACGGCCGTGCCAACGGCAAGAAGGAATGGGCGCAGCGCTGGGTGCCCTACGCGCAGATTTCCGACAACCTCAAGCGCGCGGTGATCGCCAGCGAGGATGGGGAGTTCGTCAACCACTACGGCGTGGAGTGGGACGCCATCGAGGCCGCGCGCAAGCGCAACGAGCGGGCGGAAGAGATCGCGGCGCGCCGGGCCGCGCAGGCCGCACGCACCGGCAAGGCCGTGCGCCCGCCCAAGCTGCGCGGCGGCTCCACCATCACGCAGCAGCTGGCCAAGAATCTCTTCCTCTCGGGCGAGCGCACCCTGCTGCGCAAGGGGCAGGAGCTGGTGCTGGCCACCGCGCTGGAACTGCTGCTGGACAAGCGCCGCATCCTTGAGATCTACCTCAACAACGTGGAATGGGGCGAAGGCGTGTTCGGCGCCGAGGCCGCGGCGCAGCACTACTTCAGGAAGCCGGCGTCTCGCCTCAGCGCCTACGAGGCGGCACGCCTGGCGGTGATGCTGCCCAGCCCGAAATTCTTCGAGACGCGGCAGGGCTCGGGCTACCTGGCCAGCCGCACCTCCACCATCGTGGCGCGCATGTCCGCCGCCGAGCTGCCCTGACGCATCGGCCTGGGCCGGCCCGTATCATCGCCGCCATGCTTCTTGCCAAGTTCACCGGGTGGGCGCTGCTGGCGCTGGTCCGCCTGCTCACCGGCGCCCAGGCCCGCTGGTGGGGCTGCCCGCCCAAGGCGGAACAGCGCATCTACTTCGCCAACCACCAGAGCCACATCGACCTGGTGATGATCTGGGCGGCGCTGCCGCAAGAGCTGCGATCCATCACGCGGCCGATCGCGGCGCGCGACTACTGGACCAGTTCGCCCCTCAAGCGCTGGATCACCACCGAAGTGTTCAACGCGATCTACGTGGAGCGCGGCGGCAGCGCGCCGCTGCCGGCGGACCTGTCGGCGCCGCCTGCTGCCGCAGCACCAGCAGCCGACCCGGTGCGCGAGCGCATCGAGCCCTCCTTCGACGCCATGCCATTGCCCGCAGGGCCTGCCGCAGACGCCGTCGCCCACCCGGAAGAACCGGGGCAGGCACAGCTTCCGCTGGAAGCCGCTGCGCAGGCGGCGGCTGCACAACAAGCGGCGCCCGAAGCCGAGCGCCTGACACCCGGCACGCCCGAAGCCATGCTGCCGCTGCAGCCGCTGATCGATGCGCTGCAAAGCGGCGATTCGATCATCATCTTTCCCGAAGGCACGCGCGGCCACACGGGCGAGCCGCAGAAGTTCAAGTCGGGCCTGTACACGCTGGCCACCATGTTCCCCGAAGTCGTGCTGGTGCCCGCCTGGATCGACAACGTGCAGCGCGTCATGCCCAAGGGCGAAGTGGTGCCGGTGCCGATCCTGTGCTCGGTGACCTTCGGCGCGCCCATCCGGATCGAGGACGGCGAGGAGCGCCGCCCCTTTCTCGACCGCGCGCGCGATGCCGTGATCGCCCTGCGGGATGTCTAGCCAGTCATGAATTTCCTGCGATCCCTCACCCCGACCCAGCAGGTCGCGACGCTCTTTCTCTTCGTGTTCGGCGTGCTCGCGCTGATCAGCATCACCACGCTCCTGCTTTCGCTGCGCGAGAAGCGCCACCCGGTGCACGGCGAGCGCTGGCAGCAGGAACTGGAGCACGGGCGCAGCCTGATGCGCACCACCTGGTTCATGGTGGTGGTGTTCTGGATCGGCTGGGCGCTGGGCGAAACCGTGGCCACGGTTCTGTTCGCGCTCCTGTCCTTCTTCGCCCTGCGCGAGTTCATCACGCTGTCGCCCACCCGGCGCGGCGACCACCGCAGCCTGATCCTGGCCTTCTTCGTGGTGCTGCCGATCCAGTTCTGGCTGGTGGCCACGGCCAAGTTCGACCTGTTCACCGTGTTCATTCCGGTCTACGTGTTCCTGGCCATTCCGGTGGCCAGCGCGCTGGCCGACGATCCCAGCCACTTCCTCGAGCGCAATGCCAAGCTGCAGTGGGGCATCATGGTCTGCGTCTACGGTCTGAGCCACGTGCCGGCGCTGCTGCTGCTGGAGTTTCCCGGCTACCAGGGCAAGAGCGCCTTCCTGGTGTTCTTCCTGGTCAGCGTGGTGCAGGCCTGCATGGTGGTGCAGCACCTTCTTTCACGGCGGTTGGAGCGCGAGCCCTTCGCGCCCAACGTCAGCCGCAGCTTCAACTGGAGCACCTGGGCCGTCGGGCTGGTGCCGGCCGTCGTGCTGGGCGGGCTGTTCTCCTTCATCACGCCCTTCAAGATCGGCCAGTCGATGGCCATGGCGCTCATCGCGTGCGTGGCGGGGTCGATGGGGCACCTGGTGATGAAGGCGCTCAAGCGTGATCGCGGCATTCCCAACTGGGGGCCGCGCGGCGTGGGCGTGACGGGCGCCAACGGCCTGCTGGACCGCATCGATGCGCTGTGCTTTGCCGCGCCGATCTTCTTCCATTCGGTGCGCTGGTACTTCGGCGTCTGAAATGAAACCACCCCGTCCCTCGCGCACTTCGTGTCGCTCGACTCCCCCTCAAGGGGCGCACCCAGCGGCCCGGCAAAGCCGGTTCCGCGGGTGCCTTGGCATCGGGGCGCGCCGGTTTCATGCGTCGCGGGTGGCGCCCAACGTATCGCTGCCCCCCGAGGGGGCGCGTCAGCCGCTACGGGCGGCCGGGCGCCGCTGACATGCGCATCCTCGGCATCGACCCCGGCCTGCAAACCACCGGATTCGGCGTGGTGGACGCGCACGGCCAGCAGCTGAGCTACGTGGCCAGCGGCACCATCAGCACCAGGCACATGGTCGGCGAGCCGCTGGCGCTGCGTCTGAAGGTGCTGTTCGACGGCATTGGCGAGATCAGCGAGCGCTACCAGCCGGATGCGGCGGCCGTCGAAATCATCTTCGTCAACGTCAACCCGCAGTCGACGCTGATGCTGGGCCAGGCGCGCGGCGCCTGCCTGACGGCGCTCGTGGCCAATCGGCTGAACGTGGCCGAATACACGGCGCTGCAGATGAAGCAGGCCGTGGCCGGCCATGGCAATGCGGCCAAGGCGCAGGTTCAGGAGATGGTCAAGCGCCTCCTGAACCTGCCGGGCGTGCCGGGCGCCGACGCGGCCGACGCGCTGGGCATTGCCATCACGCATGCCCATGTCGGACACTCGCTGGCGCGGCTGGGCGATGCCGTGAAGAAGGGTGCGGGCGCCAGCTACCGGCAGGGCCGCACGCGCTGAGTCGTTCCGCGGCCTTGGCAGAAGATTCCAGGCGCCGCAAAACCAGGGGAGAAAAGCAGATGCATATCGTGATGGTGATGGTCGGCGGGCTGGTCCAGCTCGGCGTGTTCCTGATCTTCGGCTGGCATTGGGGCACCACGCCCGCCGCGATGGCCACGGCCGCCAAGCTGTTCCTGCCCGTGTGGCTGGTGGTGGTGGCGGTGAACATGTGGGTGGGCGTGGCCCACGCGGGCTACAGCGTGAAGGACGAGTTGCCGATCCTGCTGGCCAACTTTCTCGTGCCGGGGGTAGTGGCCATCATCGCGGCCTGGCAGCTTTCGCGCGCTGCCTGAATACGCCAGGAAGCCTGAGGCTCGTCAGGCCACGCGCTCGGCAATCAGCACGGCGAAGAAGCCGAGCGCCGCCAGCAGCGTCCACTTCAGCACGATCCAGCCGAAGCGGCGGTACTTGAGCTGGCCGGTGCCGGCATAGAAGGCGAAGGACACGCCGGCCACCAGCAGAAGCAGCAGGATGGCCCAGCGGAAAACCAGCATCGGTAGTGTCGCCCTTCCTGCGCCCGCGGCCTACCAGGCGCGCGCCACTTCGGCAAAGCCGCGCGGTGCGTCGGCCTCGTCCTCGAAGGTGACGATCTCGTAGGCGTCGCGGTTGGCCAGCAGCGCGCGCAGCAGCTTGTTGTTGAGCGCGTGGCCGGAGCGGAAGGCGGTGTAGGCCGCCAGCAGCGGCTTGCCGATGATGTAGAGGTCGCCGATGGCGTCCAGGATCTTGTGCTTGACGAACTCGTCGTCATAGCGAAGGCCGTCGGTGTTGAGCACCTTGGTATCGTCCATCACGATGGCGTTGTCCAGCCCGCCGCCCAGGGCCAGGCCCTTGGAGCGCATGTACTCCACTTCCTTGGTGAAGCCGAAGGTGCGTGCACGGGCAATGTCGCGGCTGTACGAGCCGCTTCCCATGTCGAACTCCACGCGCTGGCCGGTGGAATTGACCACCTTGTGGCTGAAGTCGATCTCGAAGGCCAGCTTGAAGCCGTGATAGGGCGCGAGCCGCGCCCACTTCTCGTCGGCGCCCTCGCCCTCGCGAACCTCCACGGGCCGCGTCACGCGGATGAAGCGGCGCGGCGCCTTCTGCAGCGCGATGCCCGCGCTTTGCAGAAGGAAGACGAAGGAGGATGCCGAGCCGTCGAGGATGGGCACCTCGTCGGCCGTGATGTCGATGTACAGGTTGTCCAGCCCCAAACCCGCGCAGGCCGACATGATGTGCTCGACGGTCTGCACCTTGGCGCCGCCGCGCGAAATGGTCGAGGCCAGTCGCGTGTCGGTGACGAACTGGGCCTCCATGGGAATTTCGACCGGTTCGGGCAGGTCCACCCGCCGGAACACGATGCCGGTATCCGGCGGCGCCGGCCGCAGGGTGAGCTCCACCCGCTGCCCGCTGTGCAGCCCCACGCCCACGGCGCGGCTGATGGATTTGAGAGTACGTTGCTGAAGCACGGCCGCAATTTTAGGCGGCCCGCCCCCCAGACGCACTGCACGCCTCGCTATCGCGGCAATAGCCGACAAGAAGACACTCCCAAGAACGACGCCCCAAGGACGTCAACCCCAACCACGGCGATTGATGGCGCAGAAGGCGTAGCGAGCGACCCGAGGTCGCATCGAGCATCGCAGCCGTACTGGGGTACGGCGAGAAGCGCAGATGCGAGATCGGGCCGCGCAGTAGCCTTATGCGTCGTCAATCGGCTTGGCGGCGGAGGAAGGCGGGGATCTCGAAATCGTCCATCCCCCCCGACGACAGCGCATCCACCTTGGCCGCAGCCATGGTACGGTTGGTGCGCCACACGCTCGGCACCGACATCCCGTCGTAGTTCGGCTGCGCAGCACCTGCGCCGACACCGCCGGCGCCCGCACCCAGCGTGGGCACGTTGAACGGCACGTTGTCGGTGCCGGTGCGGATCACCTCCAGCTGCGGCTGGCGCGCCTGGCTCTGGCGCGACAGGCCGGTGGCCACCACCGTCACGCGCATCTCGTCGCCCAGGCGCTCGTCGTAAGCAGCGCCATAGATGACGTGCGCGTCCGGCGAGGCGTAGGCACGGATGGTGTTCATCGCCAGCTTCGACTCCGACAGCTTCAGCGAAGCCTTCGATGCCGTGACCAGCACCAGCACGCCCTTGGCGCCCGACAGGTCGATGCCTTCCAGCAGCGGGCAGGCCACGGCCTGCTCGGCGGCGATGCGGGCGCGGTCGGGGCCGGCCGCCGCCGCAGTGCCCATCATGGCCTTGCCCGGCTCGCCCATCACGGTGCGCACGTCTTCGAAGTCGACGTTCACGCCGCCGTACTCGTTGATGATTTCCGAGATGCCGCCCACGGCGTTCTTCAGCACGTCGTTGGCATGGGCAAAGGCTTCCTCCTGGGTCACCTCGTCGCCCAGCACGTCCAGCAGCTTCTCGTTCAGCACCACGATCAGCGAATCGACGTTCGCCTCCAGCTCCTGCAGGCCTTGCTCCGCGTTGGTCATGCGGCGCCCGCCTTCCCAGTCGAAGGGCTTGGTCACCACGCCCACCGTCAGGATGCCCATCTCCTTGGCCACGCGCGCGATCACGGGGGCCGCGCCGGTGCCGGTGCCGCCGCCCATGCCGGCGGTGATGAAGAGCATGTGCGCGCCTTCGATGGCTTCGCGGATCTCTTCCACCGCGGCCTCGGCCGCGTCGCGGCCCTTGGCCGGCTTGCTGCCGGCGCCCAGCCCGCTGGTGCCCAGCTGGATCACCTTGTGCGCGTTGCTGCGGGTGAGCGCCTGCGCGTCCGTATTGGCGCAGACGAACTGCACACCTTGCACGCCGTGCTCCATCATGTGCGCCACGGCATTGCCGCCGCCGCCGCCGACACCGATCACCTTGATCTGCGTGCCTTGGTTGAATTCTTCGACTTCGATCATTTCGATGCTCATGTCCTGACTCCTTGAAATTTGCAGTTGCCGTCTTGTTCGGTTTGCGTTGCTTGTTCTTGCTTGTTTGCTTGCTTGTGAGCCTTATGGCGGTGGGCCTGTGCGCCGCCATCGCTCATTGAAATGGCGCGGAGGACTTCCGCGTGCCAGCCAAAGTCGATAAGTGGTGAAGAACATGGTCAGAAGTTCCCCACGATGAAGTCCTTGAAGCGGCCGAAAGCCGTCTTCACCGAGCCGCTCTTCTGCGCGACCTTGTAGCCGCGCATGCGGGCAAAGCGCGCTTCTTCCAGGAGGCCCATGACGGTGGCCGCGCGCGGCTGCGCCACCATGTCCGACAGCGCGCTCGAATACTTGGGAATGCCGCGGCGAACGGGCTTGAGGAAGATGTCCTCGCCCAGCTCGATCATCCCCGGCATCACCGCGCTGCCGCCGGTGAGCACCACGCCGGAAGACAGCACTTCCTCGTAGCCCGACTCGCGCACCACCTGCTGCACCAGCGAGAAGATTTCCTCGATGCGCGGCTCGATCACGCCGGCCAGCGCCTGCTTGCTCAAGAGGCGCGGGCCGCGGTCGCCCAGGCCCGGCACTTCCACCTGCGTCTCGGGGTCGGCCAGCAGCTGCTTGGCAAAGCCGTTCTCGACCTTGATGTCCTCGGCGTCCTTGGTCGGCGTGCGCAAGGCCATGGCGATGTCGCTGGTGACCAGGTCGCCGGCGATCGGGATCACCGCCGTGTGGCGAATGGCGCCGTTGGTGAAGATGGCCACGTCGGTGGTGCCGGCGCCGATGTCCACCAGCACCACGCCCAGTTCGCGCTCGTCTTCTGTGAGCACCGCCTGGCTGGAGGCCAGCGGGTTGAGCATGAGCTGGTCCACTTCCAGGCCGCAGCGGCGCACGCACTTGATGATGTTCTCGGCCGCGCTCTGGGCGCCGGTGACGATGTGCACCTTGGCTTCCAGGCGCATGCCGCTCATGCCGATCGGCTCCTTCACGTCCTGGCCGTCGATCACGAATTCCTGCGGTTCCACCAGCAGCAGGCGCTGGTCGCTGGAGATGTTGATGGCGCGCGCCGTCTCCACCACGCGCGCCACGTCGGCGGGCGTGACTTCCTTGTCCTTGACCGCCACCATGCCGCTGGAGTTGATGCCGCGGATGTGGCTGCCCGTGATGCCCGTGTAGACGCGGCTGATCTTGCAGTCGGCCATCAGCTCGGCCTCCTTCAGCGCCTGCTGGATGCTCTGCACGGTGGCATCGATGTTGACCACCACGCCGCGCTTGAGGCCGTTGCTCGGCGCCACCCCCAGTCCCGCCAGCTTCAGGTCGCCGCTGGGCAGCACCTCGGCCACCACCGCCATCACCTTGGCGGTGCCGATGTCGAGGCCGACGACCAGGTCTTTGTAGTCTTTAGGCATGAATTCCTCGTTGCAACATTTCGCTATTTCTTCTTTGCCGGGAGCGCGGCGCCATCGGCCACGGTGGTCACGCCCCGCAGGCGCAAGGCATACGCATCCTTGTGGCGCAGGTCCGCACTCTCGATCGAATCCAGGGTGCGGCCGTACTGGCTCGCCACCTGGCGCACCGATGTGAGAAAGCGCTCCACCCGCGCCGACACTTCCTCGGCCTGGCCGCGGCCCAGCTCGATCACTGCGCCCGTGTCCAGGCGGGCTTCCCAGCTGCCCCGGGCCGACAGGGACAGCTCTTCCACGCTCAGGTCGTAAGGCGCGAACAAGGGCTGCAGCACCTGGTACATGCCCAGCACCTGCCCGGCATGGTCCAGCGGCCCGGTCAGGCGCGGCAGGGCCTGGTCGACCTCGGCCACGTTGGCATCGAACACTTCGCCGTAGCCATTGATCAGGCGCGACTCGTCCTCCGCGCCCCAGAAGGCCACCGGCACCTGCTCGGTCAGGGTGGCCCGCAGCCGGTTCGGGAACTCGCGCTTGACCACCGCCTTGCGCACCCAGGGCACCGACTCGAACGCCGTGCGCGCCTTGGCCAGGTCGACGGTGAAGAAGTTGCCCGCCAGCTGCGGCGTGACGTTGGCGCGCAAGGTCACGGCGTTGGTGTGGGTCAGCTCGCCGTCCACGCGGATGCCCGCCAGCGGGAAAAAAGGTTGGCGCAGCAACCACCAGCCGGCCGCCGCCAGCAGCATGACGCCGAACAACGCAAACATGAGCGTTGCCACGATGTTCATGAGCTTGACGTCGAAGGGGGCGGGGATGCTGTCGGCCATGTTCAGGGTTGCCCTTCTCCCTGGGTCGGCTTGGCCGAATCCAGCGTGGCGCTCGCCAGCACCTGCAGGCACAGGTCCTCGTAGCTGATGCCGGCCGCGCGCGCCGACATCGGCACCAGCGAATGGCTGGTCATGCCGGGCGAGGTGTTCATCTCCAGCAGGAAGGGCTTGCGGTCGCTGGCGCGGATCATCAGGTCGGCGCGGCCCCAGCCGCGGCAGCCGAGCGTGCGGTAGGCGGCCAGCGACAGGTGCTGGATCTCGGACTCGAGTTCGGGCGGCAGGCCGCTCGGGCAGTGGTACTTCACGTCGTCGGTGAAGTACTTGTTCTGGTAGTCGTAAGCGCCGTCGGGCGCGGCGATGCGCACCACCGGCAGCGCCCTGGCGTACTGGCCGGTGCCCAGCACCGCGCAGGTGACTTCCTCGCCTTCGATGAATTCCTCGCACAGCACGTCGGCGTCGTAGCCGGCGGCCAGCTTCACCGCCTCCTGCATCTCGGAGTAGCCCTTGACCTTGGTCACGCCGATGGACGAGCCCTCGCGCGGCGGCTTCACGATCAGCGGCAGGCCCAGCACGTCGGGCACCGCGCGCACCTGCTCCAGCGTCTGCTGGTCGAAGGCCAGGCGTGCATAGCGCGGCGTGGGCAGGCCGTCGGCCACCCAGATGCGCTTGGTCATGACCTTGTCCATGGCCACGCTCGAGGCCATCACGCCCGAGCCGGTGTAGGGAATGCCCAGCAGCTCCAGCGCGCCCTGCACCGTGCCGTCTTCGCCGTGGCGGCCATGCAATGCGATGAAGCAGCGCGAAAAGCCTTCGCGCTGCAGGTCGACCAGCGGGCGCTTGGACGGATCGAATTCGTGCGCGTCGACGCCGCGCGAACGCAGCGCGCCCAGCACGCCGGTGCCCGACATGATCGACACGTCGCGCTCGGCCGAACTGCCGCCCATCAGGACGGCCACCTTGCCCAGGGAATTTTCTTGGCGGGCGTTCACTTGCTTTCCTTTGCGGTTGCGGCGGCCGGCGCGTTGCCCAGCTCGACCACCTTGGCGGGCACGGCGCCGATGGAGCCTGCGCCCATGCAGATCACCACGTCGCCGTCCCGTGCGTTGTTCAAGATCGCCCGGGGCATATCGGCAATCTCGTCGACAAATACAGGCTCGACCTTTCCGGCCACGCGCAGCGCGCGCGCCAGCGAACGGCCGTCCGCCGCCACGATGGGCGCTTCGCCGGCCGCGTACACCTCGGCCAGCAGCACGGCATCGGCCTGGCCGATGACCTTGACGAAGTCCTCGAAGCAGTCGCGCGTGCGGGTGTAGCGGTGCGGCTGGAAGGCCAGCACCAGCCGGCGCCCCGGAAAGGCGCCGCGCGCCGCCGCGATGGTGGCCGCCATCTCCACCGGGTGGTGGCCGTAGTCGTCGATCACGGTGAAGCTGCCTGCGCCCTGAGGCACGGCGACGTCGCCGTAGCGCTGGAAGCGCCGGCCCACGCCCTTGAAGTCGGCCAGGCCGCGCTGCACCGCCTCGTCGGGGATGTTGAGTTCCACTGCCATGGCGATCACCGACAGCGCATTGCGCACGTTGTGCTCGCCCGGCAGATTGAGCGTGATGGGCAGGTCGGGCAGCGTCACGCCGTTGCGGCGCTGCACGGTGAAGTGCATCTGGCCGCCCTCGGCGCGCACATCCACCGCGCGCACCTGGGCCTCCTCGTTGAAGCCGTAGCTGGTGACCGGGCAGGACACCTGCGTGACGATCTCGCGCACGGCCGCATCGTCGGTGCACAGGATCGCCACGCCATAGAAGGGCATGCGGTGCAGGAAGTCGACGAAGGCGCCCTTGAGGCGCGCGAAGTCGTGCCCGTAGGTCTCCATGTGGTCGGCGTCGATGTTGGTGACCACCGCCATGATCGGCAGCAGGTTCAGGAACGAGGCGTCCGATTCGTCCGCCTCCACCACGATGTAGTCGCCGCTGCCCAGGCGTGCGTTGGTGCCGGCGCTGTTCAGGCGGCCGCCGATGACGAAGGTCGGGTCCAGGCCGGCCGCGGCCAGCACGCTGGCGGCCAGGCTGGTGGTGGTGGTCTTGCCGTGCGTGCCGGCAATGGCAATGCCCTGCTTCAGGCGCATGAGCTCGGCCAGCATCAGCGCGCGGGGCACCACGGGAATCTTCTTCTCGCGGGCCGCCACCACCTCGGGGTTGTCGGCCTTCACCGCGGTGGAGGTCACCACCGCATCGGCGCCGGCGATGTGGGCCGCGTCATGGCCCACGTGCGTGGCAATGCCCAGGCCCGCCAGCCGGCGCAGCGTGGCGCTGTCGGCCAGGTCTGAGCCCGAAATCTGGTAGCCCAGGTTGAGCAGCACTTCGGCGATGCCGCTCATGCCCGCGCCCCCGACGCCTACGAAATGGATGTGTCTGATCGCGTGCTTCATCTGGCTAGCTCCTCGCAGGCACGGACGACTTCGATGACCGCTTCGGTCTTTTGCAGGCCCTTGGCCTTGGTGGCGCGCTCCAGCAGAGCGGCTCGTGTGGTCTTTTGCAGCAAATCGGAAAGCAATTCAGGTGTGAGTTCGGACTGCTGAACGAGCCAGCCGCCTCCCGCGTCGACAAGAAAGCGAGCGTTGGTGGTCTGGTGGTCGTCCACCGCCGAGGGAAATGGAACGAAGAGCGCCGCCGCACCCACCGCCGCGATCTCTGTCACGGTGCTGGCGCCGGCGCGCGCAATGACGAGGTCGGCCTGTGCAAACGCCTCGGCCGTCTCGTCGATGAAAGCGGTGAGCTCGGCTTGCACGCCGGCCGCGGTGTAGTTGGCGCGCAGCTCGTCGATCTGCCTGGCGCCGCTTTGATGCAGCACGATGGGACGCTCGGCCGGCGCGATGCGCGCCAGCGCCTGCGGCACGATGCTGTTGAGCGCCTTGGCGCCCAGGCTGCCGCCCACCACCAGCAGCTTCAGCGGCCCTTCGCGGCCGGCAAAGCGCGCCGCGGGTTCGGGCTGGTTCAGGAACGCCTCGCGCAGCGGATTGCCCACCCATTGGGCCTTCTTCAACACGTTGGGAAAGGCGGTGAAGATGCGGTCGGCCACGCCGGCCAGCACCTTGTTGGCCATGCCGGCCACCGAGTTCTGCTCGTGCAGCACCAGCGGCTTGCCCAGCAGCACGCTCATCATGCCGCCCGGAAAGGTGATGTAGCCGCCCAGGCCCACCACCACGTCGGGCTTCACGCGGCGCACAACGCCGATGGCCTGCCAGAAGGCGCGCAGCAGCTTCAGCGGCAGCAGCGCCAACGTCACCAGGCCCTTGCCGCGCACGCCGCCGAACTCGACCGGCTCGAAGGCGAAGCCGCGCGGCGGCACCAGCTGGTGCTCCATGCCGGTGGGCGCGCCCAGCCAGTGCACGCGCCAGCCGCGTGCGCGCAGGGCTTCCGCCACGGCCAGGCCGGGGAAGATGTGGCCGCCCGTGCCGCCCGCCATGATGAGCGCCGTCTTCATACGCGCCCTCCCCGCATCAATACCCTGTTCTCGTAATCGATGCGAAGCACGACCGCGAGCGCCACCAGATTCATGATGATGGCCGAGCCTCCGTAGCTCATCAGCGGCAGCGTGAGGCCCTTGGTGGGCAGTGCGCCCAGGTTCACGCCCATGTTGATGAAGGTCTGGAAGCCGATCCACACGCCCACGCCCTGCGCCACCAGGCCGGAGAACACCCGGTCCAGCGCGATGGCCTGGCGGCCGATGTGCATGATGCGGCGCGTCATCCACAGGAACAGCACGATGACGGTGAGCACACCCACCAGGCCGAACTCCTCGCCGATCACGGCCAGCAGGAAGTCGGTGTGCGCCTCGGGCAGCCAGTGCAGCTTCTCCACGCTGCCGCCCAGGCCCACCCCGAAGATCTCGCCGCGGCCGATGGCGATGAGCGAATGCGAGAGCTGGTAGCCCTTGCCCAGCGCATTGGTCTCGCTCCACGGGTCGAGGTAGGCAAAGATGCGCTCGCGCCGCCACGGGGACGAGGCCACCATCATCGCGAAGGCGGCCACCACCAGCGCGGAGATCACGAAGAACATGCGGGCATTCACCCCGCCCAGGAACAGGATGCCCATGGCGATGACGGCGATCACCATGAAGGCGCCCATGTCCGGCTCGGCCAGCAGCAGCATGCCCACGATCACCACCGCAATGCCCATGGGGAGCACGGCGCGGAAGAAGCGCTCCTTGATCTCCATCTTGCGCACCATGTAGCTGGCCGCATACATGACCATGGCCAGCTTGGCGAGCTCGGAGGGCTGGAAGTTGGTGATGCCCAGCGGAATCCAGCGGCGCGCGCCGTTCACGCTGCGGCCCACGTGCGGAATGAGCACGGCCACCAGCAGCAGCAGCGCGGCGATGAAGAGCCACGGCGCCGCTCGCTCCCAGTTGCGCATGGGCACCTGGAAGGCCAGCAGCGCCGCCACGAAGGCCACCACCAGCGACACGCTGTGGCGCACGAGGAAGTAGGTCTCCTGGTAGTTGGCGCGCGCGAAGCGCGGGTTGTCGCCGATGGCGATGGAGGCCGAATAGACCATCACCAAGCCCCAGGCCAGCAGCGCCACCGTGACCCACAGCAGCGCCTGGTCGAAGCCCAGCACGCGCACCGGCTCGGCCCGCGTCTGGGTGACGCCGGCGCCGCCCAGGTGCACCGGCAGGTGCATGGGCAGCGCATCCACGCCTTCGCGGGCGCGGCCGAACAGGCGGCGCAGCAGCCCGCCCGTGCGTTGGCCCTTGTTGCTGGCGGCGACGGCGGCGCTGTTCACGCGAGCCCTCCTTCGCTGCCGGCGCCATCCAGGTCGCCACGGGGTGACTCAGCCAGCACCTGCACCGCCTCGCAGAAGACGGCGGCGCGGTGGGCGTAGTCCTTGAACATGTCGAAGCTGGCGCAGGCCGGCGACAGCAGCACCGCATCGCCCGGGTTGGCGCGGCGCGACGCGGCCTGCACCGCCTCTTCCATGGAGGCGGCGTGCTGCAGGCTGACACCGGTATCGGCCAGCGCCTGCTCGATCAGCGGGGCATCGCGGCCGATGAGGATGACCGCCCGCGCATAGCGCGACACCGGCGCGGCCAGCGGCGAGAAGTCCTGCCCCTTGCCTTCGCCGCCCAGGATCAGCACCACGCGGCGGTCCACGCCGAGACCGCTCAGCGCAGCCACGGTGGCGCCCACGTTGGTGCCCTTGCTGTCGTCGAAGTACTCGACCTCGTCGATCATGGCCACCGGCTCCACGCGGTGCGGCTCGCCCCGGTATTCGCGCAGGCCATACAGCATGGGCGCGAGGCTGCAGCCGGCCGACACGGCCAGCGCCAGCGCCGCCAGTGCATTGAGCGCGTTGTGCTGGCCGCGGATGCGCAGGGCATCGGCGGGCATCAGGCGCTGCAGGTGGATCTCTTCCTCTTCCACCGGTGCGCCGCGCTTGCGCTTTTGTGTTTCGTCCGCTTCATGCGCGCGCACCAGCCAGGCCATGCCGTTCAGGCGCTCGATGCCGAAGTCGCCGGGGCGGCGCGGCAGCTCGGCGCCGAAGGTGATGTGGGCCCGGATCTGCGGCCGCTGCAGCTTCACGCGCACCGGCGGTGGCAGCATCGCCATCACGACGGGGTCGTCGCGGTTGAGCACCATCAGGCCCTTCTGGCCGAAGATGCGCGCCTTGGCCTTGGCATAGGCGTCCATGTCGCCATGCCAGTCCAGGTGGTCCTGCGTCACGTTGAGCACCGTGGCGGCCGTGGGCTCGAAGCCTTGGACGCCGTCGAGCTGGAAGCTGGAGAGTTCGAGCACCCACACCTCGGGCAGGTCTTGCGCGTCCATTCGCGCGGCCAGCGTGTCGAGCAGGGTCGGGCCGATGTTGCCGGCCACCGCCACGGTTTTGCCCGCGCGCTCCACCAGCTGGCCAGTGAGCGAGGTGACGGTGGTCTTGCCGTTGGTGCCGGTGATGGCCAGCACGGCCGGTTCGTAGCCGCGCGGCTTGGGCGGCACGATCACCGGGGCGGGCGCTTCGTCCTCGTCGTCGGCCGGTGCCGGCGCGGGTGCTTCCTCGTCGGCGGCAGCAGGGGCGTCGGCGGAGGACTCGGCCGCTGCATCGCGAGCGTCGGCAGCATCGGCAAGCTCATCGGCCGGCGCGGCCGGTGCCACTGCGTCGCCCATGCCTTCGGCCGGTTCGTCTTGCGGTGCGGCGGCATCATCTTGCGGCGGGGATTCGACCTCGCCCGGCTCCTCGGCCGGCGGCACCGCCAGGTCGGCCAGCGCCTGCGCAAAAAGGTCCAGTTCGCCGCCCACCGGCAAGCCGATGGCGCGTGCCGTCGAGACCACCGGTGCCAGCGCCTGCGGCGACAGGCCGGGCGAGCAGTACACGGCGCGGACGGACGTGCCCTCGACCAGGGCGCTGCTGAAGGGACCGCCCACGAAAACGGCATCCGGCCATTCGGCGCGCAGCGTCGCCAGCTGCGGCGGCGCCTCGCGCGTGTCGGCCACGGTGACCACGGCGCCATGGCGGGCGCACCAGCGCGCCATCGCCAGACCCGAGGCGCCCAGGCCCAGGATCAGCACGTGGAGTTGGTTGAGGTGCTTCACGCTCGCCCGTCCTCTATCGCAGCTTGAGGGTCGATAAACCCACGAGGCACAGCAGCATGGTGATGATCCAGAAGCGCACGACCACCTGGGTCTCGCGCCATCCGCTCTTTTCGAAGTGGTGGTGCAGCGGCGCCATCTTCAGCACGCGCCGCCCCTCGCCGTAGCGGCGCTTGGTGTACTTGAAGTAGCTCACCTGGGCCATCACCGAGATGGCCTCGACCACGAAGATGCCGCCCATCACGAAGAAGACAATCTCCTGGCGCACGATCACGGCGATGGTGCCCAAAGCGCCGCCCAGCGCCAGCGCGCCCACGTCGCCCATGAAGACCTGCGCCGGATGCGTGTTGAACCACAGGAAGGCCAGGCCTGCGCCGGCCATGGCCGAGCAGAACACCAGCAGTTCGCCCGAACCCGGGATGTAGGGAAAGATCAGGTACTTCGAGAAGACCGAACTGCCGGTGACGTAGGCGAACACGCCCAGGGCGGAGCCCACCATCACCACTGGCATGATGGCCAGGCCGTCCAGCCCGTCCGTCAGGTTGACGGCATTGCTCGCCCCCACGATCACCAGGTAGGTGAGCACGACGAAACCCACGCCGCCCAGCGGGTAGCTCACCTCCTTGAAGAAGGGCACCAGCAGGTTGGTCTTGGGCGGAAAGTCCAGGTCGAAGCCCGAGCGCACCCAGGCATAGAAAAGCTCCAGCACGCGCCAGTTCGACACTTCCGAGATGCTGAACAGAAGATAGAAAGCGGCCAGCAGGCCGATGATCGACTGCCAGAAGTACTTCTCGCGCGAGCGCATGCCCTCGGGGTCTTTCTTGACCACCTTGCGCCAGTCGTCCACCCAGCCGATGGCGCCGAAGCCCAGCGTGACCCACAGCACGATCCAGACGAAGCGGTTGGACAAATCGAACCACAGGAGCGTGGCCAGCGCGATGGCGAACAGCACCAGCACGCCGCCCATGGTGGGCGTGCCGCTCTTCACGAGGTGCGTTTCCATGGCGTAGCCGCGCACCGGCTGGCCGATCTTGAGCGCCGTCAGGCGCCGGATGACGCCCGGCCCCGCGATGAGCCCCACCAGCAGCGCGGTCAGCGCCGCCCCCACCGCACGAAAGGTCAGGTATTGAAAGATGCGCAGGAACCCGAACTCGGGCGACAGCGTCTGCAGCCATTGGGCCAGGCTTATCAGCATGGAAAACTGTCCGGAACATCAGGCATGTCCGGCCTCCTCGGAATCGTTGTTCTGAACGTGCGCGGCAATCGCCTGCACCACGCGCTCCATCTTCATGAAGCGCGATCCTTTGACGAGCACGCTGCCCACGCGCGGCAGCCTGGCCCGCACGGCGTCGTTGAGCGCCTCGATCTGTTCGTTTGCAAAATGCAGCCCCTCGCCGGCGCCCATGGACTCGGCCGCGAAGGCCTGGACGCTGTGCGCGGATTCGGAACCCAGCGCATACACGCACTCGATGCCGCGGGTGGCGGCCCAGGCGCCGACCTCGGCGTGGAACTGCGGCCCCTGGTTGCCCACCTCGCCCATGTCGCCCAGCACCAGCAAGTGCGGCGCTGGCAGCGCCGCCAGCACGTCGATGGCGGCGCGCATCGAATCGGGGTTGGCGTTGTAGGTGTCGTCCACCAGCGTGAGCGGCTGCCCGTCGGCACGCACCAGCACGCGCGCGTTCGAGCGCCCGCCCACCGGCTGGAACGATTCGAGGCCGCGCGCGATGTCGCCCAGCGAGACGCCGGCCGCGAGCGCGCAGGCCGTGGCCGCCGCGGCATTGAGCAGGTTGTGCCGGCCCGCAATGCGCAGCTGGCAGCGCAGGTTGCCCAGCGGCGTGCGCAGCTCCAGCGCCCACGCCTCGCCGTGCCACACGGCATCGGCCACCGACACATCGGCCTGCGCATGCTCGCCGAAGCTGAGGCAACGGCGCGAGGCGCCCTCGCGCGCCAGCAGGGTCCAGAGCGGGGTGAAGGCATCGCCGTGCGGAAACACCGCGGTGCCGTCGGGCGGCAGCGCGGCAAACACGGCGCCGTTCTCGCGCGCCACGGCTTCCACCGTGGCCATGAATTCCTGGTGCTCGCGCTGGGCGTTGTTGACCAGCGCGATGGTGGGCTGCGCAATGGCCGCCAGCCGCGCAATCTCGCCCGGATGGTTCATGCCCAGCTCGACCACGCCCAGCTGATGCTGAGGCGCCAGGCGCAGCAGCGTGAGCGGCAGGCCCACTTCGTTGTTGAAGTTGCCGCGCGTGGCCAGGGACCGCTCGGGCCCGGTGCTGGCCGCCAGGATGGCGGCGATCATCTGCGTGACCGTGGTCTTGCCGTTGCTGCCGGTCACGGCGATCAGCGGCAACTGGAACTGGCGGCGCCAGCCGTTGGCCAGCGCACCCAGCGCCGCCAGCGTGTCGGGCACTTCGAGGCCCGCCAGGCCCGCCGCCTCCAGGCCGCCATGGGCGATGGCCGCGACGGCGCCCGCCGCCTTGGCCTGGCCGAGGAACTGGTTGGCATCGAAGCGCTCGCCCTTGAGCGCCACGAACAGGTCGCCCGCGGCCAGCGTGCGCGTGTCGGTGTGCACGCGTGCAATCGCGGTTGCCGGGTCGCCCACCAGGCGTGCGCCTGGCACCCAGGCCCGCGCTTGCTCGAGCGTCATCATCATGGTCATGCTCCCCCCCTCCTTTGAGCGAGGGCCTCGGCCGCATGCGCCTTGTCGGAAAAGGCGATGCGCTCCCCCCCCGCCACTTCCTGCCAGAGTTCGTGGCCGCGGCCGGCCAGCAGCACCACGTCCTGCGGCGCGGCCTGCGCCACCGCCTGCACGATGGCGCGGGCGCGGTCGGGCTCGACCTGGGCGCGCTCGGGGCTGCTCAGGCCGCGCAGGATCTGGCTGATGATGGCGTCCGGCTTTTCGCTGCGCGGGTTGTCGCTGGTCACCAGCACGCAGTCGGCCTGCGCCTCGGCCACCGCGCCCATCAGGGGGCGCTTGATCGGATCGCGGTCGCCGCCGCAGCCGAACAGGCACCACAGCCGGCCGCCGCGCTGGCGGGCCAGCGGCTTGAGGCCGGCCAGCGCCTTGTCCAGCGCATCGGGCGTGTGGGCATAGTCGACCACCACCATCGGCGCATCCGCGTTGCCGGTCACGCGCTCCATGCGGCCCGGCACGGGCGTCAGGCCGCCGCATGCCGCCACCGCATCGGGCAGCCCCAGGCCCAGCGCGCGCAGCGCGCCGATCACGCCCAGCAGGTTGGAGACGTTGTACTGGCCGATCAGGCCGGTGGCCATGGAAATGGGCGTCGCACCGTTCTCGACCACGGTGAAACGCAAACCCTGCGCGTCGTAGCCGATATCGCGCGCCACCAGGCGCGCCGGCGTTGCGGCGGTCGAGAGGGTCCAGAGGTCGACGGCACTGGCGGCTCCGCGCGCAGCCAGTTCGGCCGCGAGGCTTGCGCCGTGCAAGTCGTCGACGTTGACCACCGCGGCGCGCAGCCCCGGCCAGGCGAAAAGCTCCGCCTTGGCCCGCCAGTAGGCGTCCATGCTGCCGTGGTAGTCGAGATGGTCCTGCGTGAAGTTGGTGAACACGGCCACCGCGATGCGCGTGCCGTCCAGGCGCCGCTCGACGATGCCGATGGACGAGGCCTCGATCGCGCAGGCCGAATAGCCCTGGTCCGCGAACTCGCGCAGGCTGCGCTGCAGCATGACCGGGTCGGGCGTGGTCAGGCCCGTGTAGCTCAGCTCGGGCGGCCTGCCGATGCCCAGCGTGCCCACCACGGCGCACGGCCCGCGGCCCGGCAGGCCGGAGATCGCCTCCGACAGCCACCACGCGGTCGACGTCTTGCCGTTGGTGCCGGTGACGGCAAGCAGGTCGAGCCGATCGGACGGATGTTCGTAGTAGCTGGCGGCGATGGGGCCGGTGGCCGCCTTCAGGCCGGCATAGCTCGCCACCGCGTCGCCGGAAAAGCCGAAGGCTTCGGCGCCTTCATGCTCGACCAGGCAGGCCGTGGCACCCTTGGCCAATGCGTCGGCCACATGGCGCCGGCCGTCGGTGGCGGCGCCTGGCCAGGCCACGAAGCCGTCGCCTGCCCCGACCTTGCGGCTGTCGGCATGCAGGCCGCCGCGCACGCGCGCACGCAGCCACTGCGCGGCTTCGGTGGGAGTGCGGAGTTGCTGGACCATGGTGTTAGAAGCTCTCTTCCACACCGGTGGTCACCACCAGCGGCTTGACCGCCAGGTCGGGGGCCACGTTCATCATGCGCAGCGTCTGCTGCACCACCTCGCTGAACACCGGGGCGGCCACCAGGCCGCCGAAGTACTTGCCGGCGCTGGGCTCGTCCACCATCACCGCGACGATGATGCGCGGCTTGCCGATGGGCGCCATGCCGGTGAACCAGGCGCGGTACTTGTTGCTGGCGTAGCCCTTGCCCACCTGCTTGTGCGCAGTGCCCGACTTGCCGCCCACCGAGTAGCCGATGGTCTGGGCCAGCGGGCCCGTGCCGCCGGGGCCGGCCGCCATCTGCAGCATCTTGCGCACGGCGGCGGCGGTCTGCGGCGAGAAGACCTTCACGCCCACCGCCGGCTGGTTGTTCTTCAGGATGGTCAGGGGCAGCACCTCGCCGTCATGCGCCAGCGCGGTGTACGAATGCGCCATCTGCAGCAGCGAGGCCGACAGGCCGTAGCCGTAGGCCATGGTGGCCTGCTCCACCGGCTTCCAGCTCTTCCAGGGGCGCAGCCGGCCGGTAACGGCACCGGGAAACTCGAGCTGCGGCTTGTGGCCGTAGCCCAGTTGCGTGTAGACGTCCCACATTTCCTGGGGCGACATGCGCGCCGAAATCTTCAATGCGCCGATGTTGCTGGACTTCTGGATGACGCCCTCCACCGTGAGCGCGCCGTAGTTGTGCGTGTCGCTGATGGTGAAGCCGCCCATGCTCATGCGGCCCGGGCTGGTATCGATCACCGACTGCGGCGTGATGCGTCCGGCCTCCAGCGCGGCGGCCACGGTGATCGGCTTCATGGTCGAGCCCGGCTCGAAGGAGTCGGTGAGCGCGCGGTTGCGCAGCTGCTCGCCCGAGAGGTTCTGGCGCTTGTCCGGCACGTAGCTCGGGTAGTTGGCCAGCGCCAGCACCTCGCCCGTCACCGCATCGAGCACCACCACGCTGCCGGCCTTGGCCTTGTTGGCCGTCACCGCATCGCGCAGCTTCTGGTAGGCGAAGAACTGCACCTTGCTGTCGATGGACAGCTGGATGTCCTTGCCGTCCGTGGGCGGCACGGTCTCGCCCACACCCTCCACCACGCGGCCCAGGCGGTCCTTGATGACGCGGCGCGTGCCGGCCTTGCCGGACAGCTGCTTGTCGAAGAACAGCTCGATGCCTTCCTGGCCGTTGTCCTCCACGTTGGTGAAGCCCACCACGTGCGCGGCCGATTCGCCCTCGGGGTACTCGCGCTTGTATTCGCGGCGCTGGTAGATGCCCTTGATGTTGAGCGCGGCGATCTGCTGGGCGATGGGCAGGTCGACCTGGCGCTTGATCCAGACGAAGGTCTTGTCCTCGTCCTGCAGCTTCTTGTCGAAGTCCTTCTGCGGCATCTCCAGCAGCTTGGCCACCTGCTTGAGCTTGGCCCGCACCTCGGGGTCGTCGCGCTCGACGTCTTCCGGAATGGCCCAGATGCTGGGCGCGACCACGCTGGAGGCCAGCAGCAGGCCGTTGCGGTCGAGAATGCGGCCGCGGTTGGCCGGCAGCTCCAGGTTGCGCGCATAGCGCACCTCGCCCTGGCGCTGGAAGAAGGCGTTGCCGATCACCTGCACGTACGCCGCGCGTGCGGCCAGCACGACGAAACCCAGCGCAATGGCGGCCACGATGAACTTGCTGCGCCAGACGGGCGTCTTGCTCGCCAGCAGCGGACTGGTGGTGTAGCGGACGCTGCGCCGGCTCATCGCTGGCTCCTTGCAGCCGAGCCGGCGGCGGCCGATGCCGGGCGGCCGGTGGGCGGCGTGGTGGGCGGCGGCGGCGCCACGGCGGGAATCACGCTGCCGTCGGGCCGCACGTACTGGGTGATGGCTGGCGTGGCCGTGCGCATCTTGAGCTGCTCGCGCGCGAGCTTCTCCACGCGCAGCGGCGTGGCCTGGGCGCGCTTTTCCAGCTGCAGCCGCTCGAAGTCGAGCTCGATGCGGCGCGTTTCCTGCTCGGCCCTGTGCATCTCGGTGTAGAGCTGGCGCGCGGTGTATTCGAAGTGCACCAGATACAGCGCGGAGCCGATCACCGCCAGCAGCAAAAGCAGGTTCAGGCGGGTCAGCACGTGCCACCCCCCGATACGGTCTTGTTGCCGCAGCGCGCGCTCATGCCGGCGCCCCCGTGCGTTCGGCCACGCGCAGGATGGCGCTGCGCGCGCGCGGGTTGGCCTGCACCTCGGCCTCGCTGGGCTTGATGCGGCCGATGGAACGCAGCTTCATTTCAGGGGCTTGCGCAAAAGGCGCGCGGCGATCGAACACCTCGCGCGAATGCTTGGCGATGAACTGCTTGACGATGCGGTCTTCCAGCGAGTGGAAGCTGATCACCGCAAGGCGCCCCTGGGGTTTGAGCACGGAAAGACTGGCCTCTAGCGCCTGTTGCAGCTCTTCAAGCTCGGCGTTGATGAAAATCCGAAGAGCCTGAAATGTGCGCGTTGCAGGGTTCTGGCCCGGCTCGCGGGTTTTGACCGCGCCAGCCACGAGCTCGGCCAGCTCGGCGGTGGTTGAAACTGGGCCCCGTTCTTGTCGGCGAGCAGCAATCGCCTTTGCAATCTGAACAGCAAACCGTTCTTCGCCATAGTCACGGATGACCTCCGCTATCTGTTGGGGTTCGGCCGTTGCCAGCCACTCGGCCACGCTCTCGCCGCGCGAGGTGTCCATGCGCATGTCGAGGGGCCCGTCGAAACGAAAAGAAAAACCCCGTGCGGGGTTGTCGATCTGGGGAGAGCTGATGCCGAGGTCCATCAACAGGCCACCGACGCTGGCCGGCGCCAACTCCCCCAGATGTTTGAAGCCCTGGTGCCGGATGGAAAAACGCGCATCCTCGATGCGCGCTGCTTCGGCCACCGCTTCCGCGTCCTTGTCGTACGCGATGAGCCGCCCCTCGGGCGCCAGCCGGTCCAGGATGGCGCGGGAGTGGCCGCCGCGCCCGAAGGTCGCGTCCACGAAGGTGTCGCGCGAACCCGTGGCCTGGAGAGCGTCGACCGCTTCTTCCAGGAGCACGGTGGTGTGGGTCCATGGGGTGTCCAACGCCAGCTCTCTCGTGTTCAGAAGGCCAGGTCCTGGAGGGACTCGCTCGCCAGGCCGGCGGCCAGGGCTTCCGCCTCCTTGGCGTCGTGCGTGGCCTTGTCCCACAGCTCGAAGTGGCTGCCCATGCCCAGCATGAGCGTCTCGCGCGAGATGCCGGCCGCGGCCCGCAGTTCGGGAGAAATGAGGATACGACCGGTGGAATCCATCTCCACGTCCATGGCATTTCCGAGGAACAGGCGCTTGAGCCACTGGTCCTTCAGGGGCATGGCGGCGATGCGTTCGCGGAACTGCTCCCAGGCCGGGCGCGGGAAGATCATCAGGCAGCCGTGCGGATGGCGCGTGACCGTGAGCTGGCCGGCCGCAGTGGCGGTCAGCACGTCACGATGCCGGGTCGGCACCGACAGCCGCCCCTTGGCATCCAGACTCAGCGATGAAGCGCCTTGAAACACGACCGACGAAACCCTGTGATGACTGCCGGAATGGCCCCGGATTGGGCAGGTACCGACACTTTTTCCCACTTAACTGCACTTTTTTGCACTGTAGCAGGAAACGCCTACCGCGCAACGGGGTCGAGCTGTATTTTTTGTAATGGAATCAACGACTTAGCGGCGTTTCCCACAGTCGAGTCGATGTGGAAAAGTTGTTTAAAAGTAAGTACTTAGCAAAGGCATTGCATGTGTTTTATGAGACATGCACACGGCCTGCGGCATAGGCCGGACTGCCGAGACGAGTGAAAACTACCTGCGCAAGGTGCGCAAAAAGCACGCGGCGCCTCGAGGGCGCCGCGCAACTGGGAAGCATCGATTTTCAGGCCGCTGGCGCGGCCGCCTGTCACAAGATGAAGCGGGACAGGTCTTCGTCGTGGCTCAGGGCCTTCAGGCGGTCGTCGACGTAGGCCGCATCGATGCGGATGGTCTGGCCGGCAAAGCGGGTGGCGTCGAAGCTGGCTTCGTCCAGCAGCCGCTCCATCACGGTCGACAGGCGCCGCGCCCCGATGTTCTCGGTGCGCTCGTTCACCTCGAAGGCGATGCTCGCCAGGCGCGTGATGCCCTCGGGCGTGAACTCCAGCGTGACGCCTTCGGTGGCCAGCAGCGCCTGGTACTGCTTGACCAGCGAGGCGCGCGTCTGCGTGAGGATGCTCTCGAAATCCGCCACCGAGAGCGACTGCAGCTCGACCCGGATCGGAAAGCGACCCTGCAGCTCGGGGATCAGGTCGCTGGGCTTGCTCAGGTGGAAGGCGCCGCTGGCCACGAACAGGATGTGGTCGGTGCGCACCGGCCCGTACTTGGTGCTGACGGAAGTACCTTCCACCAGCGGCAGCAGGTCGCGCTGCACGCCCTGGCGCGAGACGTCGGAGCCCTGGGTGTCGCTGCGCGTGGCCACCTTGTCGATCTCGTCGATGAAGACGATGCCGTTCTGCTCGGCATTGGCAATGGCCTGGGTGCGAATCTCGTCCTCGTTGACCAGCTTGGCCGCCTCTTCCTCGATCAGCAGCACCATGGCCTCGCCGATCTTGAGCTTGCGGGTCTTGCGTTTGGCCTGGCCCAGCTGGCCGAACATGCCGCGCAGCTGCTCGGCCATTTCCTCCATGCCGGCCGGGCCCATGATCTCCAGCGGCGCGCGCGCCTCGGCCAGGTCGATCTCGATTTCCTTGTCGTCCAGCTGCTTTTCGCGCAGCTTCTTGCGAAAGGCCTGGCGGGTGGCGTTGCCGCCGTCGCCCGAGGCCGGCGTGCCGTCGGCGGCGCGGGCCTGCGGCAGCAGCACGTCGAGGATGCGCTCCTCGGCCGCGTCCTCGGCGCGCATGCGCACCTTGGCGCTCTCGGCCTCGCGGGTCTGCTTCACGGCCACTTCGGCCAGGTCGCGGATGATGGAATCGACGTCCTTGCCCACGTAGCCCACCTCGGTGAACTTGGTGGCCTCCACCTTGATGAAGGGCGCATCGGCCAGCCGGGCCAGTCGGCGCGCGATCTCGGTCTTGCCCACGCCGGTGGGGCCGATCATGAGGATGTTCTTGGGCGTGATCTCCGCGCGCAGCTTCGGATCCACCTGCTGGCGGCGCCAGCGGTTGCGCAGGGCAATGGCCACGGCGCGCTTGGCATCGAGCTGTCCGACGATGTGGTTGTCGAGTTCGGAGACGATCTCCTGGGGGGTCATGGTCATGTTGTGTGCTGCCAATGTCTGAGAACGGCGGTGAGCCCGTGCCAGGGCACCCGCGGAACTGGCTTTGCCAGGCCGCTGGGTGCGCCCCCTTCCCGCGTGCGGAAGAAGGGGGAGCCGCGAAGCGGCATGGGGGATGCGCTCGTCAGAGCGTCTCGATCGTATGGTTCATGTTGGTGTAGATGCACAGCTCGCCGGCAATGGCCAGCGACTTGCGCACCACGTCCTCGGCGGACAGGTCGGTGTTCTCCAGCAGCGCCTTGGCGGCCGACTGGGCATACACGCCGCCCGAGCCGATGGCCACGATGCCGCCTTCGGGCTCCAGCACGTCGCCGTTGCCGGTGATGATGAGCGACACGCTGGCATCGGCCACCGCCAGCATGGCCTCCAGGCGGCGCAGCACGCGGTCGGTGCGCCAGTCCTTGGTCAGCTCGATGGCGGCGCGTGCCAGCTGGCCCTGGTGCTTCTCGAGCTTGGCCTCGAAACGCTCGAACAGCGTGAAGGCGTCGGCCGTGGCGCCGGCAAAGCCGGCCAGCACCTTGCCGTTATAGAGGCGCCGCACCTTGCGCGCCGTACCCTTGATGACGACATTGCCCAGGGTGACCTGGCCGTCGCCGCCAATGGCGACCTGGTCACCGGCGGGCGTCTTGCGGCGCACGCTGACGATGGTGGTTCCGTGAAATTGTTCCATCGGAACAATTTGGGGGCGGACCGGCGGAATTGCAAGGCCAATTGCGCGAGATTGCCCCAGATTGCGCCAGCTTGCGCCAGCTTGCGCGATGAAACTAATTGCTGCGAATGCTGACGCTGGCGTGGTCGGTGATGCCCACCACGTGGAAGAAGGTGGCCACCAGACGATGCATGTCGACGAACTCGATGCGGCGCCCCTGCTCCTCGTGCCCCGCCACCCAGTCGATGATGGCGCGGGCACCTTCCAGGTCCACCCGCAGCAGCGCGGCACAGGACACGATGGGCATGAGGGCATGCATCAGCTGCGCATCGAGCCGCTGCAGCTTGGGCTTGCAGTCGCCCCCCAGATAGCCGACCAGTGCGGCACCGCCCGAGTCGGCCCCAAGCTCGGTTGCCGGCGCAGCCGCCGGGTCGAGGCTGGTGTAGCTGCCGCGCGGATCGCTCCAGGACGGCGGCGAAACCTCGAAGGTGATGCAGTAGTTGAGCGCCGCCAGCTCGTAGCCGTCGGGCTCGTGCACGGTGCGCAACACGGCCAGGCGAAGCTGCCACCACACGACGTCGACGCTCTTGTCGCCGGTGGGCGCGGCCTTTTCCAGCACGTCGAGCAAGCGGTGCACACCGGTAAAGCGCAACTGCACGGGGGAGTCGGCCCAGTGGTTGAACAGCGCACGCAGGGGCGCCGCGGCGTCGTGGTCGATGGCCGTCAGGCTCTGCCAATCCATGTGCCACACGGGACCGGCCGCTGCCAGCGAACGGGTGAGGTCGGCCAGCCCTTCACGGGTCAGCAGCGCGGGGCAATACCAGTCGGCGCGGCGCTGCTGCGGGGCTGCTGCGCTGGCCTGCTCGGCCGGCTTCGCATCCAGGTCCGCCTGCGCATCGCGCGCCAGGCTGCGCAGCGACACCCACTCGGGCCCCGGCCGCTTGAGCCGCTGGGCGTAGCGCGTGCTCGCTGCGCCGAACTTCTCCGCATCGCCGGTGGCGCGGTAGAAGTCGAGCAGGGCGCGCCAGACCTCGGTGTGATCGGCATGCGGGCTGTCCGGCGCCGTCATCTGAAGCAGCACGGCCTCGGTCCCGGCGTCGTCGCTCTGCGCAAAACGGATGGCCGCATCTTCCAGGCTGGCGGGAACGCCGCCTTCGCGCGGCGCCATGGCGCCGGCTGCATGCGGTGCTGGCGGAGACACACCCGGCTCGGTGTCGGCATAGGCGCGGGCGCGGCGCTCGGCATGGGCTTCCTCGCTGCTGCCCGGTGCCTGCTCGGGTGCCGCGGGCCCCGTCGCGGTGCCGGGTACGTCGGCGCCCTGGCCGCGTCCCTTCCACCACTGCTGCGACATCTGCTCTTCGATCTCGTCGATCTTCTTGAGCGTGAGCGCTCGCCCCTCGGATTTGCCCGAGGTGCTGATGCTGAAGGAGGAAATGGCGGCGGCGCCTTCGGGCGTGCCGCCGGCGGCCTCGCGCTGGCGCAGCTTGCGCAGCATGTCGAACTCGCGCCGGCGCACGAAGTCGTTGCGCTGGCGCCGCTCGATCATCTCCTTGAGCATCTCGCGGCTGTAGCCGTTGTCCGCCGGAACGGACTCCTGGGCATCCAGCTCGGACCAGTCCTTCAGCGGATTGCGGACGAACTTCGCCACCTTGGACAGGAGGCGGCCGGTATCTTCCTTGCCCATGGCCTCAGCTCAACGCCTGCTCGCGCGCGAAGGGACGCACGGGGCTCTCAATCCCCGAACATCTTCTGCTTGAGTTCGCGGCGCTGCTGCGCTTCCAGCGACAGGGTGGCGGTCGGGCGGGCCAGCAGGCGGCCGACGCCGATGGGCTCGCCGGTCTCGTCGCAGTAGCCGTAGTCGCCGGCATCGATGCGCTGGATGGACTGCTCGATCTTCTTGAGCAGCTTGCGCTCGCGGTCGCGGGTGCGCAGTTCCAGGGCGTGCTCTTCCTCGATGGTGGCGCGGTCGGCCGGGTCGGGCACCACCACGGTGTCTTCGCGCAGGTGCTCCGTGGTCTCGCCAGCGTTGTCGAGGATGCCCTTCTTGAGCTGAACAAGCTTGTGGCGGAAGAAGGCCATCTGCTTGTCGTTCATGTATTCCGAATCGGGCATGGCGATGACTTCTTCATCGCTGAGCTCCTCGGCCGATTTGGTCTTCCAGTTGTTGGCGAGCTTCGGGTCTTTCTTGATCGAAAGCGGCGGGGGGACGAGGACTGTGGACATGGTCTGCGTAAAACTGGACTTGGCGGCCGTGGAGGCCACCGCGGGGGGCATGGAGGGGACCGTCAGCGAAGACAGCCTGGCCGAAACTCGGCCGCTGCGCACCGGCATGGCCGGGTCGGGCGCGGGGGCAGCCGCCTTGGGGGCGGGCGCCGGTTCCGCGGCCTTGGCGGGGCTCTTGGTAGACGTCTTTGCAGCTGTCACCTTCTTGGCCGCTGGCGCAGACTGCTTCGTGGCCGGGGTCTTCTTGACGTCCGGCTTGGCAGCAGGCTTGGCCTTGGCGACGGCTTTGTTCACGGTGACAGGCTCCTTTGTTGGACTCAAATGCGCTTGCTCCACCGGCGGGCGACCCGCCCGTGGATTCCGCAACGCTTGGAGGCAACTGCAGACCCCACGTTTATAGGGGCTCACCGGTAGCAATTCGTGGGGTTATACCCCCGATTGCGGGCCGCAAACGCGCCTTCGTGTATGCCGGAAGTCACACCAGGCCTCAATAGACACCCGTTGTGACCCCCAAACAGGGGCGCGATTGTATAGAGAACTCGGGCGGCCGGACCGGGGCGTCAGTGCAGGTTTACACCAAGCACTGTTCCAGGCCCTGCTCCAGGATGTCGCGCGGCAGGTCGATGCCGATGAACACCATGCGGCTCTGGCGCGCCTCGCCCTCGGCCCAGGCCGGGCCCAGGTCGCTGCCCATGAGCTGGTGCACGCCCTGGAAGATCACCTTGCGCTCGGTGCCCTGCATGTTGAGCACGCCCTTGTAGCGCAGCATGCGCGGGCCGTAGATGTTGACGATGGCGCCCAGGAAGTCCTCCAGGCGGGCCGGGTCGAACGGGCGGTCGGCCTTGTAGACGAAGCTCTTTACATCGTCGTCCACGTGGTGGTGGTGGCCGTGGCCCTCGTGGGCGTGCGAGGGGTGGTCGCAGTGCTCGCCATGCGCGTGGTCATGGTCGTGATGGTGGTGGTCGTGCTCGTCTTCCTTGAGGAAGTCCGGGTCGATGTCCAGCTTGGCGTTGAGGTTGAAGCCGCGCAGGTCGAACACCTGCGACAGCGGCACCTCGCCGAAGTGCACCTTCTGGACCGGCGCGCGCGGGTTCATGTGCTTGACGCGGTGGATCAGGGCGTCGGCCTCTTCCGTGCTCACCAGATCGGTCTTGCTGACGAAGAGCTGGTCGGCAAAACCCACCTGGCGGCGCGCCTCCTGGCGGTCGTTGAGCTGCTGGGCGGCGTGCTTGGCGTCCACCAGGGTCAGGATGGAGTCCAGCAGATACGTTTCGGCGATCTCGTCGTCCATGAAGAAGGTCTGGGCGACGGGGCCGGGGTCGGCCAGGCCGGTGGTCTCGATCACGACGCGCTCGAAGTCCAGCAGGCCCTTGCGCTTCTTGGCGGCCAGCAGCTGCAGCGTCTCGCGCAGGTCCTCGCGGATGGTGCAGCAGATGCAGCCGTTGCTCATCTGGACGATCTGCTCCTTGGACTCGGTCACCAGGATGTCGCTGTCGATGTTCTCTTCGCCGAATTCGTTCTCGATGACGGCGATCTTCTGGCCGTGGGCCTCGGTCAGCACCCGCTTGAGCAGCGTCGTCTTGCCCGAGCCCAGGAAGCCGGTGAGGATGGTGGCGGGAATGAGGGCCATGGCGTGCTCCGGGGTCCGATTGCGAATAAGAAGATGGGGAAAGCCGGAAAGTTTAGCCAGCGGGCCATGGGCCCGCTGCGGCAGGGTTTAGGCGAGGTTTAGCCGGGGTTCAGGCCGGCTTGCGCACCACCGCCAGCCCCTTGAGGTATTCACCCTCGGGAAACTCGATGGTCATGGGATGGTCGGGCGCCGCGCCCAGCCGCTCGCTGATGTAGCCGTCCACGCCGGCGTCGATGCCGGCCGAGGCCACGATCTTGTGGAACAGCTCGGCGCCGATGCCGCCCGAGCAGGAAAAGGTCAGCAGCACGCCGCCCGGCGCCAGCAGCTTCAGGCCCAGGCGGTTGATGTCCTTGTAGGCGCGCGCGGCCCGCTCCGCATGGGCGATGGTGGGCGCGAACTTGGGCGGATCGAGCACGATGGCATCGAAGGTCTGGCCCTGGTCGATGAAGCGGCGCAGCGTGGCGTTGACGTCGGCGTCGAGAAACTGGCAGTCGGCGCCGGCAAAGCCGTTGAGTTCGACATGGGCCCGGGCCCGCTCCAGCGCGGGCAGGGACGAATCGACCGACACCAGCTGCGCGCCTTCCAGCGCCCCGGCCGCGCGCAGGCCCCACAAGGCGGCCACGGTGAAGCCGCCGGTGTAGCAGTAGCAGTTGAGCACGCGCCGGAAGCGCCGCTGCTGCGCCATCTCGGCAAAGCGGCGCCGGCTGTCGCGCTGGTCCAGGTAGAAGCCGGTCTTGTGGCCGGTGGCCACGTCCAGCGTCAGCTTCCAGCCGTGCTCCTGGATGGTGAGTTCGGTGCCCTGCCCTTCGCCGCCGGCCAGCCAGCCGGTGACGGGCGCGAGGCCTTCGCGTTCGCGCCCGCTGGCATCCGAGCGCTCGTAGAAATGCGCGAGGCCGGTTTCGGCCAGCAGCGCGTCGACCAGCACCTTCTTCCAGCGCTCGACGCCGGCGGACAGGAACTGCGCCACCAGCACGTCGCCATAGCGGTCGACGATCAGGCCCGGCAGGCCGTCGGCCTCGCCATGCACCAGGCGAACGCCGCTGCTTGGCAGCGAAAAGAGCTGGCGCGCCTGCACCGCGCGGGCCACGCGCTGGCGAAAGAAGGCGGCGTCGATGCGCTCGTCCTCCCGAAAGCTCCAGGCACGCGCCCGGATCTTGGAGGCGGGGCTGAAGGCGGCCCAGCACAGGAAGCGGCCGTCGTCGGCCTCGACGCGCACCGTCTCGCCGCCATCGCCGCCGCCCTTGGCGATGGCGGAATCGAAGATCCAGGGATGGCGCCGCAGCAGGGAGCGCTCCTTGCCGGCGCGCAAGCGAAGTGTTTTCATTTGCCGATTTTCGCCGCCGGCGCCGGGACATCGGCGGCGCGCGGCTCGCCCTTGTCGCCCTTGAGCCTGGCGCGCGGATGCGCCGCGTCGTAGGCACGGGCCAGGTGCTGGAAATCCAGGCGCGTATAGACCTGCGTGGTGGCGATGTTGGCGTGCCCCAGCAGTTCCTGCACCGCGCGCAGGTCGCTGCTGGACTGCAGCACATGGCTGGCAAAGGAGTGGCGCAGCATGTGCGGATGCACCGGCGCGGCCACGCCGGCCTTCACGCCGCGCTGGCGCAGTTGCTTCCATGCGCCCTGCGAAGACAGCCGCTTGCCGCTGCGGCCGATGAAGAGGGCCGCCGCCGCGTCCGGCGCCTGCAGGCGGGCGCCTGCCAGGGCGGCGCAGTCCTCGCGCACGGCCAGCCAGGCGCGCAGGGCCTCCATGGCCTTGCTGCCCACCGGCACGCTGCGCCGCTTGCCGCCCTTGCCCAGCACATGCGCCTCGGCGCCGTCCAGGTCGATCCAGCCGAGCGACGCCTTGCCGGCGTGCACGTCCAGGCCGGTGAGCTCGCTCACGCGCAGGCCGCAGCCGTACAGCAGCTCGACCAGGGCGCGGTCGCGCGCTTCGGTCCAGGGGTCGGCATCGGCATCGTGCAGTTCGGCCAGGCGCACCGCGTCGTCCACATCGAGCGCCTTGGGCAAGGGGCGCGCGGCCTTGGGGGCGTGCACGTCCTGCACCGGGTTCGACGGAATCTGCCCCTGCTGGCCCAGCCAGCGGTAGAAGCTGCGCCAGCACGACAGCACCAGCGCGATGCCGCGCGGCTCGCGGCCGGCGCCATGCATCTGCGCCATCCAGCGGCGGATGTGGGCGGTGCCCACGCACTCCAGCGGCAGTGCGGCGGCGGCGGCCAGATCGGCCAGCGTGGCCAGGTGAATGGCGTAGAGCTCGACCGTGCGGGCTGCCAGACGGCGCTCCACCCGCACATGCTCCAGGTACTTGTCGATCCAGGGAGACGTTGCGGGCGTGCCGGCGCTGGGGGCGCTAGAGGTAGCCATTGAGCGCATTGTTCACGATGGCCAGCGGCTCGCGCAATGCGCTGCGCATGGCCTGCCAGGCGGGCCGGCCGCAGTCGGCGGGCGCCGCCGCGTACTGCACCTCGAAGGCGCCGTCGAAGCCGCTGGCCTTGGCCAGGCGCTCCACACGCCACAGGTGGTAGGCGTCCGACACGACGATCACGCGGCGCACGCCGGCCGCCGCCAGCAGCGGCCAGGACATCGCCAGGTTCTCGCGGGTGGACGAGGAAAGCGATTCCTTCAGCAGCACGCCCGAATAACCTTCGGCGCGCGCATGCGCGGCCATCACCTCGGCTTCGATGCGGCCGTCCTCGCGGTCGACCCCACCTGAAAGCGTGAGCAGGCGCACCCGCCCGTCACGCCACAGCTGCACGCCGCGGTCGACGCGCTGGGTCAGGCAGGGATTGGGCCGGCCGTCGAGGTAGGCGCGGTTGCCCAGCACGAGCGCCGCATCGGCCGGGTGCAGCTGCGGCTGGGCCAGGCGCTCTTGCGCATGCATCCAGACGTATAGCCCCAGCGCCGCCACGAAAAAGGCGAGGCCGAGGACCAGCCAGCCCAGGCGCCGCCCCAGCGTGCGCATCAGGGGCGCAGGCGCGAGAGCGCGGCCGACGACAGGTCGGCGATGCGCTCCAGGAAGTCGGTGCCCATGTCGGCGTGGAAGCGCTGGCCGTCGGGCGATGCGAGGATGAGCAGGCCGAAGGCCGACTCCGAGGGCTCGTTGCGCAGCGGGATCATGGCCACCGAGACGGCCGCACGCGCGTCGCCCAGCCAGTTGACGGCGTCGAAGCCGGTGTTGAGGCCGCAGTACGGCGTGGTGAGCGAGGTGGCCAAGGCGCGCACGTCTTCGCCGGCGCCCTGGGCATAGCCTTCGTTCTCGTATTCGGGGCTCACGTCCCAGACCTTGATGGCCGCCTGGGGCACCAGGAAGATGGCCTGCAGGTCGGCGGCGATCTGCCAGGGCAGGCCGCGCGGCTCGCGGGTGGTGAGCAGCCCCCGCGTCCAGCGCTGCAGGCGGTCGGCGGTGAGCACGTTCTCGGTGCCGTGGCGCACCATGTCCATGATGCGGTGCTCCAGCGCCTTGATCTTCTCGCGCAGCATCTCGGCCTGGCGCTCCTGCAGGCTCACGGCGCGGTTGCCGTGCGGGCTGGTGAGCTGCACCTGCGCCAGCAGCTGGGCATGGCGCTCGAAGAAGTCCGGCGTGTTCGCCAGGTAGTTGGCGATGTCGTCTTCGGTGATGGGATTCATGGCGTCTTGTTGTGGGTGCGGATGAATGGGGGTCATGGCTGCGCGGGCACGTCGATCTCGCCCTCGAACACGGTCACGGCGGGTCCGGTCATCAGGACCGGCTGCCCCTGGCCCTGCCATTCGATGGTGAGCAGCCCGCCGCGCGTGTGCACGTCCACGCGCGAATCGAGCAGGCCCAGGCGAATGCCCGCCACCACCGCGGCACAGGCGCCGGTGCCGCAGGCCAGGGTTTCGCCGGCGCCGCGCTCGAACACGCGCAGGCGGATCTGGTTGCGGCTGACCACCTGCATGAAGCCGGCGTTGACACGCTGCGCAAAGCGCGGATGGTTCTCGATCAGCGGCCCCTGCTGGGCCACCGGCGCGGTGTCGACGTTGTCGACCAGCTGCACCGCATGCGGATTGCCCATCGACAGGACGGACACCGCCACAATGGCGCTTTCGGCATGGGTGCCCAGCGCCAGGTGCCACTGGTACCAGTTGCCGGTGGTGATCGGGCTCAGGCCGGCGGCGTCGAAGGGCACGCGCTCGTTCTCGAAGATGGGCGCGCCCATGTCGACCGTCACCCGCCCGTCCTCGCCCATGCGCGGCTCGATCACGCCTGACAAGGTCTGCACGCGCACCGCGTTCTTGGCCGTGAGGCCGCGCTCGCGCACGAAGCGCATGAAGCAGCGCGCGCCGTTGCCGCACTGCTCCACCTCGCCGCCGTCGGCGTTGTGGATCACGTATTCGAAGTCCACGCCCTGGGCCGGCGAAGGCCGCACGCTCAGGATCTGGTCGGCGCCCACGCCGAAGTGGCGATCGGCCAGGAAGCGGTATTGGTCGGCAGAAAGGCCCAGCTGCGCGGCCGTTTCGTCCAGCACGACGAAATCATTGCCAGCGCCCTGCATCTTGGTGAAGTGAACACGCATGGTTTCGGATTATCCGTGCGCGCCGCAAGGCTGGCGCCTCACAGGCCCTTTTCCACCATGTCGAGCAGGCGCCGGCCCAGCGCCTGCACTTCCTTGCGCGGCATGACGGCCAGCGGCCCGTCGATGACCAGCATGGCCAGCCCGTGCACGGCCGACCAGGCCAGGTATTCGGCGCCCGGCCGGCGCGACGCCGGCAGCACGCCGGACTCCACCATCCGGTCCAGCACCGCGCCGAGCAGGAGGAAGGGATGCGGAACGCCGGGCTGCGCCTTGGCCGGCCGACCGCCGGGCTGCTCCGGCTCCGAAGGATCCGGCGGCACGAAGGCCGAGCGGAACAGCCCCGTCTCCTCCTGGGCGAAGCGCAGGTAGGCCGCGCCCACGGCGCTGAGGCAGTCGCGCGCATAGGCCGCCGAGTTGCGCGCCCGGCGCACGCCGGCCACTTCCTTTTCCATGGCCTGCGCCAGCTCGGTGAGCGCGGCCAGGCGGACCGCATCGAGCAGCGCCAGGCGGTTCTCGAAGTGGCGGTAGGCGGCATTGGGCGCCACCCCCGCCCGGCGCGTGGCCTCGCGCAGGACCACGGCCTGCGGGCCGCCGCCACGCGCCAGCTCGATGCCCGCATCGAGCAGGGCCCGCCGCAGGTCGCCGTGGCGGTAGGTGTCGCGCGCAGGCGGGCGGAAGTCGGCAACGTGGTCTTGATCCTGCATTTCTCTTCCAAAGTGGACAGTGTCCATTATTGCTGCTATCGTTTGTGGACGGTGTACACAAATACCCGTTCCTTCCGTTTTCTTTCATCCCACCCAAAGGAGTTCCCCATGCTGGTTCAGCCCTATCTCTTCTTCGAAGGCCGCTGCGAAGAGGCCGTGGAGTTCTACAAGAAGGCCGTCGGCGCCGAAGTGGTCATGCTGATGCGCAACAAGGACAACCCCGAGTCCGAATCCGTCAAGATGAAGCTGCCGCCCGGCACCGAGAACAAGGTGATGCACTGCGAGTTCAAGATCGGCGAGACGACGCTGATGGGCTCGGACGGCTTTTGCCGCGGCGGTGATGCGGTCAAGTTCCAGGGCTTCTCGCTGTCCATCGCCGTGGCCGATGCGGCCGCCGCGCGCAAGGCGTTTGCAGCACTCGGCAGCGATGGCGGCAAGGTCGAGATGCCGCTGGAAAAGACCTTCTTCTCCGAAAGCTTCGGCATGGTGACGGACAAGTTCGGCATCAGCTGGCTCGTGAACGCGCAGGCCAGGTGAGCGCGGCAGGCGCACCGGTTCGTTGCGCTTTCCGGACCGGCCGCGCGCCGCCTGCAAACCAAGGTTTGAATGGCGCACCCCAACGCGTTGGGCAATTGCCACGCAGACGTTACGAGTCGTTGGGACCGGACGCCCACCGGTTTAAGCTGCGCGGTTCGATAATCGCCGCATGGTCCGCCCTTCCCAACAGCTTCACCCCTACCGAGAGCCGGCGCCCACGCGGCCCGCGGCCACGGTGCTGCTGCTGCGCGACGGCCCGGACGGTCTCGAGGTCCTGATGACCCGGCGCTCCGAAAAAGCCAGCTTCGCGCCCGGCGCCTACGTGTTTCCCGGCGGCACCATCGACGACGCGGACGCCCATGCGCGCGCCATCTCCACGCGCCGCCGCACCCAGAGCCGGGTGCAGCTCACGCAGGCCATCACCGCCGTGCGCGAGACCTTCGAGGAACTGGGTGTGCTGCTCGCCCACCATGCCGACGGCACGCCGGTCAGCGCCGCCGAAATCGCGGCCATGGACCGCAGCGGCGCCAACGCCTTCTCCTTCGTCGAGCAATGCGCGGCGCGCGGACTGCGCCTGGCCACCGATCAGGTCTACACCCTGGCCCACTGGATCACCGACCGCGACCTGCCCAAGCGCTTCGACGTGCCCTTCCTGGTGGCCCGCATGCCGGCCGACCAGGTGCCGGTGTCCGACGACGCCGAGCAGTTCGAGCCCGTGTGGGTGCGCCCGGCCGATGCGCTGGCGCGCCATGCCAAGGGGCGCTTCCACATGATCTTCCCGACCCTGCGCACGCTCAAGCGGCTCACGGTCTTCTCCAGCGTGGATTCGGTGCTGCAGCTGTGCGCGCAGGAAAAGCCGCTGTGGACCAGCTGCCCGCGCGGCGCCCGGTTGAACAGCGAAGACGTGCGCTACATGGAGCACGAAGCGCCCTACGGCGAGCTGGCCCTGGTCGTGCCCGACGGCCGGCTGCTGCACGCGCTCGACTGGCAGCACACCGAGCCGGTGCCCCTGCTGCGGAACGTGCAGCGCCTGACGGCCGGCAATTCCTCGGCCATGACCGGCCCGGGCACCAACAGCTATGTGGTGGGCGATGCCAGCACCGGCTTCATCGTGATCGACCCCGGCCCTGCCGACTTCGACCACGTCGGGCGGCTGTGGCGCGCAACGAACGGCGACATCCGGATGATCGTGTGCACCCATTCGCATGCCGACCATTCGCCGGGCGCGCAGCCGCTGCAGGCCCTGTGCCCGCACAAGCCGCCGATCCTGGGCCTACCCTCCGCCCCAACCGCCCGGCCGCCTGCACGCTTCACGCCCGAACGCGCGCTGGAGCACGGCGAGCGGCTGGAACTGAGCGGCATCGATGCGGCCACCGGCGAGCCCGTCACCCACACGCTGCGCGTCATCCACACGCCGGGCCACGCGGCCAACCACCTGTGCCTGGTGCTGGAGGAAGACGGCCTGCTGTTCTCCGGCGACCATGTGCTCAACGGCAGCACCACCGTGGTCGATCCGCCGGACGGCAACATGACCGAGTACCTCGAGTCGCTCGACCTGCTGGACGAAGCCTGCGCCGACGGCGGCATCGAATTCATCCTGCCCGCGCACGGCCATGTGCTGGGCGATGCGCGTGCGGCCATTGCCAAGCTCAAGTCGCACCGGCTGCAGCGCGAATCCAAGATCGCCCGCGCCATGCGCAAGCTGCCGGCCGGCACGCCCGAGGACTGGCTGGCCATGGCCTATGACGACGTGCCGCAGCAGCTGTGGCCCGTGGCGGCGCGCTCGCTCGCGGCGCACGTGGAGCGCATCCGCGAGCTGGCTTCGCGGCCGGGCGCCCTGCCCTCCGCCCTGTCGACCTTATGAGCGCCTGCCCGGCTGCTCCGACCGGGGCTTGCGGCGCAGTGCGAGGCACGAAAGCTTTCGAATGACTTCAGAAGATCCGCAAGGGGTTCGCCTCGCCAAGCGCGTGGCGGCCCTGGCCGGCTGTTCCCGGCGCGAGGCGGAGCTGCTCATCGAGAACGGCGCGGTGCGCGTGGACGGCACGGTGACGCTGCTGCCCCAGGCCCGCGTCCTGCCGGCGCAGGACGTGCGCATCGAGCCCGGCGCACGCCCGGTGGAAGTGCCGCCCGTGACGCTGCTGCTGCACAAGCCGGCGGGGCTGCGCATCGAGGATGCCGCAGCGTTGCTGGTGCCCGCCAACCTCTTCACCGGCAGCGGCGCCATGGCCCGCCCGATGCTGCCGCGCCATGTGCTTGCGCAGCGCTGCGTGACGCCGCTCGACCCGCTGGCCAGCGGCTTGCTGGTGTTCACCCAGGAGTGGCGCGTGGAGCGCAAGTTCACCGAAGACGCCGACTACATCGAACACGAGGTGACGGTGGACGTGGCCGCCGCCGTGACGCCGCAGCAGCTGGCCCAGCTCAACCGCGCGCCGGTGCGGGTCAGCATCGGGCGGCAGGGCGCCGCGGGCACCGGCCTGCGTTTTGCGATGAAGGGGCTGGTGCCCGGCCAGATTCCGCACATGCTCGAGCGCGCGGGACTGGAGGCGCAGGCCATCAAGCGCATCCGCGTCGGCCGCGTGCCGCTGGCCGGATTGCCGTCCGGCCAGTGGCGCTACCTGCAGCCGCACGAGCGGGTGCCCTGACGCCTACAGCAGGCTGGCCGAAGACAGCTGCGGCGTCGCCGCAATGTGCGCCGAAATGGCGCTGCAGGCCGCCAGCAGCGGCTGCACGTAGGCGGCCTGCGGATCGTCCTTGCGGCGAAAGCGCAGCGTCGTCACGCTGATGGCCGCCAGCGGCTGGCCGTCCGCGCCCAGCACGGCCGCGCCGTAGCACTGGATGCCGGGCTCGTGCTCCTCGTCGTCCATCGACCAGCCGCGCTCGCGCGTCACGGCCAGCTGCTCGCGCAGCGCCGGCAGCGTGGTCAGCGTGTGCTCGGTGAAGGCGGGCATGGGCAGGTCCTTGAGCATGCGTTCGCGCGACGGCTCGTCCAGCTGCGCCAGCCAGGCCTTGCCCACGGCGGTGGCATGCAGGCACACGGTGGTGCCGATGCGCGAGCTCATCTGCACCGCCGACGGGCTTTCGAGCTTCTCGATGTAGACCATGACCGAGCCGCTGGGCACCGCCAGGTGCACCGTCTCGCCGGTGATGTCGCGCAGCCGCTTGAGCTCGTCGACCGCGGCCAGGCGCAGCTCGGAGCGCCCCCAGCTGCGGCTGGCCAGCTGCAGCAGGCGCGGACCCAGCGCATAGCCGGCGCCGCCCGGGCGGTCGACCACCAGGCCTTCGGCCATCAAGGCGGCGACGATGCGGTGGACCGTGGGCCGCGGATAGCCGCTGGCCTGCACCAGCTTCGCCATGGCCAAGGGCTGCGGCGCGTCGGCGACGAGCTGCAGCACATGCATGAACTTGGAGAAGGCGGCGGTGCCCGCCACGGCGGGCGGCACCTTGCCGGCGGCATCGCGTGAAGGCGGCATCAACGGGCGTTAGGGGCGAAGAATCGAGCCGGAATTATCGGGCCGCGAACTGCACGCCCGTTGGCGCCCGCGCAGCACGTCACGCCACCAGGTAGCCACCGTCCACCGGCAGGATCACGCCCGTCACGAACGAGGCCGCCGGCGAGCACAGGAAGGCCACCGCCTGCGCCACGTCTTCGGGCTGCCCCCAGCGGCCCATCGGCGTGCGGGCCAGGATGGCGTCGCTGCGCCCGGCGTCCTCCTGCAGCGCCTGGGTCAGCGGCGTGGCGATCCAGCCCGGCGCCACGGCGTTGACGCGGATGCGGTCGGCCGCATAGGCCAGCGCCAGCGACTTGGTCAGCTGCGCCACGCCGCCCTTGCTGGCTGCATAGCCGGGCACCAGGCCGCCGCCGAAGAAGCTCAGCATCGAGGCCGTGTTGACGATGCAGCCGGCGCGCTTGCGCAGCGCGTCGCGCGCACCCGAACACAAACGCATGGTGCCGCTCAGGTTGACGGCCACCACCCGGTCGAACACCTCGGGGTCGTGTTCGGCGCCGCGGCGGATCATGCCGGCGCAGTTGATCAGGATGTCGAGCTCGTCGATGCCCTCCAGCATGCTCTGCACCGACGCTGAGTCGGCCACGTCGCCCGTGCGCACTTCGATGCTCGCCTGCAGCGAGCCATCGCCGCGGTCCAGGCCGACGGCCGTGACCTGGGCGCCCAGGCTTGCGAGCTGGTTGGCGATGGCGGCGCCGATGCCCTGGGTGGCGCCCGTCACCAGCGCGCGCTTGCCGCGGAAAAGTCCTGCGTCGTAGGTCTTCATGGCTCGGTTCAGCTGCTCTTGATGTTGAGCTTCTCGATGAGCTGCCTGAAGGCGGCGGCGTCCTGGCCCATGGCAGTGCGGAACTCGGGGCCGTCGAGGTAGGCGTAGCCCAGGTTCTGCTTGTCCAGCACCTCGCGCAGCGCCGGCTCCTTGGCGATGTTGCCGGCGGCGGAGCGCAGCACGGCCAGCACCTGCGGCGGCGTGTTCCTGGGCGCCGCGATGCCGCGCCAGGTGCCGATGGACAGGTCGACGCCGCGCTCCTTGAGCGTGGGCACCTTCTCGAAGGCGCCCTTGGAACGCTGGTCGGCCATGACGGCCAGCGTCTTGAGCTTGCCGCCCTGCACATAGGTCGTGACCTCGGCCGGGCTGACGGTGACGGCGTCGATGTGGCCGCCCATCAGCGCGAGCACCGCAGGCGCCGCGCCCTGGAAGGGAATGTGCGCGATCTTGGCGCCGGTCTTTTCCTGCAGCGCGGCCGAGGCCAGGTGCCAGATGGAGCCGTTGCCGGCGTTGCCCACCTGCACTTCCTTCGTCTTGGCGGCCGCGAGGAACTCCTCCACCGTGTTCCATGGCGCATCGGCGCGCACCGTGATGGCGGCGGGGTCGGCATTGAGGCGCGCAACGGGCGCCATGTCCTCGTAGGTGAACTTGGCCAGGCCCAGCGGCGGCAACGTGACCAGCTCCACGGTGACGACGGCCAGCTTGTAGCCGTCGGGCTTGGCATGGATGACGTCGCTCCAGCCGATGGCGCCGCTGGCGCCCGGCTTGTTGTTGACCACGATGCTCTGCGGCAGGTGCTTGCGGCCGGCGTCGGCGAAGGCGCGCGCCAGCGCGTCGGTGCCGCCGCCCGCCTGAAAGGGCACGATCAGTTCGATGGGCTTGTTGGGAAAGTCGCTGCCCTGCGCAAAGGCGCGGGGCGCGGCCGCAGCGGCCAGGCCGGCGGCAAAGGTGGCCGCGAACTGGCGGCGGTTGAATCGGCTGTCGTGCTTCACGTTGTCTCCAGTGGATGGGAATGAATGTCTTGGTCGGGGGGTCAATAGGTCGCGCGTCCGCCGGACAGGTCGAACACCGCACCGGTGCTGAAGGTGCAGGCATCCGAGCACAGCCAGGCGGCCAGCTCGGCCACTTCGGCCGGCGCGCCCAGGCGCTGCATGGGGCTCTTGTCGATCATGGTCTGCACATGCTGCGGCGACATCTGGCGCAGCAGTTCCGTCTCCACCGCCGCAGGCGCGATGGCGTTGACCCGCACGCCGGTGGTGGCCAGCTCCTTGCCCAGCGACTTGGTCAGGGCCAGGACGCCGGCCTTGGCGGCGCTGTAGGCCGACGCATTGGGCGTGCCCTCCTTGCCGGCCAGCGATGCGATGTTGACGATGCGGCCTGCCGGGCCCCGGCGCAGCGCAGGCACCGCGGCGCGGCACATGTTGAACACGCCGACCAGGTTCACGTCGACGATGCGCTGCCACACCTCGGGCGGGTATTCGTCGAGCGGCATGGTGGGGCCGGCATAGCCCGCGTTGTTGACCAGGATGTCCACGCGGCCCCAGCGTTCGAGCGTGGCGGCCAGCGCCAGGTCGATGGCGGCGCGGTCGGTCACGTCGGCGGGCTGGGCGGTGCCTGCCTGCAGCTGTTCGGGCGCCAGCGCGCCGGGCAGGTCCCACGCGACCACCGTGGCGCCGTCCTGCGCCAGGCGCTGCGCGATGGCCTGGCCGATGCCGGCCGCCGCGCCCGTGACGATGGCCACGCGGCCCGCGAAGTCGTAGCGCGGCGTGCTCACCGGATGAACTGCTTCACGTAGTCCGCGCCCAGGCCCACGGCTTCGAAGTGCTTGCGGCACATATCGATCTTGGTGAACACGTCCTCGTAGCCCATGCCTTTGCCCCACGGGTCGGTGTAGTACATGACGCCGTTGACCTGGAAGTAGGTGATCATTTCCTCGACGTCCGGCGGCACATACAGCGTGTGCGTCTCGCCGGGCGGCTCGAACACGTAGCTGCCCTCCACGGCTTCCCAGTCGTGCTCCAGGTACTTCCAGCGCCCCTTGAGCACGAAGCCGTGCACGGCCTGCGGATGGCGATGGCGGCTGAGCACGCCAGATTTGCGGACCTTCAGCAGGTTCATCCAGTAGCCCTGGCTGGCATTGAGGCACAGCGGGCGGAACCACACGTTCTCGGCCTGCGGCACCCACAGGCGCTCGTCGGTGGGAATGGCCTGCGGCACCACGATTTCCGGCAGCGCTTCGGGCGGGTTGGGGTATTGGTAGGGGGTTAGCGGCTCGGCGTCTTTGTGTTCCAAGGGCATCGCGGGGCTCCGGTGTCTGGGCTGGGTGGTTCGGGTATCGTCCACTATATGGACAATACGTCTACATCGTGGTCAATTCTACGGCCAGGCTCGACGCGACTCCTCAGGGTTTGCCAGAACTCGCGGTCAGCGCGCGCATGGCAGCGCCTCGGCGCCGGGCGGCGTCGAGGCGTTGTCGTCGAAGGGAGAGGGACCGGGGGACGCGCTGTCCAGGCCGGACAGCGGTGGAAAGAAAAGTGTGAAGCGCGCCTGTACGCCGGATTCTGTGCACCGGGGTCGCCCCCGGCGTGACCGCCATTACTCTGGGCCGCCGGTCACCCGGACGGCTCGATGCCACCTACCCGCCAGCTCAGCGGAACCACCTCGAAACTGGCCTACTTGGTGTTGCTGCGCGCAGAGATTGCCCGTTTCACCCCTGGTCCACGCCCTTTGAAGGCTTTCGCCCCCGAAGGGCTTTGCGGCGCCGCTTGCGCGTCGCCGCAAGGCCCAGGACTCGTCTCTGTTGCTCTGATCCTCACCTCGCGGTGGAGAGCCGTTAGCTCCTGCGCTGTCCTGTGCAGTCCGGACGTTCCTCCAGTGCGGCCTTTCGGCGCTTGCACCAGCGGCGGTCCGGCGTGCTTCACAAGGCGAATTATCCCCAATCGGGGCCAGCGAGCCGGCCGGCCGCAGGCCAAGCCCCTTCTACACTCCCGCCTGGAGAAGAGAAAAGCAAACATTTGTGATGGAGTGAGGACACCACTTGAACACGAAGCTCGAGATCGTGGCGCACCCGCTGCGCTTCTACGGCCATGAAGGCCAGTACTTCCGCATCTGGATCGTCAACGTCCTCCTGGGCGTGCTGACCCTGGGCCTGTACACCCCGTGGGCGCGCCGCCGCACCGTGCAGTACTTCTACCAGAGCACCGAGGTGGCCGAAGGCACCCTCGAGTTCACGGCGCCGATCAAGCGCATGCTGGTGGGCTTCCTGCTGTTCGGCGGCCTGTACCTGGCGCTGAACCTGGCCGGCAGTTCGGACGACGGGCTGGCGCGCACCGTCGGCAATGTGTTCCTGGCGCTCGCCGTGCTCGGCGCGCCCTGGCTGTGGGCCAGCGCCATGCGCTTTCGGCTGCGCCACACGCGCTGGCGCGGCCTGCGGTTGAACTTCGCGCCCAGCGTCCGGTCGCTGTACGTGGCGAGCTGGCCGATGCTGGCCTTGGCGGTGCTGTTCGTCTGCCTCTCGCTCAGCGCAGCCAGCGTCCGCAGCTACGGCCCCGTGCTGGCCGGCCTGCTCCTGCTGGCCATCGCGCTGCCCGCCGCGCTGTGCCTGGCGCTGCTGCAATACAACTACAGCCGCCTGCTGGTGGTGGATACGCGCATCGGCGCGCAGGCCGGGCGCTGGAAGGTCGAGCGCGGGCCCTACCTGCGCATCGCGCTGCAGGCCATCGGCATCGCGGTGCTGCTCGGCGCGGTGATCGGGGCGGTGTCCTCGATCATCTTCGCCGGCTACACGCTGGGGGTGAAGAACCTGCGCGGCTCGATCCTGCTGGGCCTGGTGCTGGGCGGGGCGGTGTGGTTCCTGGCCATCGTGCCGGCCCTGGCATGGCGCGAGGCGCGCACCTTCCAGCTGGTGTGGAACAACACCGGCGTGAGCCAGCTGGCGCGCTTTCGCTGCAAGCTGCGCACCGGCGCCTTCATGGGCCTGCGCATCCGCAATGCGCTGCTCAACCTGGTCACACTCGGGCTGTACCGGCCCTTTGCGCGCATCAAGGTCTATCGCATGAAGTGCGAGTCGGTCACCCTGCACCTGCGCGGCACGCCGGAAAGCCTGGTGGGCGAGCTGGCGCGGCAGCAGGATGAAGGCGGCTTCTCCGACGCGCTGGCCGACGGACTGGGGCTGGACATCGTCGGCGCCTGAACGCCCATGGACGCCACCGTCCGCGCGCGCTGGTTCGACGGGCGCCGCAGCCAGGCCCGCCCGGTCCTGCTGCGCCTGGCCGGCGACAGGAAGGGCCGCGCCAGCCTGCGCCTGCATCCGCTGGATGCGGCAGGCTTGCCACCGCTCGACCTGCCGCCGGGCGAATTCAGCTGGCCCGACACCTGGGAGCCCACCGGCGCCTCGCCGCGCCTGACGGTCGACCTCGGCCAGCACGGCAGCGTGGAAGTCGAAGGCGCCCAATGGGAACAGGCACTGCACGCCTGCGGCGCGCGCGCCGGCATGGCGCAGCGGCTGCAGCGGCGCTGGCCGCTGATTGCCGCCGCGCTGCTGTGCCTGGCCCTCGTCATCTGGGCTTTCACGCGCTGGGGCGCGCCGTGGACCGCGGGCCAGCTCGCACGCTTTGCGCCGCTGTCGTGGGAACGCTCCGTGTCGCAGGACGCGCTGAACCAGCTCGAGGCACAGGGCATCCTCAAGCCCAGCCGCATTGCACGCTCCCGCCAGGCTGAACTGCGGTCGCGCTTTGCCTCGATGAGCGCCGAAGCGCCGGCCACGCTGCGGCCCGATGCGTCCTACGCCCCACCCATGGACCTGCAGTTCCGCGCCGGCATGGGCGCCAATGCCTTCGCACTGCCCGGCGGCGTGATCGTGTTGACCGATGGCATGGTCGAACTCGCCGCCCAGAGCGGCATCGGCGACGAGGCGCTGATGGGCGTGCTGGCGCACGAGGCTGGACACGTGCTGCATCGGCACGGCACCCGGCGCGTGATCGAGCTGGGCATCCTCAACGTGGGTTCGGCGCTGGTGCTGGGCGACGCCTCGGGCCTGGCCGCCACCGGCGGCACGCTGCTGGCCGCCCTGGCCTACAGCCGCGACCACGAGCGCGAGGCGGACTGCTTCGCCATCGCGATGATGCAGGCCACCGCGCAACCGCTGGCGCCCATGGCCGCCTTGCTGCGGGCGGCGGACAAGGCGCATGCCGACGCCAAGGGCGGCACGCCCGCGCTGACGGTCGAATGGCTGCAGACCCACCCCGACACGGGAGGGCGCGCCGCGTCGCTCGAAGCCGGGCAGCGCGCGAACTGCCCGCGCGGTTAGTCCGCCTGCCGCGCCGCTTTTGACCGCCACCTGCGCGCGGCATCGCCGGCTTCGCCACAATGCCGGCTGACTCGACATCATTCCGAACCAACCCGGCACGAACGAAAAGGAGCACCCGCCCATGAAAGCGCAGAACGTTCTCGAGACCATCGGCAACACGCCGCACATCCGCTACCAGCGCCTGTTCAAGGGGGCCACGCAGCAGGTGTGGATCAAGTCCGAGCGCGCCAACCCGGGCGGCTCCGTCAAGGACCGCATCGCCCTGTCGATGGTGGAAGACGCCGAGCGCTCCGGCGCGCTCAAGCCCGGCGGCACCATCGTCGAGCCCACCTCGGGCAACACCGGCGTGGGCCTGGCCATGGTGGCCGCGGTGAAGGGCTACAAGCTGATCCTGGTGATGCCCGACAGCATGTCGGTGGAGCGCCGCCGCCTGATGCTGGCCTACGGCGCCACCTTCGAGCTGACCCCGCGCGAGAAGGGCATGAAGGGCTCCATCGCCCGCGCCGAGGAAATCGTGGCCGCCACGCCCGGCGCCTGGATGCCGCAGCAGTTCAACAACCCGGCCAACGTCGCGGTGCATGCGCGCACCACGGCCGAGGAAATCGCCGCCGACTTTCCCGAAGGCGTGGACGTGCTGATCACCGGCGTGGGCACCGGCGGCCACATCACCGGGTGCGCGCAGGTGTTGAAGAAGAAGTGGCCCAAGCTGAAGGTGTTCGCGGTGGAGCCCACGGCCTCGCCGGTCATCTCCGGCGGCCAGCCGTCGCCGCACCCCATCCAGGGCATCGGCGCCGGCTTCATCCCGAAGAACCTGGACACCGGGCTGCTCGACGGCGTGATCCAGGTCGAGGCCGAGGCCGCCCGCGAGATGGCGCGCCGCTGCGCGCGCGAGGAAGGCGTGCTGGTGGGCATCTCCTCCGGCGCCACGCTGGCCGCCATTGCGCAGAAGCTGCACGAGCTGCCGGCCGATGCGGTGGTGCTGGGCTTCAACTACGACACGGGCGAGCGCTACCTGTCGGTGGACGGCTTCCTGCCGGCCTGACCAGACCGCGCGGATCTCGAAAAAGTAAAATCGCGGTCTTTGCTTACCGAACCGCCCGATCGATACGGGCCTTCGCCGTCATGATCCGCGTTTCCGAACTCAAGCTTCCGCTCGACCACGCGCCCGAGGCCCTGCTGCAGGGCGTGGCCGGCGTGCTGGGCCTTTCCCCCTCCGACATTGCTTCGCACACGGTCCACAAGCGCAGCTTCGACGCGCGCAAGGCCGAGCTGATCCAGGTCTACATCGTCGATGTGGAACTGGCCGATCCGTCGCGCGAGGCCGCGGTGCTGGCGCGCAACAAGCCGCATGTGCAGGCCGCGCCCGACATGACCTACCGCCTGGTGGCGCAGGCGGGCCATGCCTCGTTCCAGCGGCCCGTGGTGGTGGGCTTCGGCCCCTGCGGCATCTTCGCGGCGCTGCTGCTGGCGCAGATGGGCCTCAAACCCATCGTGCTGGAGCGCGGCAAGGCGGTGCGCGAGCGCACCAAGGACACCTGGGGCCTGTGGCGCCGCAAGGAGCTGCAGCCCGAGTCGAACGTGCAGTTCGGCGAAGGCGGCGCAGGCACTTTTTCCGACGGCAAGCTCTACAGCCAGATCAAGGACCCGCGCCACCTCGGCCGCAAGGTGCTGCAGGAGTTCGTGAAGGCCGGCGCGCCCGAGGAGATCCTGTGGGAAGCGCACCCGCACATCGGCACCTTCCGCCTGGTGAAGATGGTGGAGAACATGCGCGCCGAGATCGAATCGCTGGGCGGCGAGATCCGCTTCTCGCACAAGGTGACCGACATCTGCGTCGAGGGCGGCCACCTGCGCGGCCTCACGGTGCTGAACCAGGCCACCGGCCAGAGCGAAGAGCTGCGCACCGACCACGCCGTCATTGCCCTGGGCCACAGCGCGCGCGACAGCTTCGCCATGCTGCACACGCGCGGCGCGCCGATCGAGGCCAAGCCCTTTTCCATCGGCTTTCGGGCCGAACATCCGCAGGGCCTGATCGACCGGGCGCGCTGGGGCCGCCATGCCGGCCATCCGGCGCTGGGCGCGGCCGAATACCGGCTGGTGCATCACGCCAGCAACGGGCGCTCGGTCTACAGCTTCTGCATGTGCCCGGGCGGCACGGTGGTCGCGGCCACCAGCGAGCCCAATCGCGTGGTCACCAACGGCATGAGCCAGTACTCGCGCAACGAGCGCAATGCCAACGCGGGCATCGTGGTGGGCATCGACCCGAGCGACTTCCCGACCGACTACCGGCACCTCGACCTGCCGCCCGAGCTGCTCGAACAGGCGCAGGGCAAGCCGCATCCGCTGGCGGGCATCGAGCTGCAGCGGCGGCTCGAATCCAATGCCTTCGTGCTGGGCGGCAGCGACTACTGCGCGCCCGGCCAGCTGGTGGGCGATTTCGTGGCGGGCCGCCCGTCCAGGGAATTCGGCGAGGTTCAGCCCAGCTACAAGCCGGGCGTTCTGCTGGGCGACCTGCACGGCGCCCTGCCCGCGTACGCCATCGAGGCCATGCGCGAAGCCTTCCCGGCCTTCGGCCGCAAGATCCCCGGCTTCGACCGGCACGACGCAATGCTGACGGGTGTGGAAACGCGCACCTCCTCGCCCATCCGCATCGCGCGGGACGGCGAGTCGCTGCAGTGCCCCGGCATCGCGGGCCTGTATCCGGCGGGTGAAGGCGCGGGCTACGCGGGCGGCATCCTGTCGGCCGGCGTGGACGGCATCAAGGTGGCCGAGGCGGTGGCGCGGCAGATGCTGGGCGCCGCCAAGCCGGAGGCCGCGGCATGACGCAGAGCTTTCCACGTCCGACCCGGGCGCAGTTCGCCCAGGGCATCGCGGCCATGGTGGCGGTGGTGCTGGCGTCCAACTACCTGGTGCAGTTCCCCATCAACGACTGGCTCACCTGGGGCGCATTCAGCTACCCGGTGGCTTATCTGGTGAGCGACCTGATCAACCGCCGCTTCGGCCCGGGCCTCGCGCGCCGCGTCGCGTGGCTGGGCTTTGCGGTGGCCGTGGCGGCCTCGCTGGCGCTCGCGCCGGCACGCATCGCTGCCGCCTCGGGATTGGCCTTCATCGCCTCGCAGCTGCTGGACATCGGCCTCTTCCACCGCCTGCGCCGCGGCACCTGGTGGCGCGCGCCGCTGGTGGCCACGGTGATCGCGGCGGTGCTCGACAGCATCGTGTTCTGGGGCATTGCCTTTGCCGGCACCAAAGGCCCGTGGATCACCTGGGCCCTGGGCGACCTGGGCGTGAAGCTGGCCGTGGGCGTGTTCATGCTGCTGCCCTTCAGGCTGCTCATCGGCCGCCTGCCCGCCGCACACAACAAGGCGCCGGCAGGCACCGCCGCCTGAACAGCGCCCGAGCAACCAACGATTTCCCCTATCCGTTTCTTCCTGGCACCCCGATGACCGACACCCACGAAATCGACGTTTCCAACGCCGCCGCACCGGCTGCACCAGAAGCAACGCAAGCGCCCGCGGAATCCGGCGCGCCTTCGGAACACGCGCCGTCCGAAACCGCGTCGCCGGCCGAGCGTGCCGCACGCAGGCCGCGCCGCCGCGGCGGCAAGACCCGGGGTGACAGGGCCGGTGCGCAAGGCGGCGGGCAGACCGCAGCCGCGGCCGCAACCGAGACTGCGCCGGCGGCAGCAGCTGCCAAGAAGCCCGGCAAGGAACAGGGCAAGGCCCGCGCGCCGCACCCAGTTCTGGAAAAGCTGTTCGAGCTGTACCCCGGCCTCTTCGGCGCGCGCTTCCTGCCGCTCAAGCGCGGCGTGTACGAGGAGCTGGTGGCACGCCATCCCGACGCCTTCAAGCCGGAAGACCTGAAGCTGGCCATGGGCCTGCACGCCCGCTCGACCCGCTACCTGGAAAGCGTGGCCGCCGGCCATCCGCGCCACGACCTGGAAGGCCAGGTGGTGGAGCCGATGGCGCCCGAGCATGTGCACCACGCCATCCTGGAACTGCACCGCCGCCGCCAGATGCGCACGCCCGATGAGGAAGGCCGTGCCAGCCTGCGCGCGCAGACCGTGGCACGCATCGCACGGGCCATCGAAGCCTCGGGCCTGCCGCGCGAGGACTACGCCGTGCTGGTGCGCTCGCGCGATGCCGGCATCAACGCCATCGTCGACGAGGCGCTGGCCAGCCTGGCCGCGCAGGACGCCAAGGCCGAGGCCCTGCTGCGCGCCTTCGAGGCCGGCGGCAAGAGCGAGCAGGAATTTGCCGACATGTACGGCATGAAGCACGGCGAGGTCACGCGAACGCTGCAGCGCGCACGCGCGGCGCAGCAGGCGCCCGCCGCCGAGGCCGCGCCGGCGACTTCCGCGGACTGATCGACACAGGGGCCTGCCGCGAGCGCACGCACGCCGCGGAGGCGAAAAAAAGCCGGCCCCCGGGCCGGCTTTGCTCTTGGCGGGCGCCGCGATCAGCGCGCGTTCTGCAGCGCCGCAATGCGCTCTTCGATCGGCGGGTGCGTGGAGAACAGCTTGCCGATGTTGCCGGTGATGCCCATGGCTTCCACCGACTTGGGCAGCTCGCCCGCCGGCAGGCCGCCCAGGCGCGCCAGGGCGTTGACCATGGGCTGGCGCTGGCCGCCCATGAGCTCGACCGAGCCGGCGTCGGCACGGAACTCGCGCTGGCGCGAGAACCAGGCCACCACGATCGCGGCGGCGAAGCCCAGCACGATGTCCAGCACCACGGTGGTGATCATGTAGCCGATGCCGGGGCCCGACGAGCGGTCGTCGCCGCGGCGCAGGAAGCTGTCGACCGCGTAGCCGATCACGCGCGAGAGGAACACGACGAAGGTGTTCATCACGCCCTGGATCAGCGTCATGGTGACCATGTCGCCGTTGGCGATGTGCGCCACCTCGTGGCCGATGACGGCCTCGACCTCGTCGCGCGTCATGTTCTGCAGCAGCCCCGTGGATACCGCCACCAGGGCCGAGTTCTTGAAGGCGCCGGTGGCGAAGGCGTTGGGCTCGCCTTCGAAGATGCCGACCTCGGGCATGCCGATGCCCGCCTTGTCGGCGAACTTCTTCACCGTGCCGACGATCCAGGCTTCGTCGGGCGTCTGCGGGTTGTCGATCATGTGCAGGCCCGAGGTCCACTTGGCCATGGGCTTGCTGATGAGCAGCGAGATGATCGCGCCGCCGAAGCCCATGATCAGGGCAAAGCCCAGCAGCGCGCCCAGGTTCAGCCCGTTGGCCGTCAGGTAGCGGTTGACGCCCAGCAGGCTGGCGACGATGCCCAGCACCGCGACCACCAGGACGTTGGTCAGGACGAACAGAAGAATGCGTTTCAAGTTGGAATCTCCGTGGAGCTGCTTGTGTGCCGCTCAGATGGGGGCCGGACGGCCCGCTTCAAGCTGGGCGGGAATGCAGGACCTGGGGTTGTTCTTTCTTCTGGCGTCCTGCGAGGGCGAAATACCTCGGAATCATCATAAAAGGAAAAGTTCTCGTTTTCGCAGCTCCAGCCGGGGATTCCCATCACCGGCAGCGGCGTGAACGGCTTGCGGGCGAGCCATTCCGGTGCAAAGGCCGGTGCACCTGCCAGGGCATCGAAGTCGGCGTCCGTGTTTCGCAGCTCATCGGGCAGGACCAGCACATGCGCCGTCAGGTTCTTGCGCGGCGCGGCCGTGAGCTTCTCCAGCAAGGCATGGCCGAAGACCGCCAGGCGCGCCCGCGCCCACAGCGGGCGGTGGGTGACGAACAGCGCCCGCCAGTCGCGCGCCAGCAGCGCCTGCCAGATTGGCGGCGGCGCCGACAGCAGGGCGCCGTTCTCGTCCAGCAAGGTGAGCGCATCGCGCAGCGGACCGCGCCGAGCACCGACGCCTTCGCTGGCGATCTGCGCCGCCTGCAACTCGTTGAGCCGGCGCTTGATGCAAGGAAACCGCAGCCAGGCCAGTCCGTTGAACAGGTCGTGCAGGTTGTGCCGCGTGGGCACGCCCGCGGTGCGCGCGATGAAGGCTTCGTAGGCCTCGCCCTCGGGCGCGCTGTCGCCGGGCACGAAGCGCAGTGGGCCGGCCGCCAGTTCGATGGGCGAAGAAGCGATGGGCGAAGAAGAAAGCACGGCGCCCAGGGCTTCGTGCGCCTGCGCGCCGCCTGCCACCTGCGCGAAGACCCGCGGCGCGACGCCGGCATAGGGCGCCCACCACGGCGCGCCCGGCTCCGGCAGCAGCAGGCTCATGGCAGCGGCAGCGCCGGGCCGATGTACTGGACCTTGTTGGGCTGCTTCTCGGGGCTCAGCATGAAGAGTTCCGGATGCTTCTTGAAGAGCTTCTGCGAGCTGGCACTCTTGGCAAGCAGCTTGGCGCCGCGCAGGCCCTCCACCGCCACGTTGAGTTCGATGCGCTGGCCGGCGCGCAGGGCCGGCACCACCTCGAGGATGCGCAGCACGTCCTCGGGCAGGGCCGGCAAGGGCGCCGGCGCTGCTGCAGCAGGCGCTGGTGCTGCTACCTTGCGCTTCTTCGCTGCGGGCGCACGCTTCTTGGCCGCGGCCTTCACACCGGCGCTGCCGCCCGCCTGGTGCTGCAGGTCGGTGAAGTGGTCGTACACGCCGCGCGTTTCGTCGCCCGTCTTGCCCTGCTGGCCGATGCCGCAGACGCGGCATCCTTTTTCGCGCAGGCGAATCACCAGCGGCGCGAAGTCGGAATCGGAAGACACCAGGTAGATGAGCTGCGGCCGCTCGCTCACCGCCAGGTCCATGGCGTCCACCGCGAGGGCGATGTCGGTGCTGTTCTTGCCCGCCGCCAGGTTGACCATGGGCCGCACGCTCAGGCGCTTGAACAGGCTTTGCTGCTTGAGCGCCGTCTCGGCATTGCAGTAGGCCCGGCGCACATGCAGGTGGCCGTGCTCGGCCATGACCTTGTGCACCGCCTGCTCGATCACGTCGGCCGAGACGTTGTCGGCGTCGATGAGCAGCATCACGCGCTCGGCGCGCGGCATGTTCATGGTTTCACCCCGTCTGCTCGCAACCGCATTCAGGCCGCCAGCTTCCAGGCCATCTGCTCGCCGCCGGCGAGCGGCTTGAGCGTGGTTTCGCCGTAAGGCAGCGTCTCGGGCACCGCCCAGCTTTCACGCTTCAGCGTGACGGTGCCCTGGTTGCGCGGCAGGCCGTAAAAGTCGGCGCCGTGAAAGCTGGCAAAGCCCTCGAGCTTGTCGAGCTGGCCCACGCTGTCAAAGGCCTGGGCATACAGCTCCATGGCGTGCAGGCCGGTGTAGCAGCCGGCGCAGCCCAGGGCATGTTCCTTCAGGTGCGCGGCGTGGGGTGCGCTGTCGGTGCCCAGGAAGAAGCGCGGGCTGCCGCTGGTGGCGGCCTCGACCAGTGCCAGGCGGTGCGTCTCGCGCTTGAGCACCGGCAGGCAGTAGTAATGCGGGCGGATGCCGCCGGTGAAGATGGCGTTGCGGTTGTAGAGCAGGTGGTGCGCCGTGATGGTGGCGCCGGTGAAGGGGCCCGCGTCGCGCACGTAGTGGGCGCCTTCCTTCGTGGTGAGGTGCTCGAACACCACCTTCAGCTGCGGAAAGTCGCGGCGCAGCGGAATCATCACGCGCTCGATGAACACCGCCTCGCGGTCGAACAGGTCCACCGCCGGGTCGGTCACCTCGCCGTGCACCAGCAGCAGCAGGCCGTGCTTCTGCATGGCTTCGAGCGTGGCGTAGGTCTTGCGGATGTCGGTCACGCCGGCATCGCTGTTGGTGGTGGCGCCGGCCGGGTAGAGCTTGAGTGCCTTCACGCCCGCCTGGGCCGCGCGCGCGATTTCCTCGGGCGGCAGCTTGTCGGTGAGGTAGAGCGACATCACCGGCTCGAAGGCCGTGCCGGCAGGCACGGCGTCGAGGATGCGCTGGCGGTAGGCCATCGCCTGCTCGGCGGAGGTCACCGGCGGCTTGAGGTTGGGCATGATGAGCGCCCGGGCAAACTGGGCGGCGCTGTGCGGCACCACGGCCTTGAGCGCATCCCCGTCGCGCACATGCAGGTGCCAGTCGTCGGGGCGGGTGATGGTGAGGGAGTCGGTCATGACCGGGAATTGTCTCACCCGGACCGGCGTGCGTTGAGCCCATGCGGCGTCACGACCGCTTTCCCCGTCGAAGACAGCTCGGCGCCGAGCGCCCCTCTTCAAGCTTCGCTCAGCAAATAAGAGAAATACACCAGAGCCGACGCGGCGAATGCGCAGAAGGACACCATGCACAACACCAGAATGACCCGGTAACGCAACAAAGAGTGCCTCGCCGAGTCTTCGAGAACGACCAGATACCAACGAAGTGGATTCAACGACAACAACCGAACCGGTGAGATCTGCCCGATCAGCAGCGCCAGCAGGAATAGGATCGCGCCGACCTCAAGGTATGCGATGGCCTGCTCAACCGGCTCAAATATCTCGATTGATCGCGCAGGCGGCACATGCCGGGAAGGCATTGGAACTTGGATACTCATCAGGCGAAAACTTGTTTTAGTGAACTCAGACGACGAAGGTCTGCCCCCACCGAAAGCATAGCTTGATCGGTGCTTCCCATAGCAGGTCGTCACCACGGGCTCCCCGACCTGTCGAGTGCTGGACGAGAGAGCCGCAGCGTGAATCTCGATCCACAAGTCGCTAAGTGAAGACCCGAAGCCGCCAAATGATTACCTGTCATTACCATTTGGCGGACCTGCGACCATGCACACGGCTACCGCCGCGCGGACTGGGATCTCGACTCCCATGATGTCAACCGACCGCGTCGCAGCATCCTTGTCGTACCGTTCCTATCACATCCATGCCCCAACCTGAACCCGGTGCACTGCTCGACAACGCGAGCACGCTGCCCGACGCTTTGCCTTACGAAGACGAACCCACGCGCGTGCCGCTGGCGATCGAGGACTGGGCCACCGTGGTCATCATGGGCCTGCTGGCCTGCATCACCTTCGCCAACGTGGTGGTGCGCTACTTCACCGATTCGTCCTTTGCCTGGACGGAAGAGTTCTCGGTGTTCCTCATGATCCTGCTGGCCATGGTGGCCGGCTCGGCCGCCGTCGCGCGCGACCGGCACATCCGCATCGAGTACTTCGCCGAAAGCGGCTCCATGGCCCGGCGCAAGCGCCTGGCGCAGTTCGGCGCGCTGATGGTGGCGGCCCTGTTCTTCCTCATCGCGGGCCTGAGCATCCGGGTGGTGTGGGACGACTACCGTTTTGAGGAAACCTCGCCCGGCATCGGCGTGCCGCAGTGGTGGTATTCGATCTGGCTGCCCATCTGCTCGCTGGCGATCGCCCTGCGCGCGATGGGCCTGTTCGTGCGCCGGGGTCGCCAGCCATGATTCCCACGCTCCTGTTCGTCGCCTTCCTGGCGATGATGCTCCTGGGCGTGCCGATCGGCGCCGCCCTGGGCCTGGCCGGCGCGGCCTGCATCGCGCTGGCCAATGCCGACGCCCAGTGGTTCGGCCTGCTGGCCGTGCCGCAGAACTTCTATGCGGGCCTGGGCAAGTACCCGCTGCTGGCCATTCCGATGTTCGTGCTGGTGGGCTCCATCTTCGACCGCTCCGGCGTGGCCTCGCGGCTGGTCAACTTCGCCATTGCCATCGTCGGTCGCGGTCCGGGCATGCTGCCCATGGTGGCCATCCTGGTGGCGATGTTCCTGGGCGGCATCTCGGGCTCGGGCCCGGCCAATGCGGCGGCGGTGGGCGCGGTGATGATCGCCGCGATGTCGCGCGCCGGCTATCCGGCGGCGTACTCGGCCAGCGTGGTGGGCGCGGCGGCGGCCACCGACATCCTGATTCCGCCTTCGGTGGCCTTCATCGTGTATTCGGTGCTGGTGCCGGGCGCCTCGGTGCCCGCGCTGTTCGCCGCCGGCATGATCCCCGGCGTGCTCGCCGGCCTGGCGCTGATCATTCCGGCGGTGTGGATGGCCCGCTCCAACAAGATGGGCGCGCTCGAAGCCTCCCTGCCCCGCCCCGCGTTCTGGAAGAGCTTTCGCGAAGCCACCTGGGGCCTGGCGGCGCCGGTGCTGATTTTGGGCGGCATGCGCGCCGGCTGGTTCACGCCGACCGAAGCGGCCGTCGTCGCAGTGTTCTATGGCCTGTTCGTGGGCATGGCGGTCTACCGCACGATCCAGGTGCGCGACCTGTTCGTGATCCTGCGCGAAGCGGGCGAGCTGTCGGCGGTCATCCTGCTGGTGGTGTCGCTGGCGGGCATCTTTGCCTACTCGCTGTCCACGCTGGGCGTGATCGACCCGGTGGCCAAGGCCATCGTCAACTCGGGCCTGGGCGAATACGGCGTGCTGGCCCTGCTCATCGTGCTGCTCATCACCGTGGGCATGTTCCTGGACGGCGTGTCGATCTTCCTGATCTTCGTGCCGCTGCTGTGGCCCATCGTGCAGCACTACAAATGGGACCCGGTGTGGTTCGGCGTGATCCTCACGCTGAAGGTGGCGCTGGGCCAGTTCACGCCGCCGCTGGCCGTCAACCTGATGGTGTCGTGCCGCATTGCCAACGTGCGCATGGAAGAGACCGTGCGCTGGGTAGGCTGGATGCTGTTCGCCATGTTCCTGGTGATGGCGGGCGTGATCGCCTGGCCGCAGCTGGCGCTGTGGCTGCCCCACAAGCTGGGCTATTGATCTGTTTATCCAACGAGAGGAGACCTGTCTCATGAAATTCCGTCGCACCCTGCTGGGCCTGGCTGCCGTGGCCACGGCGCTGGCCACCTTCTCCACCGGCGCGCTGGCGCAAGCCAACTACAAGGCCGAATACAAGATGTCGCTGGTGCTGGGCCCGCCCACGCCCTGGGGCCAGGCCGGCAAGATCTGGGCCGACCTGGTCAAGGAGCGCACGCAGGGCCGCATCAACATCAAGCTGTACCCCGGCGTCTCGCTCATCCAGGGCGACCAGACGCGCGAGTTCAGCGCGCTGCGCCAGGGCGTGATCGACATGGCGGTGGGCTCCACCATCAACTGGTCGCCGCAGGTCAAGCAGCTCAACCTGTTCTCCATGCCCTTTCTGATGCCCGACTACGCGGCCATCGACGCGCTCACGCAGGGCGAGGTGGGCAAGGACCTGTTCAAGATCGTCGAGAAGGCCGGCGTGGTACCGCTGGCCTGGGGCGAAAACGGCTTTCGCGAAGTCACCAACTCCAAGAAGCCGATCAAGTCGCCGGAAGACCTGAAGGGCATGAAGATCCGCGTGGTGGGCTCGCCCATCTACTCCGACATGTTCACCGCCCTGGGCGCCAACCCCACGCAGATGAGCTGGGCCGACGCGCAGCCTGCGCTGGCCAGCGGCGCGGTGGACGGCCAGGAGAACCCGCTGTTCCTCTTCACGGTGCTGAAGATGCACACCGTGGGCCAGAAGTACGTCACCACCTGGGGCTACGTGGCCGACCCGCTGATCTTCGTGGTGAACAAGGAGATCTGGGAATCGTGGACGCCGGCCGACCGCGAGATCGTGCGCCAGGCCGCCGTCGACGCGGGCAAGCAGGAAATCGCGATCGCACGCAAGGGCCTGGTGGAGCCGGGCCAGCCGGTGCTCAAGGAAATCGAGGGCATGGGCGTGACGGTGACGCGCCTCACGCCGGCCGAGCGCGCCGCTTTCGTCAAGGCCACCAAGCCGGTGTACGACAAGTGGAAGGGCACGGTGGGCGCGGACCTGGTGAGCAAGGCCGAGAAGGCTGTGGCGGCCCGGCCGAACCAACAATAACCGTCCACCACAAGGAAAAAAAGCGCCGGAATCCCGGCGCATTTTTCGTTGGGCGGTGCCGCCGGATTACCAGGTGAACTTGGTGCCCACGCGGTACGTCACCGATTGGAAGCTCTGCTTGCCCCACTGATGGCCCACGTTGACCCAGCCGGTCCAGCCCTTGGCCAGATCGGCGTTGACGCCCATCTTGATCTCGTAGCGGTCCTTCGGATACAGCCCTGAAACCGCAACGTTGCTGAACGACACGGCGCTGTCCGTGTTGTCGCGCCACCAGTTCAGGGTGAGATAGGGCTGGGTGCGGGTGCCGTCCGGGCTCACCCAGGTGGCGTGCGTGCGCACGCCCAGGCGCGAGATCCAGCCGCTGTTGTCGCCGTCGTGGACACGGATGCCGCTGGCTTCGAGCACGTCGTCCTGGTCGGACTTCAGGTAGATCAGCTGCGCCTGCGGCTCGACCACCCAGTCGCTGTCCTGCACGGGCTTGAAGGCGTAGCCGGTCTCGCCCGAGAGGGCCCAGCCCGTCGCGTCGTAGTCCACGCTGGGCAGCGAATCGCCGCTCACCGTGTTCTTGTACCAGCCGTAGTTGCCCCAGACGTCGACATAGGCGCCCAGCTTGCTTTGATCGTTCTGGTACCACGTGCCGTAGGCGCCCACGTTCCAGCCCTCGGCCTTGCCGACGGCACGGTTGGGGTTGCCTGCCGCGCGCGCATCGGTGCGCGAGCCGCCGTAGCCCAGCATGCCGCCCAGGTGCAGGCGGCCCGCATCGCCACCCACGCCCCAGCTGGCCACGTCGCCGCCGCCGTGCAGGAGCACGCTGTCGGTGTCGGCACTGAAGCCGCCGTCCTGGTTCTGCGAACTGGTGGCCCGGCCCACGACGCGCAGCCAGGCCGAGGTGCGGCCCTGGTCCTTGGCGGCGGGCCGCTGCGGCTCGGTGTACTGCGGCTCGCCCAGGCGATCGTGCAGGCTGTGCACGAACATGTTGCCGTTCTCGCGCTGGTTGGCCAGGTAGGCGGCCACCTCCGGACGGTAGCGCGGAGCAACTGCAGGCGCAGCGGGCGGCGGCGCTGGCGGATCGCCCGCCACCGGGGGCTCGACGGGTACCGGCGGCACCGGAGGAACCGGTGGTTCCGGCACCTCGCGGGTGGAGCGCAGGTACCAGCTTTCGGCGTCGCTGGCATCCGTGGCGCCGCGGTAGAGCTGGTATTCGTACGGACCGGCCAGGGCACGCGAGGTGAGCGCAAAAGCACCCGCCTCGGTGGTCCCGCCGTTGGCGGCCTGCACCACCTGGATGCCGTTGCCCGTCGTCAGGGCGCCCGGACCGCCGGTGTTGGTCAACTGCAGGCCGGTGGAGCCGGTGGCCGCGCCGCCATTGATCACCAGGCGATCCGTTGGGGAGTTGTCGGCGCCCAGGTAGGTGTTGAGCCCGATGGTGCCGCCCTCGCCGCGGTAGTTGTTGGCCGTCAGCGTCTTGTAGCCGCCGCCCGCGGGCGCGCTGAACTGGATGTGGCTGCGGATGTTGTCCAGCGCGGTGACGCTGGAATTGCCGGTCATGTCCCACCTGGAGTCGGTCAGCTTCACATTGCTGACGCCGCCATCGTTCAGTGCCGCACCCTTGGCGTTGGAGCTGGCCAGAGCCACGTTGGCGACGGCAACGGCCGAGGTCACGTGCAGCCAGTTGCCGTTGTTCTCGGTGGCCGGCGTGTTGTTGAGGTTGATGTTGGTGGTGCCGCCATCGACGCGGATGGACGGGCCCTGGGCCGACTGAAGCGTGGTGTTGGTGAGGTCGACCTGGCTGGCCACGGCGTCCACACCGGTGGCGTACAGGGCTGCGGCGTCCGCGCCGGAAGCGGCCAGCTTGCCGTCCGTGAAGGAAAGCGCCCCGCCGTTGGCGACAGAACCCGCATGGGCTCCCCGGCCGGTGGTCGACACCTGCGTCGACGTGGCGGTGAGCGCCGCGCCGGCACCTTCGGAATGCAGGCCATGGGCCGCATCCCCGGCCGTTGAGACCTGCATGTTGGCCAGTGTCGTACTGCCACCTGACTTGGCCGCGGCACCATGGGAGCCCGCGCCAGCGGTGGTCACGGCAAAGTCGGATGCCATGATGGACGAGCCGACGCCCTCCGCGCTCAGGCCCAGGGCATTGGCGCCCTTCGTGTCGACCTTGCTCGAGCCGGCCTTGCCAGTGAGCACGGCCTGGCCGCCGTTTTGCGCCAGCACGCCGGCCGAATCGTCACCCGCCGTGCTCACGACCAGGTCGCCCTCGTTCTCGATGAGGGATCGTTCCTGCACCCAGATGCCGTTGGCCGAAGCACCGGTGGTGGTGATCGAGATGCTGGCGGACCCGCCCGTCATGGCAACCTGCCCGCCGGTGTTGGCATGCAGGCCGTGGGCATTCTCGCCGGCGGTGTCGATGGCCAGGCTGCCCGCGGCGAACAGGCTGGCGTCGTTGTCCACCAGCACGCCCTGGGCGCCGACGCCGGTGGTGGCGATGGCCGTGGCATCCGTCGATTCCGGCGCGGACAGCTGGACGTTGCCCCGGGCGGTGGCGTGCACACCGGTGGCGTTCTGGCCGGAAGTGCTCAGCGTCAGGCTGCCGTCGGTGTGCGCCTTGCCGTCGTCCCTGGCAAGAATGCCGATTGCGTTGTCACCCTGCGTGGTGATGGTGGCGTTGATGTCCAGCACCACGAGGCCGTCGGTGCTGGCGTCCACGCCGGCCGCGCCCTGTCCGGTGGTGGACACCGTGGTGCCGTTGACGGCCACCGTGCCGTTCTGGCGCGCGACCAGGCCGGCCGAGTTCTCGCCGCTGGTGGTGACAGTGACCGGGCCGGCCTGGCCGTCGATCTTGATCTCGCCGCGGTCGTAGGCCTCCACGCCGTACGAAGTCATCCCGCTCGTGTTGACCGTCAGTGCGCCGGTGGATTGCACGACGCCACCGGCATGCGCCTGGATGCCCGCGGCGTTGTTGCCCATGGTGGTGACCGTGTTGGCCGCGCGGTTGCGGGTGCTGAGGTCGATGCTTCCGTAGCCGGTCGCCTCGACCCCACGGGCGGTCGAGGTGGTGACGCTCACGTCCACGGCGTCGATGTGGGTGGTATCACCAGGGGTGTTGCCTCCGAGCGCGTGCAGCCCGAATTTCTGTGTGGACGTGACATCGGAATTCTCGATGGCAATGCGGCCACCAGTCTCCGCAATGGCGCTGGTGCTGTTGGAGTTGATCGTGGCGTCCTTGACGCTGATCAGGCCGTTCACGCTTTGGGACCACAAGCCGTAGGACTCGACACCGGTGGTGGTGATGTTCACACCCTGTTCGAAAGAGGCGGTTCCGCCAGCGCCGAAAACATGAACGCCATGTGCAGCGCCCCCGCCAGTGGTGATCGTCACCAGTCCTTCCGCAGTCACCTGGCCATTGTTCTCCGCGCGCACGGCGGTCCCGCCCGCACCACCGGCGGTGCCGGTATCAATGGCGGTGTTCGCCGGGATCTGCTCGGTGGTGCCATTGGCATAGACCTGCTGACCCAGCACCGCCCCCGATGTCAACGCTCCCGTGCCGGCGATGAAGGCTGCGCAGACATAGTTGAGGCGAGGACGCGCCACGCCCTTGATTCTTTTCATAAACGTTTCTCCCTGTAGGTTGGTCCCCGGCGAGATCTCGCTCGCCTTTGAAGACCATTCCTTGTAGGGGAGCGCGTACGAACCGCGCCCTCTTCTGGAGAACCGACGTTTAGAAATGCGAAGTCCGGCGAAAAGCCGGCGCCTGCAACCCGAAGCAGTTGCGGATTTCGCAACAGGCCCCGGCAGGCGGCGCGGCCGCTACCGCGCGAGGCGGCGGCGACCGCCAGGTCCGATCAGACCACGCCCTGCGCCAGCATGGCGTCGGCCACCTTGACGAAGCCCGCCACGTTGGCGCCCTGCACATAGCTGACGCGGCCGCCGCCCGTGTCGCCGTGGTGCAGGCAGGCGGCATGGATGCTCTTCATGATCTGCAGCAGGCGCGCGTCGACTTCCTCGCGCGTCCACGACAGGCGCAGCGCGTTCTGGCTCATCTCCAGGCCCGAAGTGGCCACGCCGCCGGCATTGCTGGCCTTGCCCGGCGCATACAGCACGTCGTGGTGCTCGAACACCTGGATGGCCTCCAGCGTGCTGGGCATGTTGGCGCCTTCGGCCACGCATAGCACGCCGTTCTTGACCAGCGCGCGCGCATCGTCGCCGTCCAGTTCGTTCTGGGTGGCGCTGGGCAGCGCCACCTGCACCGGCGTCAGCTGCCAGGGGCGTGCGCCCTCCACATAGCGCGCGCCGGCCTGCGCGGCATATTCGCTCACGCGGCCATGCAGGTCGTTGCGGATGTGCATGAGCAGTTGCAGCTTCTCGGGCGTGAAGCCGGCCTCATCCACTGCGGTGCCGCCGGAGTCGGACACCGTGACCACCTTGGCGCCCAGCGCCATCGCCTTCTCGATGGTGTACTGCGCCACGTTGCCAGCGCCGGAGACGGCCACGCGCAGGCCGTCGAAGGACAGGCCCTTGCGGCCCAGCATTTCCTGCGCGAAGTACACGTTGCCGTAGCCGGTGGCCTCGGGGCGGATCAGCGAGCCGCCGAAGGACAGGCCCTTGCCGGTGAACACGCAGTCGGCGCGGTTGGTGAGCTTCTTGACCATGCCCGCCAGGAAGCCGACCTCGCGCGCACCCACGCCGATGTCGCCGGCCGGCACGTCGGTGTCGGCGCCCACGTGGCGGAACAGCTCGGTGGCAAAAGCCTGGCAGAAGCGCATCACCTCCGCCGTGCTCTTGCCCTTGGGATCGAAGTCGGAGCCGCCCTTGCCGCCGCCCATGGGCAGCGTGGTCAGCGCGTTCTTGAAGGTCTGCTCGAAGGCCAGGAACTTCAGAATGGAGAGGTCGACCGACGGATGGAAGCGCAGGCCGCCCTTGTAGGGACCGATGGCCAGGCTGTGCTGGATGCGGTAGCCGCGGTTGACCTGCACCTCGCCGGCGTCGTCCATCCAGGAGACGCGGAACATGACGACCCGCTCGGGCTCCACCAGGCGCTCGAGCAGGCTGTAGCCCTGGTACTTGGGATGGCGCTGGATGAAGGGCCAGAGGCTGTGGATCACCTCGGTGACCGCTTGCAGGTACTCCCCCTGGCCGGGGTTGCGTTGCCCCACGTGGGCAAGAAAGTCGTCAGCGCTGCTGTATTTCATGGGCGAATGTCTCTTCTTGGATCTCTCGGATTTGCACGAAAACCGTGCATTCTCGCCCAATGCTGGAGCATCAAGGCACCGTGGTGGCGCCCGGATGCAACATTGCACCGATTTGGCGCACCTACCAGGTGTACTTGGCGCCGACCC